>NZ_CP014335.1:75000-375000 GCF_001610955.1 Geobacillus thermoleovorans
TAACGGTCCTAAGGTAGCGAAATTCCTTGTCGGGTAAGTTCCGACCCGCACGAAAGGTGTAACGACTTGGGCGCTGTCTCAACGAGAGACCCGGTGAAATTATACTACCTGTGAAGATGCAGGTTACCCGCGACAGGACGGAAAGACCCCGTGGAGCTTTACTGCAGCCTGATATGGAATTTTGGTATCGCTTGTACAGGATAGGTGGGAGCCTGGGAAGCCGGAGCGCCAGCTTCGGTGGAGGCGACGGTGGGATACCACCCTGGCGGTATTGAAATTCTAACCCGCACCCCTTAGCGGGGTGGGAGACAGTGTCAGGTGGGCAGTTTGACTGGGGCGGTCGCCTCCCAAAAGGTAACGGAGGCGCCCAAAGGTTCCCTCAGAATGGTTGGAAATCATTCGGAGAGTGCAAAGGCACAAGGGAGCTTGACTGCGAGACGGACAGGTCGAGCAGGGACGAAAGTCGGGCTTAGTGATCCGGTGGTTCCGCATGGAAGGGCCATCGCTCAACGGATAAAAGCTACCCCGGGGATAACAGGCTGATCTCCCCCAAGAGTCCACATCGACGGGGAGGTTTGGCACCTCGATGTCGGCTCATCGCATCCTGGGGCTGTAGTCGGTCCCAAGGGTTGGGCTGTTCGCCCATTAAAGCGGTACGCGAGCTGGGTTCAGAACGTCGTGAGACAGTTCGGTCCCTATCCGTCGCGGGCGGAGGAAATTTGAGAGGAGCTGTCCTTAGTACGAGAGGACCGGGATGGACGCACCGCTGGTGTACCAGTTGTCCCGCCAGGGGCACCGCTGGGTAGCTATGTGCGGACGGGATAAGCGCTGAAAGCATCTAAGCGTGAAGCCCCCCTCAAGATGAGATTTCCCACCGCGCAAAGCGGGTAAGATCCCTCGAAGATGACGAGGTCGATAGGTCCGAGGTGGAAGCGTGGCGACACGTGGAGCTGACGGATACTAATCGATCGAGGGCTTAACCTATGAGTGGCTTCTTCCAACGGTTATCTAGTTTTGAGGGAATGAACATCCTGTTGACAAATCCAACAGGATGGATATAATAATTACTGTCCAAGATGATCATCATTGCCTAGTGGCTATGGCGGAGGGGAAACACCCGTTCCCATCCCGAACACGGAAGTTAAGCCCTCCAGCGCCGATGGTAGTTGGGGCCAGCGCCCCTGCAAGAGTAGGTCGCTGCTAGGCAAAATGGAAAGCACGTCTTTTCTTTCCTTGGAAGAAAAGGCGTGCTTTTTCATTTATTCGGCTGCTTGACGTTTTATTGTCCAAAAAAACGGATATTCTATAGTTAGTTTTCCTTCTTTGGTCACTCTTGAAATTTTCCGTAATACATTGTATAGTAAGAGTAAGGTCAAATATAGTCAAAGTCAACAAATAGGCAGTGGGGTGTCCTGGTCAGCGGACGGCCCATCGCCAGGCAGCTTGGTTGTAAGGAAGGTGGTAGGTAGAGTGCCGAACATTTCCGACATCATTGAGCAATATTTAAAGCAAGTGCTCAATATGAGCGACCAAGATATCGTTGAAATTAAACGAAGCGAAATCGCTAATAAATTCCAATGTGTTCCGTCGCAGATCAACTATGTCATCAATACGAGGTTTACCCTTGAAAGAGGGTACATCGTCGAAAGCAAGCGCGGTGGCGGTGGGTATATCCGCATTATGAAAGTGAAGACAAAGAGTGAAGCACAGCTTATTGACCAGCTGCTCGAGCTTGTCGGCCACCGCATCAGCCAATCGAATGCCGAAGATGTGGTAAAACGTCTCGTTGAAGAAAAGGTAATTTCGGAGCGGGAAGCGAAAATTATGTTAAGCGCTATGGATCGTTCTGTTTTATATATCGATTTGCCCGAGCGGGACGAACTGCGGGCCCGCATGTTAAAAGCGATGCTGACGTCGCTGAAATACAAATAGGGGGAGGGGGAGGCATTGATTTGCCAAGAATGCAAGCAGCGGCCGGCCACGATGCACTTTACAAAAATTGTAAACGGAGAGAAAACGGAGTTCCATCTTTGCGAGCAATGTGCCAGAGAGCATGGCCATATGTTTACGTTCTACGGCAATGATGATTTTTCACTCAACAACTTGTTGGCGGGGCTTCTTAACTTTCAAGCGCCGATGAAAGAGATGACGGCGAACGCGTTTCCGAACCCGGATGTACTTCAATGTGAGACGTGCCAAATGACATACCATCAATTCACACAAATCGGGCGGTTCGGCTGCGCTAACTGCTACCGGACGTTTGCACGCTACTTGCCGCCGATTTTGAAACGGCTCCATAGCGGCAATACCGCTCATTCAGGAAAAATTCCGAAGCGAAAAGGCGGCGTTCTCCATTTGCGCAAGCAACTTGCTATGTTGAAACAAAAGCTTCAGGAGCTCGTTGCTCGTGAGGAATTCGAGCGGGCGGCCGAGGTGCGCGACCAAATCCGCTCGTTGGAGGATGAACTGCGTCGACGCGGAGAGGGGGATATGTAAGCGGTATGTCGTTCGAGAAGTTTTTCAATACGGCGGTCAGCGCGTGGATGAGCCAAGAGGGGCCGGATTCGGACATCGTCTTAAGCAGTCGCATCCGACTGGCGCGCAACATCGTTGACTTTCGTTTTCCAACGCTGTTTAGCAGTGAAGAAGCGATGCAAATCGTCGCGTTGTTTGAACGGACGTTCGCCCATCGTTCTTACGGAGGGGCAGGCCGCTTCGAGTTGTTGAAAATGTCGGAGCTTCAGCCGATTGAAAAACGGGTATTGGTAGAAAAACACTTAATTAGTCCGCATCTGGCTGAGGATTCGCCGTTTGGCGCTTGTCTGCTTTCGGAAAATGAAGAAATCAGCATCATGATCAACGAGGAGGATCATATCCGCATCCAATGCCTATTCCCGGGGTTGCAGCTTGCTGAGGCTCTCGAGGCGGCGAGCGAATTGGACGATTGGATTGAAGGGTATGTCAACTATGCCTTTGACGAGCGGCTTGGTTATTTAACGAGCTGCCCGACCAATGTCGGGACGGGATTGCGGGCTTCGGTGATGATGCATCTTCCGGCGCTTGTGCTGACGCAGCAAATTAACCGTATTATTCCTGCCATCAACCAGCTTGGGCTTGTTGTCCGTGGAACATACGGTGAAGGGAGTGAAGCGTTGGGAAATATATTCCAAATTTCCAACCAGATCACGCTTGGGAAATCGGAGGAAGACATTGTTGCTGATTTGCATACGATCGTTCAGCAGCTGATCGCCCAAGAAAGAGCGGCTCGTCAGGCATTAGTGAAAACTTTGGGCATACAATTAGAAGACAAGGTGTTCCGTTCATACGGCATACTGGCCAACTGCCGCGTCATCGAATCGAAAGAAGCGGCGCAATGTCTGTCCGATGTTCGCTTAGGGATTGATCTAGGATATATCAAGAACATCTCGCGCAACATTTTAAATGAGCTGATGATTTTGACGCAGCCGGGATTTTTGCAGCAATATGCCGGCGGGGCGCTTCGCCCTGAAGAACGGGACGTCCGCCGCGCGGCGCTGATCCGGGAGCGTTTAAAGATGGAGGAACGAAGAAAGATGGAGGGTGATGAACGATGATGTTTGGCAGATTTACGGAACGGGCGCAAAAAGTGCTGGCGCTGGCGCAGGAAGAAGCCATTCGCCTCGGCCATAACAATATCGGCACAGAACATATTTTGCTCGGCCTCATCCGCGAGGGCGAGGGGATCGCGGCTAAGGCGCTCATGGCGCTTGGGCTCGGCCCAGATAAAATTCAAAAAGAAGTCGAATCGCTCATCGGCCGTGGCAGTGAAGTGTCGCATACGATCCACTATACACCGCGGGCGAAAAAAGTAATTGAGCTGTCGATGGATGAAGCGCGGAAGCTCGGCCATTCATACGTCGGCACAGAACATATTTTGCTTGGGTTGATCCGCGAAGGCGAAGGGGTGGCCGCCCGCGTGCTGAACAACTTGGGAGTAAGCTTGAACAAAGCGCGCCAGCAAGTGTTGCAGCTGCTTGGCAGCAATGAGTCGATGTCAGGCCATGGCGGCGGTGCTTCGCACGTGAGCACTCCGACGCTTGACAGCCTCGCCCGCGATTTGACAGCGATTGCCCGCGAAGGGCGGCTGGACCCGGTCATCGGCCGCAGTAAAGAAATTCAGCGCGTCATTGAAGTATTAAGCCGGCGGACGAAAAATAATCCGGTGTTGATCGGCGAGCCGGGCGTTGGGAAAACGGCCATTGCTGAAGGGTTAGCCCAACAAATCGTCAATAACGAAGTGCCGGAAACGCTGCGCGACAAGCGGGTCATGACGCTCGATATGGGGACAGTCGTCGCCGGAACGAAATACCGTGGAGAATTTGAAGACCGACTGAAAAAAGTGATGGATGAAATTCGTCAAGCGGGCAACATCATCTTGTTTATCGATGAGCTGCATACATTAATTGGCGCCGGTGGGGCGGAAGGAGCGATCGACGCGTCGAACATTTTGAAACCGGCGTTGGCGCGCGGGGAGCTTCAATGCATCGGCGCGACAACGCTCGATGAATACCGGAAATATATTGAAAAAGACGCCGCGCTTGAACGCCGCTTTCAGCCGATTTACGTTGATGAACCGACAGTGGAAGAATCGATCCAAATTTTAAAAGGGTTGCGCGATCGGTATGAAGCGCACCACCGCGTTTCGATTTCCGACGAGGCGATCGTGCAAGCCGTCAAGTTGTCCGACCGCTACATTACCGACCGTTTCTTGCCGGATAAGGCGATCGATTTGATCGACGAGGCTTGCTCGAAAGTGCGCCTTCGTTCGTTCACCGCACCGCCGAAATTGAAAGAACTTGAACAAAAGCTCGAGGAAGTGCGGAAAGAAAAAGACGCGGCCGTGCAAAGCCAAGAGTTTGAGAAAGCGGCGTCGCTGCGCGATATGGAACAGCGGCTGCGCGAAGAACTGGAGGAAACGAAACGTGCGTGGAAAGAAAAACAAGGCCAAGAAAATTTGGAAGTGACGGTCGAAGACATCGCCGCGGTCGTCTCGAGTTGGACCGGCATTCCGGTATCGAAGCTCGCTGAGACGGAAACGGAGCGGCTGCTCAAGCTGGAAGAAATTTTGCATTCGCGTGTCGTCGGCCAAGACGAGGCGGTCAAAGCGGTCGCCAAAGCGGTGCGCCGCGCCCGTGCTGGCCTGAAAGACCCGAAACGCCCGATCGGTTCGTTCATTTTCCTTGGTCCGACCGGGGTTGGGAAAACGGAGTTGGCTCGAGCCTTGGCAGAAGCGATGTTTGGCGATGAAGACGCCCTCATTCGCATCGATATGTCCGAGTATATGGAAAAACACTCGACATCGCGGCTCATCGGGTCGCCGCCGGGGTATGTCGGTTATGAAGAAGGCGGCCAGCTGACGGAAAAAGTGCGCCGCAAGCCGTATTCGGTTGTCCTGTTAGATGAGATGGAAAAAGCGCATCCGGACGTGTTCAATATTTTGCTGCAAGTGTTGGAAGATGGGCGGCTGACTGACTCGAAAGGGCGGACGGTCGACTTCCGCAACACGATCATCATCATGACGTCCAACGTCGGCGCCGATGCGCTGAAACGGAATAAGTACGTTGGCTTCAACATTCAAGACGGGAACCAGCAATACAAAGATATGAAAAGCAAAGTGATGGATGAGCTGAAAAAAGCATTCCGTCCAGAGTTTTTAAACCGGATCGACGAAATCATCGTCTTCCATTCGCTCGAAAAAGACCATCTGAAACAAATCGTCCGATTGATGGCCGATACGCTCGTGAAGCGGCTGAAAGAGCAAGACATTGATCTTGAGCTGACGGAGGCCGCCATTGAGAAAATCGCCGCCGAAGGGTTCGATCCAGAATACGGTGCCCGCCCGCTGCGCCGCGCCTTGCAAAAGCATGTTGAAGACCGTTTGTCCGAAGAATTGTTAAAAGGCACGATCGCCAAAGGGCAAAAAGTCGTCGTGGATGTCAAAGACGGGGAGTTTGTCGTATTGTCGAAACAAGCGGTCGTGTGAGGGAAGAAAAGGCATGCGGCAGCTTCCTGCCCATGCCTTTTTTTCGTTGGAAAACGTTACAGAAAGGGTTAAGATCGATGGCGAAGAAGAAAACGAAGTTCGTTTGCCAAGAGTGTGGATATGAGTCGGCCAAATGGCTTGGACGCTGTCCGGGATGCCAAACATGGAATTCGTTTGTTGAGGAAATTGAGCAGGAGAAACCGACTGTGCGCGGCGCATTTCTTCATTCGGAGCGGGCGGGTTCGGCCAAACCGGTCCCGATTACAGCCGTGGAGGCGGTGCAAGAGCCGCGCATGAAAACGAACAGCGCGGAGCTCGATCGCGTGCTGGGCGGTGGAATCGTCAAAGGTTCGCTCGTTTTGATCGGCGGCGACCCTGGCATTGGCAAATCAACGTTGCTTTTGCAAACATCGGCGCAGCTGGCCGCCGCTGGGCATCAAGTGCTGTATGTCTCCGGTGAGGAATCGGTCAAACAAGTAAAGCTGCGCGCTGGACGCCTTCGTGCGGAGTGCGATCAGCTGTACGTGTTGGCGGAAGCAGATTTGGAATACATTGTGGCAGCGGTTGAAACGGTTCAACCTGCTTGTGTCATCATTGATTCGATTCAGACGGTGTATCGCACCGATATTTCCTCTGCACCGGGCAGCGTCGCCCAAGTGCGCGAATGCACGGCCGAGCTGATGAAGCTGGCGAAAACAAAAGGCATTGCCATTTTTATCGTCGGTCATGTGACGAAGGAAGGGGCGATCGCCGGGCCGCGCCTGCTCGAACATATGGTGGACACCGTTCTCTATTTTGAAGGGGAGCGACACCATACGTATCGCATTTTGCGAGCGGTGAAAAACCGTTTTGGCTCAACGAACGAAATCGGCATTTTTGAGATGCGCGACATTGGGCTGAAGGAAGTGGAAAACCCATCAGAAGTGTTTTTAGAAGAACGGTCGCGCGGAGCGGCTGGCTCGACGGTCGTGGCGGCGATGGAAGGGACGCGGCCGGTGCTCGTGGAAATCCAGGCGCTCGTCTCGCCGACGAGCTTCGGCAACCCGAGACGGATGGCGACCGGCCTTGACCATAACCGTGTGTCGCTTTTGATGGCCGTGCTCGAAAAGCGGGTTGGGCTGCTGTTGCAAAACCAAGATGCTTATTTGAAAGTGGCGGGCGGCGTGAAGCTTGATGAGCCGGCAATTGACTTGGCGGTCGCTGTCAGCATCGCCTCGAGCTTTCGCGATCGGCCGACGAATCCGGCGGATGTCATTATCGGCGAAGTCGGCTTAACTGGAGAGGTGCGCCGCGTCTCGCGCATCGAACAGCGCGTGCAGGAGGCGGTAAAATTAGGCTTTTCCCGCATCATTGTGCCAAAAAACAATTTAGCCGGCTGGCAGCCGCCAAAAGGTGTGCAAGTGATCGGTGTTTCGCATGTGGCCGAGGCGCTTGAGCATACAATGTGTTAATCGCTCTTTCGCCTGCGCGGCCCGCTTCTTCGTGTCCAAGGGGATATGAGCGATCAAAAATTCATCGCCTCTTCATTCTTAAATGCTCAAGCAGAGGCATAAACAGCCTAAAAGGATTGAACCTTTTCGCTCTGATGTACGTAAAAATATAGTAGGGAGATCCGAAACAACTACGGCGTTTGGCCGGCGTTTTCTGCTATTGTTACAAGCAGATGTCGAATGTTCAAAAACGATTAAAAATTGCCTTCCAATTGGTTTCAAACATTGGAAACTGTTTATAATGTTAAATAGGGAGGTGAAGATGGGCTGATGGTCAAACGCATTGTGCAATTATTTTTCCTCGCCGTGGGCGGAACGTTAGGCGCCATGTTTTTTCCTGACTTGCTTAAGGTGATGAATGTGAGCGGCATGCCGCTTCTCAATAATTCTTATACGCTGGCGGTGCTGGGGGCAGTCGTTTTCTTTTTGTTGACGTTTTGGCTTGTCGATTATGTGGTCGACATGATTCGCTGGGTGGAGGAAACGCTCGTGAAGGCGCCGGCCGCCGACGTGCTGTTTGGCAGTCTCGGGCTGATTTTCGGTCTTATTATCGCGTTTTTCGTTGTCATGCCGTTGCAGTCGTTTCACATTCAAGTGTTGAATACGGTGTTGCCGATTTTTTTGACGGTGTTGCTTGGCTACTTAGGGTTTCGCGTCGGTTTAAAGAAACGGAATGAGTTGATGAACTTATTTTCCTTGTCCAATCGCATGGCGAAGAAAAAAGGTGGAGAAGCGGAAAACGAACCGTCAAAGGGCGGTGCTGTGAAAATTTTGGATACGAGCGTCATCATCGACGGGCGGATCGCAGACATTTGCCAAACCGGGTTTTTGGAAGGGCCGCTTGTCATTCCGCGGTTTGTGCTCGAAGAATTGCAGCATATCGCCGATTCGTCCGATGTGCTGAAGCGGAACCGCGGCCGCCGCGGCTTGGATATTTTGAACCGCATCCAAAAAGAAATGGCGATGAAAGTGGAAATCCATGAAGCGGATTTCAGCGACGTCCAGGAAGTCGACAGCAAACTCGTCAAGCTGGCGAAGCAGCTTCAAGGCGTTGTCGTGACGAACGATTTCAATTTAAACAAAGTATGTGAGCTGCAAAACGTGCGTGTTTTGAATATCAACGATTTAGCGAATGCCGTCAAACCGGTCGTGTTGCCAGGCGAGGAGCTGAACGTACACGTCATTAAAGATGGGAAGGAGCATAACCAAGGCGTGGCCTATTTGGACGACGGGACGATGATCGTCGTTGAAGATGGCAAAGAATATATCGGCAAACGGGTTGACGTTTTAGTCACCAGCGTGTTACAAACATCTGCAGGGAGAATGATTTTTGCCAAATTGAAACTGCTGCAAAAAGCGTTGTAAAACGAATAGGGGAAACGGCCAATGAATTACGAAGCGATTGTCTTGGCGGCCGGGCGAGGAAAGCGGATGAACGCCGGCATGAACAAGCAATTCCTTGAGCTTGGCGGTGAGCCGCTCATCGTTCGGACGCTGAACGTGTTTGAGCGCGATGAGCGGTGCACCCGCATCGTGCTCGTCGTCAACCCAGCCGAGCGAAGCCGATTTGAGCAGCTGCTCGCCCGCTTTCGCATTCAAAAAGTCGCCGCGCTTACCGACGGCGGCGAGGAGCGGCAGTATAGCGTTTATAACGGATTGCAGGCGCTCGCGGGGGAGGAGATTGTTCTCATCCATGACGGCGCCCGCCCGTTTGTCCGCGTCCATCATTTGCACGAGCTAGTGAACGCCGCTGTTCAGTACGGGGCGGCGATCCCGGCAGTGCGGGTGAAAGATACGATCAAAAAAGCGAACGGTTTGTTTGTCGAACAGACGATTGATCGTTCCAGCTTGTGGGCGGTGCAGACGCCACAAGCTTTTCGTCTGTCTTTGATCATGGAAGCGCACGAAGCGGCGAAACAGGCTGGCTATCTCGGCACGGATGACGCCAGCCTTGTGGAGCGAATCGGCAAGCCGGTGAAGATCATTGAGGGGGATTATCGCAATATTAAGCTGACGACGCCGGAGGACCTTTTGTTTGCTGAAGCGATTTTGGCAAGCCGGATGGCCGAATAGATGGGGGTGGAGAGATGTTTCGCATTGGACAAGGGTTTGACGTCCATCAGCTTGTTGAAGGGCGTCCGCTGATCATTGGCGGCGTTACTATTCCGTATGAAAAGGGGCTGCTCGGCCACTCAGATGCCGACGTGCTGCTTCATGCGGTGGCGGACGCATGCCTTGGGGCGATCGGCGCCGGCGATATCGGCCGGCATTTTCCAGACACAGATCCGCGCTTTAAAGATGCCGACTCGGCTGAGCTGTTGGCGCACGTATGGGCGCTCGCTCGGCAGGAAGGGTATAGGCTCGTGAACGCCGACTGCACGATCATCGCACAAAAGCCGAAGCTGGCGCCATATATTGAAGAAATGAGGGCGGTGATCGCTCGGTTGCTGGAAGCCGAGCGCTCGCAAGTCAATGTGAAGGCAACGACGACGGAGAAGCTTGGATTCACTGGGCGGGGGGAAGGCATTGCCGCCCAGGCGGTCGTCTTGCTGCAAAAAAGCTAATGGAGCGGCCTTTGGCAGCATCATTTGGGAAGGCCTCGTTCTTTAATACATAAGCGCTTTGTTCGCCGTCCTGGCTAGGAGGTGTAAAGGGGGGCGTCGGCGGCGTGGTGCGGCTTAGGCGAGAGCTGTCTGTTTTGAACTTTGCCGCGATAAACGGTACAATAATAGCACAAGCTTTGATGGAAGTGGAGGGTTTGGATGATGGCAAAAGAGGTGCGCGTGCGCTATGCGCCGAGCCCAACCGGCCATTTGCATATCGGCGGGGCGCGGACAGCGCTGTTTAACTATTTGTTTGCCCGCCATCACGGTGGAAAAATGATCGTCCGCATCGAGGATACGGATATTGAACGGAACGTCGAAGGCGGCGAAAAGTCGCAGCTCGAAAACTTAAAATGGCTCGGCATTGATTATGATGAATCGATTGATCAAGATGGCGGCTACGGGCCGTACCGGCAAACGGAGCGGCTCGATATTTACCGAAAATATGTGAATGAATTGCTTGAGCAAGGGCATGCGTACAAATGTTTTTGCACGCCGGAAGAGCTCGAGCGCGAGCGGGAGGCGCAGCGGGCGGCCGGCATCGCCGCTCCGCAGTACAGCGGCAAATGCCGCCATTTGACGCCGGAGCAGGTCGCGGAGCTCGAGGCGCAAGGGAAGCCGTATACGATCCGCCTGAAGGTGCCGGAAGGGAAAACGTACGAGTTTTACGATTTAGTGCGCGGCAAAGTGGTGTTTGAATCGAAAGATGTCGGCGGCGATTGGGTGATTGTCAAGGCGAATGGCATTCCGACATACAATTTCGCTGTTGTCATCGACGACCATTTAATGGAAATCAGTCATGTGTTTCGCGGTGAGGAACATTTGTCCAATACGCCGAAGCAGCTCATGGTATACGAGTACTTCGGCTGGGAGCCGCCGCAGTTCGCGCACTTGACGTTGATCGTCAACGAGCAGCGGAAAAAGCTGTCGAAGCGCGATGAATCAATCATTCAGTTCGTCTCGCAATACAAAGAACTTGGCTATTTGCCGGAAGCGATGTTCAACTTTTTCGCTTTGCTTGGCTGGTCGCCGGAAGGAGAGGAAGAAATTTTTACGAAAGACGAACTGATCCGCATGTTCGATGTCTCCCGGCTGTCAAAATCGCCGTCCATGTTTGATACGAAAAAGCTGACATGGATGAACAACCAATATATCAAAAAGCTTGATCTTGACCGGCTTGTCGAGCTGGCCTTGCCGCATTTAGTGAAAGCCGGGCGCCTGCCGGCGGATATGACGGACGAACAGCGGCAATGGGCGCGCGATTTAATTGCTTTGTATCAAGAGCAAATGAGCTACGGTGCGGAGATCGTCCCGCTGTCTGAGCTGTTCTTTAAAGAAGAAATCGACTACGAGGACGAGGCGCGTCAAGTGCTTGCTGAAGAGCAAGTGCCGGCTGTGCTTTCCACCTTCCTTGAGAGCGTGCGTGAGCTTGAGCCGTTTACGGCAGACGAGATTAAAGCGGCCATTAAAGCGGTGCAAAAGGCGACCGGGCAAAAAGGGAAAAAGTTGTTTATGCCGATCCGCGCGGCGGTGACGGGACAAACGCACGGACCGGAGCTGCCGTTTGCCATTCAGTTGCTCGGCAAAGAAAAAGTGATCGAGCGGCTGGAGCGGGCGTTGCAAGAAAAATTTTAATCGGCCTCTATGCACGTTTGCATGATGGATGTGGTATAATAATATAAAGTTTCGATGGAACAAGCGCATAAAGAAAAAGCGTTGACGAGGAGAAGTAGGAAGCATCGGCATCCCAGAGAGAGCCGCCTTGGCTGGAAGCGGCTTATGTTCGGTGCTGTCTGAAGTGCGCCTCGGAGTCTCCTTTCGAACCGGAACAGAGACGTTCTGCAGTAGAGGGGAGCGGAGCATCTCCGTTATCGGAATCGAGTGAGCGAAACGGCGCCCCGTTTCGCTAAACAGAGTGGAACCGCGCCAAAAGCGTCTCTGTGTCTGCGGCACAGGGACGCTTTTTTATTCAAGACAACTTAGAGGGATGGAGGGAGGACATTATGTTTAAAACGTTAAAAGAGGATATTGAGGTCATTTTTGAGCAAGACCCGGCGGCGAGAAGCTATTTGGAAGTCATTTTAACGTATTCCGGCCTGCATGCCATCTGGGCGCATCGGATCGCCCATGCGCTTTACAAGCGGAAATTTTACTTTCTTGCCCGCTTGATTTCGCAAATCAGCCGCTTTTTCACTGGCATTGAAATCCATCCGGGCGCGAAAATCGGCCGCCGCTTTTTCATCGACCACGGCATGGGCGTGGTGATCGGCGAAACGTGCGAAATCGGCGACAATGTCACTGTCTATCAAGGGGTCACATTAGGCGGGACAGGGAAAGAAAAAGGGAAGCGGCACCCGACGATCAAAGACAACTGTTTGATCGCTGCCGGCGCGAAAGTGCTCGGTTCGATTACGATCGGGGAAAACTCGAAAATCGGCGCTGGGTCGGTCGTGTTAAAAGACGTACCGCCCAATTCGACCGTCGTTGGCATTCCGGGCCGCGTCGTTGTGCGCGACGGGGTGAAAGTGAAGAAAGATTTAAACCATACCGACCTTCCTGACCCGATCGCCGACCGGTTTCGGGAGCTTGAAGAGGAAATCGCCCGGCTGAAAAGCGAGCTTGAGGCATTGAAACAACAAGAAAGGAAGAACGAGTATGAGCAGCATCCGGCTTTATAATACACTGACGCGAAAAAAAGAACCGTTTGAGCCGCTGGAGCCGAATAAAGTGAAAATGTATGTGTGCGGCCCGACCGTCTATAATTATATTCACATCGGCAATGCTCGGGCCGCCATCGTTTTTGACACGATCCGCCGCTATTTGGAGTTCCGCGGCTATGATGTGACGTATGTATCGAACTTTACCGACGTCGATGACAAGTTGATCAAAGCGGCCCGCGAGCTCGGCGAGAGCGTGCCGGCGATCGCTGAGCGGTTTATTGAGGCGTATTTTGAAGACATTCAGGCGCTTGGCTGCAAAAAAGCGGACATCCATCCGCGGGTGACCGAAAACATTGATACGATTATCGAATTCATTCAGGCGCTCATTGACAAAGGATATGCCTACGAAGTCGACGGCGACGTGTATTACCGGACGCGCAAGTTCCGCGAATACGGCAAGCTGTCTCATCAATCGATCGATGAGCTGCAAGCTGGGGCGCGCATCGAAATTGGGGAGAAAAAAGACGATCCACTTGATTTCGCCCTTTGGAAAGCAGCGAAGGAAGGAGAAATTTGTTGGGACAGTCCATGGGGGAAAGGGCGGCCTGGTTGGCATATCGAATGCTCGGCGATGGCGCGCAAATATTTGGGCGATACGATCGATATCCACGCCGGCGGCCAGGACTTGACATTCCCGCACCATGAAAACGAAATCGCCCAGTCGGAGGCGCTGACCGGCAAACCGTTCGCGAAATATTGGCTGCACAATGGGTACTTAAATATTAACAACGAAAAAATGTCGAAGTCGCTTGGCAATTTCGTGCTCGTTCACGATATTATCCGGGAGATCGACCCGCAAGTGCTGCGTTTTTTCATGCTGTCGGTGCATTACCGCCATCCGATCAACTACAGCGAGGAACTGCTTGAGAGTGCGCGGCGCGGACTCGAGCGCCTGAAGACGGCGTACAGCAATTTGCAGCATCGCCTGCAGGCAAGCACGAACTTAACGGACAATGACGAGGAATGGGTTTCGCGCATTGCCGACATCCGCGCCTCGTTCATCCGTGAAATGGACGACGATTTCAACACGGCGAACGGCATTGCCGTATTGTTTGAACTGGCGAAGCAGGCCAACTTGTACTTGCAGGAAAAAACGACATCCGAGAAGGTCATTCACGCGTTTTTGCGCGAGTTCGAACAGCTGGCGGACGTACTTGGACTCACCTTGAAGCAGGATGAGCTGCTTGATGAGGAAATCGAGGCGTTGATCCAAAAGCGCAATGAAGCGCGGAAAAACCGCGATTTTGCGCTGGCCGACCGCATTCGCGACGAGTTGAGAGCGAAAAACATTATTTTGGAAGACACGCCGCAAGGAACGAGATGGAAACGGGGATAGCACGCGATGATGGCGGAGTTTGAAACGGTCAACGATGTGAAGCAGTTAAATGGACTGGCGCTTGCCTATATTGGCGACGCCGTGTACGAGGTGTATGTGCGACGCCATTTGCTTGCTGGCGGCAGCGTGCGGCCGCATGAGCTGCATCGGCGGGCGGTCCGCTATGTGTCGGCGCGGGCGCAAGCGCGAGTGATTTTGGCGTTGCTTGACGAGGGCGTCCTGACCGAGGAGGAAAAGGACATCGTCCGCCGCGGCCGCAATGCCAAATCAGGCACAATCCCGAAAAATACGGATGTGCAAACATACCGGCATAGCACGGCCTTTGAGGCGCTCATCGGTTATCATTTTTTGGTTAATAATGAAAAGCGGGTTGATGAGCTGATCGGCCGTTCGTTTGCCATTATTGAAAGGGAAGAAAGGGCGTTGGAATGATGGACTACATTATCGGCAAAAATCCGGTCATTGAAGCGCTCAAAGCCGGGCGCGACATCAATAAAATTTGGATCGCGGAAGGGGCGCAGCGCCATACCGTCGAACCTGTGCTTGAATGGGCAAAGCGGCGGGGCGTGCTCGTCCAATATGTCCCGAAGCGCAAGCTTGATCAGATGGCTGAAGGAGCTCATCAAGGGGTGATCGCTCAGGCGGCGGCTTACCGCTACTATGAAATTGATGACTTGTTCGCTCGCGCCGCCGAGCGGGGCGAGGCGCCGTTTTTTCTCATCTTGGATGAGCTTGAGGATCCGCATAATTTAGGGGCCATCATGCGCACCGCTGATGCGGTCGGGGCGCACGGCCTCATTATTCCGAAGCGGCGTTCGGTCGGGCTGACCCAAACGGTGGCGAAGGCGTCGACCGGGGCGATTGAGCACGTTCCGGTCGCGCGTGTGACAAACTTGGCGCGGACGATTGACGAGCTGAAAGAGCGCGGAGTGTGGGTAGCCGGAACGGATGCATCGGCTCAAGACGACTACCGCTCGCTCGATGGCACGATGCCGTTGGCGCTCGTAATCGGGAGCGAAGGAAAAGGGATCAGCCGCCTAGTGCTTGAAAAGTGCGATTTCTTGTTCCGGTTGCCGATGCGCGGCCATGTCACCTCACTCAATGCCTCTGTCGCCGCCAGCCTGCTCATGTACGAGGTGTACCGGAAGCGGTATCCGTTGGGAGAATAGCGAATGAACATTTTGATTGTCGACGGCTATAACATGATCGGTGCTTGGCCGGAGCTGCGCCGGCTGAAAGAAGAGGGCGATCTGGCAGCGGCAAGGGATTTATTGATTGAAAAAATGGCTGACTACAAAGGATTCACCGGGGACCATGTCGTGATCGTATTCGATGCCCACCTCGTGCAAGGAAACGAGAAAAAGTATAAACATTACGACGTCGATGTCATTTTTACAAAGGAACATGAGACGGCCGATGAGCGAATTGAACGGTTGGCGAAAACATTGATGAATGCGCGCACAAAAGTGTATGTCGCTACCTCCGACTACACCGAACAATGGACGGTGTTCGGCCAAGGCGCCCTGCGCAAGTCGGCGCGCGAGCTATTGGATGAAGTCGAGACGGTTGAGCGGGACATTTCCCAAAAAGTAAAAGCGATGCGGCAACGCACTCCGATCTCCAAAGTTCCGCTAAATGATAGAATTGCTGAAATTTTTGAAAAATGGCGAAGAGGAGAAAAATGAGCGGTTGACGCTGTAAAAATTTGTCCTGTATAATACATGTTAGCGATTGATGCGGTCGGGGGGATCAGCGTGGGGGAATGCTTGAAAGCAATGAAAGGGAAAGGTTATCATCAGCTGGACGATGAGCAGCTTGTTGCGCTCGTTCACGAAGGGGATGGGGAAGCACTTGATTTTTTAATCCATAAATATCAAAACTTTGTGCGCGCCAAAGCTCGCTCCTATTTTTTAGTCGGAGCTGATCGGGAAGATATCGTGCAGGAAGGAATGATCGGTCTGTATAAGGCCGTCCGTGATTTTAAGGGGGACAAGCTTTCCTCATTTAAAGCGTTTGCAGAACTTTGCATCACAAGGCAAATGATTACCGCG
Source organism: Geobacillus thermoleovorans (assembly GCF_001610955.1). Taxonomy (GTDB): domain Bacteria; phylum Bacillota; class Bacilli; order Bacillales; family Anoxybacillaceae; genus Geobacillus; species Geobacillus thermoleovorans. The sequence goes on from NZ_CP014335.1 coordinate 91,223, forward strand.
ATTAAAACGGCGACCCGCCAAAAGCATATTCCGCTCAACTCTTACGTTTCCTTGGATAAGCCGATTTATGACGATGAATCTGACCGGACGCTGATGGATGTGTTGTCCGGCACGCAGGTGACGGACCCGGAACAATTGATTGTCAACCGCGAGGAAGTCGATGATATTGAACTAAAGATGGCGGAACTGCTCAGCGACCTCGAGCGGAAAGTGCTCGCTTTGTATTTGGATGGACGCTCATACCAGGAAATTTCCGAAGAGCTGAACCGCCATGTCAAGTCGATCGACAACGCGTTGCAACGCGTCAAGCGGAAGCTCGAGAAATATTTGGAATACCGCGAGATCAGTTTATAGCATCGCAACGCCGCATCAAAAGATGTCATTGACAGCGAAACAGCCAATATGATAAATTTTTATGGACATCTCGCAGGAACGGTGGAATGCTGATGCGCCAAAAAGTGACGCTGGCTTGCGTGCAGTGCGCAAGCCGAAACTATACGGCAGCAAAACAAATACGTCGCCTTGGTGAGCGCCTTATGGCCAACAAGTTTTGCTCAACATGCAACAAACATACAATCCATCGTGAAACGAAATAGACGGTGGAGATAGTTTTGAACGATGATGGAGGTACGAGTGATGCAGCGAGTAATCAACTTTTTAAAAGAAGTCGTACGCGAGCTGAAAAAAGTGAGTTGGCCAAACCGGAAGGAGTTAGTGAACTACACGGCGGTCGTGTTGGCCACGGTGGCGTTTTTCACCGTCTTTTTTGCCGTTGTGGACCTCGGCATTTCTGAGTTGATTCGCCTCGTGTTTGAATAAGCGGACAAAGGATATGTTATAATGAAAGATAATCGTGCGCGTATGGAACCCGGCAACGGGTTTTTGTTTTGCGCAAAAAACAAAACGAAAACCGCCTTGGGGAGGCTTGTTGATGGAGAAAAACTGGTATGTTGTCCATACATATTCGGGATATGAAAACAAAGTGAAAGCCAATTTGGAAAAACGCGTCGAATCGATGGGAATGAAAGATAAAATTTTTCGCGTCGTCGTTCCGGAAGAGACGGAGACGGACGTCAAAAACGGAAAACGGAAAACGACGAAAAAGAAAGTGTTCCCTGGCTATGTGCTCGTTGAGATGGTCATGACGGATGACTCATGGTATGTCGTGCGCAACACGCCGGGCGTCACTGGATTTGTTGGCTCAAGCGGAGCTGGTTCGAAACCGACGCCGCTTATGGAGGAAGAAGTAAAAATGATCTTGAAGCGGATGGGCATGCCGCTTGCCGAGGTTGACGTAGACTATGAGGTAAATGAAACGGTGCGGATCAAAGAAGGTCCGTTTGCGAACTTTACAGGGAAAATTGAAGCGATTGACCCGGATAAACATAAAGTGAAGCTGCTTGTCGATATGTTTGGGCGCGAAACACGGGTGGAGCTTGAGTTTTCGCAAATAGAAAAAATCTAATGGATAAAGAACTTGCAATTGATAGGGAAAAGTGATACTATTTTAAAGTCAGTATGTCTCTTAAACGGAGACATATGGCGGTGAACTTATACCCTTGTATAAGGGAGCCGTTTTGTTTTTACGCTGATCCTCTCAACTGAACGGGAGATAGGAAAACGGCTCAGTAGACCGGAGCCGGATGAGTGGGAGGGGCAATCCCTAATACCACATCACGGACTTAAGGAGGTGTGTCTCGTGGCGAAAAAAGTAATCAAGGTCGTCAAACTGCAAATTCCTGCAGGGAAAGCGAATCCGGCGCCGCCAGTAGGTCCTGCGTTGGGTCAAGCCGGTGTCAATATTATGGCGTTTTGCAAAGAGTTTAATGCCCGCACGGCGGACCAAGCAGGGTTGATCATTCCGGTTGAAATTACGGTTTTTGAAGACCGTTCATTTACATTCATCACGAAAACGCCGCCAGCCGCTGTATTGCTGAAAAAAGCGGCGGGCATTGAATCGGGCTCCGGCGAACCGAACCGCAACAAAGTGGCGACAATTAAACGCGACAAAGTACGTGAGATCGCTGAGCTGAAAATGCCGGATTTGAATGCGGCGAGCATTGAGGCGGCCATGCGCATGATCGAAGGCACGGCCCGCAGCATGGGCATTGTGATTGAAGACTAAAGCCGGTGCGTCGTTTGTAGGGGAGGTTGCGTCATTGGGCAACCTCTCTCTCCATGAACAAAAACAGCAAGACGGGCCCGATGAATGGGCATCCGTCCGCTTCTTCGTTTTCGAAAGAAGCGAAGAACGTTCAATGTGGGAGGTTTTTCCGCTAAAACCACAATCGAGGAGGATTTTTCACATGCCGAAAAGAGGAAAGAAATACTTAGAAGCATTGAAGCTCGTCGACCGCTCCAAAGCATACCCGATTGCTGAAGCAATCGAGCTCGTGAAAAAAACGAACATCGCGAAATTCGATGCCACGGTGGAAGTGGCGTTCCGTTTGGGCGTCGACCCGAAAAAAGCGGACCAACAAATTCGCGGCGCCGTCGTCCTGCCGCACGGCACAGGGAAAGTGGCGCGCGTGTTGGTGTTCGCGAAAGGGGAAAAAGCGAAAGAAGCAGAAGCGGCTGGCGCTGACTATGTCGGCGATGCAGAATATATCAACAAAATCCAGCAAGGTTGGTTTGACTTTGATGTCGTTGTTGCTACGCCGGACATGATGGGTGAAGTCGGGAAACTCGGCCGCATTTTAGGGCCGAAAGGGTTGATGCCAAACCCGAAAACCGGAACAGTCACGTTTGACGTAGCAAAAGCGGTGCAGGAAATCAAGGCTGGTAAAGTGGAATACCGCGTCGACAAAGCGGGCAACATCCACGTTCCGATCGGCAAAGTGTCGTTTGACAACGAGAAATTGGCTGAAAACTTCGCGGCCGTCTATGAAGCAATTTTGAAAGCCAAACCGGCGGCGGCAAAAGGGACGTACGTGAAAAACGTCACGATTACATCGACAATGGGCCCTGGCATCAAGGTTGACCCGTCCACGGTTGCTGTTGCACAATAACCGTTGACTTTTGTTTGTCCGTCTGTTAAAATGCCATTTGGCTGAACAAATGAATATCATTTGTACCGTAGACAGTAGGTGCCTGTTTGAGGCTTAATTTCCTACCGAGGTATGTGGACGATAGAACAGCGCGCCCTGCGTCGGGGACGAGCGGCGGTGCGTTGAACGACACCTCCATGTCTACGCGGCATGGAGGTTTTTTATTGAGCAGACGGTATAAGTGGTATTCTCTCATTTTCCTTACAGGAGGTGCAGGACGTGTCGAGCGCGATTGAACTGAAAAAACAAGTGGTCGCGGAAATCGCAGACAAATTCCGGGCCAGCAAGGCAACCGTCATCGTTGATTACCGCGGCTTGAACGTGGCGGAAATGACCGAGTTGCGCAAACAGCTGCGCGAGGCAGGCGTCGAGTTTAAAGTGTACAAAAACACCTTGACCCGCCGGGCGCTCGCGGAAGTCGGCTTGGAAGGACTGGATGAAGTGTTCACCGGTCCAAATGCCATCGCCTTCAGCAATGAAGATGTCGTGGCGCCGGCAAAAATTTTAAGCGAGTTTGCGAAAACGCATGAAGCATTGGAAATCAAAGGCGGCGTCATCGAAGGGAACATTGCCAGCAAAGAAGAAATCGATGCGTTGGCGAAACTCCCGTCCCGCGAAGGGTTGCTTTCGATGTTGCTTAGCGTTCTTCAAGCCCCGATCCGCAACTTTGCGCTTGCGATTAAAGCGGTGGCTGACAAGCAAGAGGAACAAGGCGCGTAATGGCGCATCGATATGTGCTTAACAATCATTCAGAAAACAAAGGAGGAAGTTGTGATGACGAAAGAACAAATCATTGAAGCAGTGAAAAATATGACCGTATTGGAATTAAACGAATTGGTGAAAGCGATCGAGGAAGAATTCGGCGTAACAGCTGCGGCTCCGGTTGTTGTCGCGGGCGGCGCAGCAGCTGGCGCTGAAGCAGCGGCAGAAAAAACGGAATTCGACGTCATTCTTGCCGACGCCGGCGCGCAAAAAATCAAAGTCATCAAAGTCGTTCGCGAAATCACTGGCCTCGGCCTGAAAGAAGCGAAAGACTTGGTCGACAACACCCCGAAGCCGATCAAAGAAGGCATTGCGAAAGAAGAAGCAGAAGAAATCAAAGCAAAACTCGAAGAAGCTGGCGCGAAAGTCGAAATCAAGTAATGGCTGCGCCATTGAAAAAAGAGGCTTGCCCGAAGCAAGGGACGGCCTCTTTTTTGTTACACTATATAACGGAAGGCAGTGCAGCCTGTCGACAAGGAGGAGGGGATGATGATGAGCGAGCATTATTACTCAGTCAATCCGACGTCGGAGCGAAACCCGCAAACGTGGACGTACGTGTTGCGGGGGCATGAATTCCGCTTTACGACCGACAGCGGAGTGTTTTCAAAGCGCGAAGTCGACTTTGGCACACGCCTGTTAATTGAAACGTTCGAGGAGCCGGGAGTGGCTGGGGATTTGTTGGATGTCGGCTGCGGATATGGGCCGATCGGGCTTGCCTTGGCCAAATCGTTTCCAAACCGGCGCGTTCACATGATTGATGTCAACGAGCGGGCGCTCGAACTGGCGCAGGAAAACAAGCAGGCAAACGGGATTGACAATGCGGTGATTTACAAAAGCGATCTTTTTTCGGAAGTCGGAGAACAGCGATTTGCAGCGGTCGTCACCAATCCGCCGATCCGGGCTGGCAAACGGGTCGTTTACGCGATTTTTGAACAAAGCCGCGATCATCTGCTCGATCATGGCGAGCTATGGGTCGTCATTCAAAAAAAGCAAGGCGCCCCATCGGCCTTGCAAAAGCTGAACGAATGCTTTCCTGCTGTAGAAGTCGTCGCGAAGAAAAAAGGATATTATATCATAAAGGCGAAAAAATGTTGACACCGTTTTTTTATTGTGGTAGCATTATAAAATGCTAAATATGCACATTTCCCGTGCAGAGGGGATGACGTATAATTTTGGACGCAATGGAAACAATGATAAAATCAATAAACAACGAACCATATGGTTTTCTATTGGAATAGAAACCATTTTCTTTTTTTCTCCATTCAACTCAACGCCTGGTTTCCTCGCGCCGGGAGCGTGTTAAATCCCCTAAATGAAACGGCGGTGCACGCAACGAAGCCGTTTCCGCCCGGATGGCGGGGGCCGGCCGCATGCATGCCTAGTGCTTTGCCCCGGAATGACGGAGCGGCCAGTCCGCCTTGAAGGCATTGATTGCTGAGCAGAGCGGATGATGGAGCTGTTCCGGTTCCGGTTTTCACTAATGTCTACATTTGAGGGGTGAATCACTCTTGACAGGCCGACTAGTTCAATACGGGCGACACCGCCAACGCAGAAGCTATGCACGCATCAGCGAAGTGCTGGAATTGCCGAACTTGATCGAAATTCAAACGTCCTCCTACCAATGGTTTCTCGATGAAGGGCTGCGGGAAATGTTTAGGGAAATTTCCCCGATTGAAGACTTTTCCGGCAATCTCTCGCTTGAATTTATCGACTATAGTTTAGGAGAACCGAAATATACGGTCGAAGAGGCGAAAGAACGCGACGTTACATATGCGGCGCCGCTTCGCGTCAAAGTTCGCTTGATTAATAAAGAAACGGGCGAAGTGAAAGAACAAGACGTGTTTATGGGCGATTTTCCGCTCATGACGGAAACCGGAACGTTTATTATCAATGGGGCGGAACGCGTCATTGTTTCCCAGCTCGTCCGTTCGCCAAGCGTCTATTACAGCGACAAAGTTGATAAAAACGGCAAACGCGGCTACTCGGCGACAGTGATTCCGAACCGCGGCGCATGGCTTGAATATGAAACCGATGCGAAAGACGTCGTTTACGTTCGCATCGACCGCACCCGTAAACTGCCCGTTACGGTGCTTCTCCGTGCGCTTGGGTTCAGCTCCGACCAAGAAATCATCGATCTGCTCGGCGACAACGAATACTTGCGCAATACGCTTGAAAAAGATAATACCGACAGCACGGAAAAAGCGTTGATTGAAATTTACGAGCGTCTTCGTCCGGGAGAGCCGCCGACGCTTGAGAATGCGAAAAATTTGCTGGCGTCGCGCTTTTTTGATCCGAAGCGCTATGACTTGGCGAGCGTAGGCCGTTATAAAATCAATAAAAAACTTCATATTAAAAACCGCCTGTTCAATCAGCGGCTCGCGGAAACGATCATTGATCCCGAAACCAAGGAAGTCATCGCCGAAGCTGGAGCGATGATCGACCGCCGAACGCTGAATCGCCTGCTCCCGTATTTGGAAAAAGGGGTCGGCTTACAGACATACCGCCCGGCCGAAGGGGTGGTGGACGGGGACATTTCGGTGCAAACGATCAAAATTTATGCCCCGAATGACCCGGATGGCGAAAAAGTGATCAACGTCATCGGCAACGGCTTCATCGCCGAGGATGTCAAACATATTACACCGGCTGACATCATTGCGTCGATCAGCTATTTCTTCAACTTGCTCCACGGCGTCGGCGATACGGATGACATCGACCATTTAGGCAACCGCCGTCTCCGTTCGGTCGGCGAACTATTGCAAAACCAATTCCGCATCGGCCTGTCGCGCATGGAGCGCGTCGTGCGCGAGCGCATGTCGATCCAAGATACGAACACGATTACGCCGCAGCAGCTGATCAACATCCGCCCAGTGATCGCGGCGATCAAAGAGTTTTTCGGCAGCTCGCAGCTGTCACAGTTCATGGATCAAACGAACCCATTGGCCGAACTGACGCACAAGCGGCGTCTGTCCGCGCTTGGCCCTGGCGGATTGACACGTGAGCGCGCTGGGTTTGAGGTGCGCGACGTTCACTATTCGCACTACGGGCGGATGTGTCCGATTGAAACGCCGGAAGGTCCGAACATCGGACTCATCAACTCGCTGTCCACTTACGCGAAAGTGAACAAGTTCGGCTTTATTGAAACGCCATACCGGCGCGTCGATCCGGAAACAGGGCGGGTGACGGACCAAATCGATTATTTGACAGCCGATGAAGAGGACAATTACGTTGTAGCGCAGGCGAACGTACCGCTTGCGGAGGACGGCACGTTCCTTGAAGAAAACGTTGTCGCCCGTTTCCGCGGCGAGAACATCGTCGTCAAGCGCGATCGCGTCGACTACATGGACGTTTCGCCGAAGCAAGTCGTCTCGGCAGCGACGGCGTGCATCCCATTTTTGGAAAACGACGACTCGAACCGCGCGCTGATGGGAGCGAACATGCAGCGGCAAGCCGTGCCGCTGTTGGAACCCGAAGCGCCGATCGTTGGCACGGGGATGGAGTATGTTTCGGCGAAAGACTCGGGCGCAGCGGTCATTTGCAAGCACCGCGGCATCGTCGAGCGCGTCGAAGCAAAGGAAATTTGGGTGCGTCGGCTGATTGAAGTGGACGGCAAAGAAGTCAAGGGTGATCTAGATAAATATCGGTTGCTGAAATTCGTTCGTTCGAACCAAGGCACGTGCTACAACCAGCGGCCGATCGTGAAAAAAGGCGATATCGTTGAGAAGGGCGAAATTTTGGCCGATGGCCCGTCGATGGATAAGGGCGAATTGGCGCTTGGCCGCAATGTGCTTGTCGCTTTTATGACATGGGACGGTTACAACTACGAAGACGCGATCATCATGAGCGAACGGCTCGTCAAAGAAGACGTGTATACATCAATTCATATTGAAGAGTATGAAGCCGAATCGCGCGATACGAAACTCGGTCCGGAAGAAATTACGCGCGACATTCCAAACGTCGGCGAGGATGCGCTGAAAAACTTGGATGAACGCGGCATCGTCCGCATCGGCGCAGAAGTCAAAGACGGCGACTTGCTCGTCGGCAAAGTGACGCCAAAAGGAATGACCGAGCTGACGGCGGAAGAGCGGCTTTTGCACGCGATCTTCGGCGAAAAAGCGCGCGAGGTGCGTGATACGTCGTTGCGCGTCCCGCACGGCGGCGGCGGTATCGTCCTTGACGTGAAAGTGTTCAACCGCGAAGACGGCGACGAGCTTCCGCCGGGTGTCAATCAACTGGTGCGCGTCTATATTGTGCAAAAGCGGAAAATTTCCGAGGGCGACAAAATGGCAGGCCGCCACGGAAACAAAGGGGTTATTTCCCGCATTTTGCCGGAGGAAGATATGCCCTTCTTGCCGGATGGCACGCCGATTGACATCATGTTAAACCCACTCGGCGTTCCGTCGCGGATGAACATCGGGCAAGTATTTGAGCTGCACCTTGGCATGGCGGCGAAAAAACTCGGCCTGCACATCGCCTCCCCGGTCTTTGACGGGGCGACGGAGGAAGACGTTTGGAACATCCTCGAAGAGGCAGGTCTAGCGCGCGATGCAAAAACGGTGCTGTATGACGGACGGACGGGTGAACCGTTTGATAACCGCGTGTCGGTTGGGATCATGTACATGATCAAGCTCGCCCACATGGTCGACGACAAGCTTCATGCCCGTTCCACCGGCCCGTACTCACTCGTCACTCAACAGCCGCTCGGCGGCAAGGCGCAGTTCGGCGGCCAGCGCTTTGGTGAGATGGAAGTATGGGCGCTTGAGGCGTATGGGGCGGCATACACGTTGCAAGAAATTTTGACCGTCAAGTCCGACGATGTCGTCGGCCGTGTCAAAACGTACGAGGCGATCGTCAAAGGGGAAAACATTCCGGAGCCGGGTGTGCCGGAGTCGTTTAAAGTGTTGATCAAAGAGCTGCAAAGCTTGGGCATGGACGTCACGATTTTGACGAGCGATGAACAAGAAGTGAACATGGAAAACTTTGATGATGATGATGACCATGCACCGGATGCCATCATGGTGGACGTCAAACCGGCCGAACGGGAAGAAGCCGGCGAAGAGAAAGATGCGGTGACGAAAGAATAAACCGGCCATAACGGCCAGGCGGGGAGTTGTTCCCCGCCATTGGCCGCTTGAGCGAACGGAAAACCGACGGATCAAAAAGGGAGGTATACCCCTTGCTAGATGTCAATAAGTTTGAGTACATGAAAATTGGGCTCGCTTCCCCGGAGAAAATTCGTTCTTGGTCGTATGGCGAAGTCAAAAAGCCGGAGACAATCAACTATCGGACGTTAAAGCCGGAAAAAGACGGCTTGTTTTGCGAGCGCATTTTCGGTCCGACGAAAGACTGGGAATGCCATTGCGGCAAATATAAACGCGTTCGCTACAAAGGCGTCGTCTGCGACCGCTGCGGCGTCGAAGTGACGCGCTCGAAAGTCCGCCGCGAACGGATGGGCCATATTGAGCTCGCCGCCCCGGTTTCGCACATCTGGTATTTCAAAGGCATCCCGAGCCGGATGGGATTGGTTCTTGACATGTCGCCGCGGGCGCTCGAAGAGGTCATTTATTTTGCATCCTATGTCGTCACCGACCCGGGTGATACGCCGCTTGAGAAAAAGCAGCTGTTGTCGGAAAAGGAATACCGCGCCTATCGCGAGAAGTACGGTCAATCGTTCCAAGCGTCGATGGGGGCGGAGGCGATCAAAAAGCTGCTCCAAGACATTGATTTGGATAAAGAGGTGGCCGCGCTGAAAGAAGAGCTGAAAACAGCGCAAGGGCAACGGCGCGCCCGCATCATTAAGCGGCTTGAAGTGCTTGAAGCGTTCCGCAGTTCAGGGAACGATCCGGCATGGATGGTGCTTGATGTACTGCCGGTCATTCCGCCGGAGTTGCGTCCAATGGTTCAGCTTGACGGCGGGCGGTTTGCAACATCGGATTTGAACGATTTGTACCGCCGCGTCATCAACCGCAACAACCGGCTGAAACGGCTGCTTGATCTCGGTGCGCCGAACATTATCGTCCAAAATGAGAAGCGGATGCTGCAAGAGGCGGTTGATGCTTTGATCGATAACGGCCGCCGCGGCCGTCCGGTGACCGGTCCGGGGAACCGTCCGTTAAAATCGCTTTCTCATATGCTGAAAGGGAAGCAAGGCCGCTTCCGGCAAAACTTGCTCGGCAAGCGCGTGGACTATTCCGGCCGTTCCGTCATCGTCGTCGGCCCGAACTTGAAAATGTACCAATGCGGCTTGCCGAAAGAAATGGCGCTAGAGTTGTTCAAGCCGTTTGTTATGAAGGAGCTTGTCGAGCGGGGCTTGGCGCACAACATTAAAAGCGCGAAACGGAAAATCGAGCGCGTCCATCCGGAAGTATGGGATGTGCTGGAAGATGTCATTAAAGAACATCCGGTGCTGTTAAACCGCGCCCCGACGCTGCACCGTCTCGGCATTCAGGCGTTTGAACCAACGCTTGTGGAAGGGCGGGCGATCCGTCTTCATCCGCTTGTTTGCACGGCGTACAACGCTGACTTTGACGGCGACCAAATGGCGGTGCACGTGCCGCTGTCAGCTGAGGCGCAAGCCGAAGCGCGCTTGTTGATGTTGGCGGCGCAAAACATTTTGAACCCGAAAGATGGGAAGCCGGTCGTGACACCATCACAAGACATGGTGTTGGGCAACTACTACTTGACGATGGAGCGCGAGGGAGCCATCGGCGAAGGCATGGTGTTCAAAGACACGGACGAGGCGCTGCTTGCTTACCATAACGGCTACGTCCATCTCCATTCGCGCATTGCCATTCATGCCGGTTCGCTGAAAAACGAAACGTTTACCGAAGAGCAAAACAACAAGTTGCTCTTAACGACCGTCGGCAAGCTCATTTTCAACGAAATTTTGCCGAATTCGTTCCCGTACATCAACGAGCCGACGACGGAAAACATTGAAGGGCGGACGCCGGACAAGTACTTCCTTGACAAAGGGGTCAACGTGCGCGAAGAAATTCGCAAGCGCGAACTCGTGCCGCCGTTTAAGAAAAAAGTGCTCGGGCAAATTATCGCTGAAGTGTTCAAACGGTTCAAAATCACCGAAACATCGAAGATGCTCGACCGCATGAAAGACCTTGGCTTCCAATATTCGACGAAGGCCGGCATCACGATCGGCGTGGCCGATATCGTCGTCCTGCCGGAAAAACAAGAAATTTTGGATGAAGCGCAAGCGAAAGTTGATACGGTTTTGAAGCAGTTCCGCCGCGGGTTGATTACCGACGAAGAGCGGTACGAGCGCGTCATCTCCATCTGGAGCGCGGCGAAAGACAAAATTCAAGACCGGTTGATGAAGTCGCTTGATAAACGCAACCCGATCTTTATGATGAGCGATTCCGGAGCGCGCGGGAACGCGTCGAACTTTACGCAGCTTGCGGGGATGCGCGGTTTGATGGCCAACCCGGCCGGCCGGATCATTGAGCTGCCGATCAAGTCGTCGTTCCGCGAAGGCTTGACGGTGTTGGAATACTTTATCTCGACGCACGGCGCGCGAAAAGGATTGGCGGATACGGCGCTCAAAACGGCCGACTCAGGCTATCTCACGCGCCGCCTTGTCGACGTGGCCCAAGACGTCATCGTCCGCGAAGAAGATTGCGGCACCGACCGCGGCATTTTGGCGCGGGCGCTGACGGATGGCACGGAAGTTGTCGTCAAGCTTGAAGAGCGGCTTGTCGGCCGCTATGCGCACAAAACGGTGCGCCATCCGGAAACGGGCGAAGTGATCGTCCGCAAAGACGAGATGATCACCGAAGATATCGCCAATGAGATCATTAAAGCCGGCATTACGGAAGTATGGATTCGCTCCGTATTCGCCTGCAACACGCGCCATGGCGTCTGCAAAAAATGTTACGGCCGCAACATGGCGACCGGCATGGACGTCGAAGTTGGCGAAGCCGTCGGCATTATCGCCGCTCAGTCGATCGGCGAGCCGGGCACGCAGCTGACAATGCGGACGTTCCATACAGGCGGCGTCGCCGGCGACGATATCACTCAAGGTTTGCCGCGGGTGCAAGAGCTGTTTGAAGCGCGCAACCCGAAAGGGCAAGCGGTCATTTCTGAAATCGACGGCACGGTTATTTCGATTAATGAAACGCGCGACAACCAATATGAAATCGTCGTGCAAAGCGAGGTCGAAACGCGTACGTATGTAGCGCCGTACAACGCGCGGCTGAAAGTCGAAGAAGGTCAGCGCGTCGAACGCGGCCAAGAGCTGACAGAAGGCTCGGTCGACCCGAAACAGTTGTTGCGCGTGCGCGATATTACATCCGTTCAAGAGTACTTGCTTCGTGAAGTGCAAAAAGTGTACCGGATGCAAGGGGTGGAAATCAGCGATAAGCATATCGAGGTCATGGTGCGGCAAATGCTGCGCAAAGTGCGCGTCATCGATGCCGGCGACACCGATGTGCTGCCGGGCACGCTGTTGGATGTCCACCAGTTTACGGATGTCAACGCCAAAGCTCTTCGCGAAGGGAAACGGCCGGCGACGGCCCGCCAGGTGTTGCTCGGCATCACGAAAGCGTCGCTTGAGACGGATTCGTTCTTGTCGGCTGCTTCGTTCCAAGAAACGACGCGCGTCTTGACGGATGCGGCCATCAAAGGAAAACGTGATGAACTGCTTGGCTTGAAGGAAAACGTCATTATCGGCAAACTCGTCCCGGCTGGAACCGGTATGGCCCGCTACCGGAAAGTGAAGCCGGCCGTCAAAAAGGAAACGGCTAGCGACACGGTGTCTTCCAAATAACGCGAACCAAGTGGCCGGCTAAGGCGCTCCTTGGCCGGCCATCATCTAATTAAAAATCCAGTTGACAATTGACAAAGAAAATGGTAGTCTAATAAAGGTGTTCCAACAACCTGGTACTTTGGAGGATATGTTACATGTCTTATGAAAAAGTATTACAGGCTGGAAAAATTGTCATTGGAACCAAACAAACGATAAGGGCTTTAAAGGAAGGGAAAGCAGCGGAAGTGATCGTGGCGGAGGATGCCGACTTGCCGATCATCGAAAAAGTGACCGCCGCCGCCAATGAGGCAAACGTGCCGGTCACAAAAGTCGATTCGATGAAAAAGCTTGGCAAGGCGTGCAAAATCCAAGTCGGTGCGGCCGCGGTGGCGATCCTTCGGTAACGTTTTGCCTTTCTCCCCTAAAACCTTTATTTGCATAAACGATGAACCACCTGGATATGTGGGCTTAAACGATGCATGCGAAAGGAGGATCTTTTCATGCCTACAATCAACCAATTGGTCCGCAAAGGACGCGAGAAAAAAGTCGTTAAATCGAAATCCCCTGCGTTGAACAAAGGGTATAACAGCTTCAAAAAAGAGCAAACGAATGTGTCGTCTCCGCAAAAACGCGGCGTTTGCACGCGTGTCGGCACGATGACGCCGAAAAAACCGAACTCGGCGTTGCGGAAATACGCCCGTGTCCGCTTGACAAATGGGATTGAAGTTACGGCGTACATTCCGGGGATCGGCCATAACTTGCAAGAACACAGCGTTGTGCTCATCCGCGGCGGACGTGTCAAAGACTTGCCGGGGGTACGCTACCATATCATCCGTGGGGCGCTGGATGCTGCAGGCGTAGCGAACCGGATGCAAGGTCGTTCGAAATACGGCGCGAAAAAACCAAAAGCAGCGAAAAAATAATGAAATGAAGAGAATGTTTTCCTGAAGGGAGGAAACACTATGCCACGTAGAGGCCCTGTTGCTAAACGTGACGTACTGCCAGATCCAATTTACAATTCGAAGCTTGTTACCCGTTTGATCAATAAAATTATGATCGACGGCAAAAAATCAAAAGCGCAAAAAATTCTTTACACCGCGTTTGATATTATCCGTGAGCGCACGGGTAAAGATCCAATGGAAGTGTTTGAGCAAGCGTTGAAAAACGTTATGCCGGTGTTGGAAGTGCGCGCTCGCCGCGTTGGTGGGGCGAACTACCAAGTTCCGGTCGAGGTTCGTCCGGACCGCCGCGTTTCTCTCGGTTTGCGCTGGCTCGTGCAATATGCACGTCTTCGCAACGAAAAAACGATGGAAGAGCGCTTGGCAAATGAAATTATGGATGCTGCCAACAACACGGGTGCAGCGGTGAAAAAACGCGAAGATACACATAAAATGGCTGAAGCGAACCGCGCGTTTGCCCATTACCGCTGGTAAGGAGCGTCGCCTAAAGGAAATAGGTGAGGAGGCACTGCGGTTGCCTATTCACCTATCTTCCTATATATTGCGGCCTTTCCGGTCGCGCGTGGGACAACTTCAAAGACAAGGGGATTGCGCCATCGATGGCGGCGCCATCTACTTATATTTCATATTTGAAGGAAGGAGAAAATAACCACTATGGCAAGAGAGTTCTCCTTAGAAAACACTCGCAACATAGGGATCATGGCGCACATTGACGCCGGGAAAACGACGACGACTGAACGGATCTTGTTCTATACCGGCCGCGTTCATAAAATCGGGGAAGTGCATGAAGGTGCGGCAACGATGGACTGGATGGAACAAGAACAAGAGCGCGGAATTACGATCACGTCGGCGGCGACAACGGCGCAATGGAAAGGCCATCGCATCAACATCATCGACACGCCGGGGCACGTCGACTTTACGGTCGAGGTTGAGCGTTCGTTGCGCGTATTGGACGGGGCCATCACAGTCTTAGACGCGCAATCGGGTGTTGAACCGCAAACGGAAACCGTTTGGCGCCAAGCGACGACATATGGCGTCCCACGGATCGTGTTCGTCAACAAAATGGATAAAATCGGCGCCGATTTCTTGTATTCGGTGAAAACGCTCCATGACCGCCTGCAAGCAAATGCCCATCCGGTGCAACTGCCGATCGGCGCTGAAGATCAATTCTCCGGCATTATCGACTTGGTTGAAATGTGCGCGTACCATTACCATGATGAGCTTGGCAAAAACATTGAGCGCATTGACATTCCGGAAGAATACCGCGATATGGCAGAAGAGTACCATAACAAGCTGATTGAGGCGGTCGCTGAGCTGGACGAAGAATTAATGATGAAATATTTGGAAGGGGAAGAAATCACGACGGAAGAGCTGAAGGCCGCGATCCGCAAAGCGACGATCAGCGTTGAATTCTTCCCGGTCTTCTGCGGTTCGGCATTCAAAAACAAAGGTGTTCAGCTGCTTCTTGACGGCGTTGTCGACTACTTGCCGTCTCCGGTTGACATCCCGGCGATTCGCGGCGTCGTTCCGGATACCGAAGAAGAAGTGACACGTGAAGCAAGCGATGACGCTCCGTTTGCCGCTTTGGCATTTAAAATCATGACTGACCCGTATGTCGGGAAATTGACGTTTATTCGCGTCTACTCTGGAACGCTTGATTCCGGTTCATATGTGATGAACACGACCAAAGGGAAGCGCGAACGGATCGGCCGCTTGTTGCAAATGCACGCGAACCACCGTCAAGAAATTTCGAAAGTCTATGCCGGTGATATTGCCGCAGCGGTAGGTTTAAAAGATACGACGACCGGTGATACTCTATGTGATGAGAAGCATCCTGTCATTTTAGAGTCGATGCAATTCCCAGAACCGGTCATTTCGGTGGCAATCGAGCCGAAGTCGAAAGCCGATCAAGACAAAATGAGCCAAGCGCTGCAAAAATTGCAAGAAGAAGACCCGACTTTCCGCGCTCACACCGACCCGGAAACGGGACAAACGATCATCTCCGGAATGGGCGAGTTGCATCTTGACATCATCGTCGACCGGATGCGCCGCGAGTTCAAAGTCGAAGCGAACGTCGGGGCGCCGCAAGTTGCCTACCGCGAAACGTTCCGCAAATCGGCGCAAGTCGAAGGCAAATTCATCCGTCAATCCGGCGGCCGCGGTCAATACGGCCACGTTTGGATCGAATTCTCGCCGAACGAGCGCGGCAAAGGCTTCGAATTCGAGAACGCCATCGTCGGTGGGGTTGTTCCGAAAGAGTATGTGCCGGCCGTCCAAGCTGGATTGGAAGAAGCGATGCAAAACGGCGTCTTAGCCGGCTATCCGGTTGTCGACATTAAAGCGAAACTGTTTGACGGATCGTACCACGATGTCGACTCGAGCGAAATGGCATTCAAAATCGCTGCTTCCTTGGCATTGAAAAACGCCGCGACGAAGTGCGATCCGGTTCTTTTGGAACCGATCATGAAAGTCGAAGTCGTCATCCCTGAAGAGTACCTCGGTGACATCATGGGCGACATCACGTCCCGTCGCGGCCGCATCGAGGGGATGGAAGCGCGCGGCAACGCCCAAGTCGTCCGGGCGATGGTGCCGTTGGCTGAAATGTTCGGTTATGCGACATCGCTCCGTTCGAACACGCAAGGACGCGGAACGTTCTCGATGGTGTTTGACCACTATGAAGAAGTTCCGAAAAACATCGCCGATGAAATTATCAAAAAAAATAAAGGCGAATAATTGATTTCTCTTGCTAGTTTCGCTATAAATACTTATGTAAGTAAGACTTGGGAACATTTTGTTCCCAAGCATCCTATACTTACCCAACCATATAAATTCATATCTTACTTTTAAGGAGGATATCTCTCATGGCTAAAGCGAAATTTGAGCGCACGAAACCGCACGTCAACATTGGCACGATCGGCCACGTTGACCACGGGAAAACGACGTTGACAGCTGCGATCACGACGGTTTTGGCGAAACAAGGGAAAGCCGAAGCAAAAGCGTACGACCAAATCGACGCTGCTCCGGAAGAGCGTGAACGCGGGATTACGATTTCGACGGCGCACGTCGAGTATGAAACAGATGCTCGCCACTATGCGCACGTTGACTGCCCGGGCCACGCTGACTACGTCAAAAACATGATCACGGGCGCGGCGCAAATGGACGGCGCGATCCTTGTTGTCTCGGCGGCTGACGGTCCGATGCCGCAAACGCGCGAACACATTCTTCTCTCCCGCCAAGTCGGTGTTCCGTACATCGTTGTATTCTTGAACAAATGCGACATGGTGGACGACGAAGAATTGCTTGAACTTGTTGAAATGGAAGTTCGCGATCTTCTCTCTGAATACGACTTCCCAGGCGATGAAGTGCCGGTCATCAAAGGTTCGGCATTAAAAGCGCTTGAAGGCGACCCGCAATGGGAAGAAAAAATCATTGAACTGATGAATGCGGTTGACGAATACATCCCGACGCCGCAACGTGAAGTGGACAAACCGTTCATGATGCCAATCGAGGACGTCTTCTCGATCACGGGCCGCGGTACGGTTGCAACAGGCCGTGTTGAACGCGGTACGTTGAAAGTTGGCGACCCGGTTGAAATCATCGGTTTGTCGGATGAGCCGAAAACGACGACCGTTACGGGTGTAGAAATGTTCCGCAAACTTCTCGATCAAGCGGAAGCTGGCGACAACATCGGTGCGCTTCTCCGCGGCGTATCTCGTGATGAAGTCGAGCGCGGCCAAGTATTGGCGAAACCTGGTTCGATCACGCCGCACACGAAATTCAAAGCGCAAGTATACGTCCTGACGAAAGAAGAAGGCGGACGCCATACTCCGTTCTTCTCGAACTACCGTCCGCAATTCTACTTCCGTACGACGGACGTAACGGGCATTATCACGCTTCCGGAAGGCGTCGAAATGGTTATGCCTGGCGACAACGTTGAAATGACGGTGGAACTGATCGCCCCGATCGCGATCGAAGAAGGTACGAAATTCTCGATCCGCGAAGGCGGCCGTACGGTCGGCGCTGGCTCTGTATCGGAAATCATCGAGTAATCACGGCAAAAAAGGGTGTCCAGCAATGGACATCCTTTTTTTGATGCCATCTTGACCGTCAGATTGGCGGCTGTGTTGAAAACGGGATGGCAGCTATGTATAATAGAAGAAGTGTGGGAAAAGCAAAGAAATCACTTGCAATCTTGCTTACATACCAGTATAATATCAAATGTTGGTCTTTGACTGCGATGAAGCGGAAGGTTGCTGACACACCCGGCCGCTTTGCCACGGCGGTGTGCAGGAAATTTCCGTGGAGAAGTCTATTTTCAAAATAGGCGAAGAAGGAGGGAAACCAAATGGCAAAAGAAAAAATTCGCATTCGTTTAAAAGCTTACGATCATCGAATTTTAGACCAATCGGCGGAGAAAATTGTGGAAACCGCAAAACGTTCCGGGGCAAAAGTGTCGGGGCCGATCCCGCTGCCGACGGAAAGAACGGTGTATACGATCTTGCGCGCCGTTCATAAGTACAAAGACTCCCGTGAACAATTCGAAATGCGGACGCATAAACGTTTGATCGACATCATCAACCCGACTCCGCAAACGGTTGATTCGTTAATGCGTCTCGATTTGCCGTCGGGCGTTGATATTGAAATTAAACTTTGATCGACTGGGAGGTGTGACACATGACGAAAGGAATCTTAGGAAGAAAGATCGGTATGACGCAAATATTTGCGGAAAATGGCGATTTGATTCCGGTAACCGTCATCCATGCGACGCCGAACGTCGTCCTGCAAAAGAAAACGATCGAAAACGACGGTTACGAAGCGATCCAATTAGGTTTTGAAGATATTAGCGAAAAACGCGCCAATAAACCGCAAATTGGCCATGCTGCCAAAGCTAACACGGCACCTAAGCGCTTCATTCGTGAAATCCGCGGCGCCAACATCGATGAATATGAAGTTGGCCAAGAAGTGAAAGTTGACATTTTCAGCGAAGGCGAAATTGTCGATGTCACGGGCATTTCGAAAGGGAAAGGTTTCCAAGGGGCGATCAAACGCCACGGTCAATCACGCGGACCAATGGCTCACGGTTCCCGTTATCATCGCCGTCCGGGTTCGATGGGGTCCATCGCGCCAAACCGCGTTTTCAAAACGAAAAACTTGCCGGGCCGCATGGGCGGTGAGCGCGTGACGATCCAAAACTTGAAAATCGTGAAAGTGGATCCGGAGCGCAACTTGCTGCTCATTAAAGGCAATGTGCCGGGTCCGAGAAAAGGCTTAGTCATCGTCAAAAGCGCCGTGAAAGCGGCGAAGAAGGCGAAATAACATCCGGCCAAGAAAGGAGGAACTACGTAATGCCAAAAGTAGCATTATACAACCAAAACGGTCAGACGGTCGGCGAAATCGAGTTGAACGACGCCGTTTTTGGGATTGAACCGAATAAGCATGTGTTGTTTGAAGCAGTGATTATGCAACGCGCCTCGATGCGTCAAGGAACGCATAAAACGAAAAACCGCGCTGAAGTGAGCGGCGGCGGCCGCAAGCCATGGCGCCAAAAAGGGACAGGACGCGCCCGTCAAGGTTCGATTCGCGCTCCGCAATGGCGCGGCGGCGGTACGGTCTTTGGTCCAGTTCCGCGCAGCTACAGCTACAAACTTCCGAAAAAAGTTCGCCGTTTAGCGATCAAATCGGCATTGTCTTCGAAAGTGCTCGAAAACGACATCGTTGTATTGGATCAATTGTCGCTTGAAGCACCGAAGACGAAGGAAATGGTCAAAATTTTAAACAATCTCTCAGTGGATCGGAAAGCACTCATTGTGACCGACGAGCTGAATGAGAATGTATATCTGTCGGCGCGCAACATTCCAGGCGTCAAAGTGGTGGCAGCCAACGGCATCAATGTGCTCGATGTGCTCAACCATGACAAACTCGTCATTACGAAGGCGGCCGTGGAGAAAGTAGAGGAGGTGCTTGCATAATGAAAGACCCCCGCGACATTATTAAGCGCCCCATCATCACGGAAAATACAATGAATTTGATCGGGCAAAAAAAATATACGTTTGAGGTCGACGTCAAAGCGAACAAGACGGAAGTGAAAGACGCCGTCGAGAAAATTTTTGGCGTTAAAGTAGCCAAAGTGAACATCATGAACTATAAAGGGAAATTTAAACGCGTCGGCCGCTACAGCGGCTATACGAACCGCCGCCGCAAAGCGATCGTCACGCTGACGCCGGACAGCAAAGAGATCGAACTGTTTGAAGTGTAACATAAACGATGAAGGAGGGACATTCCGATGGCGATCAAGAAGTACAAACCGACATCGAACGGCCGTCGCGGCATGACGGTGCTTGATTTCTCGGAAATTACGACGGATCAGCCGGAAAAATCGCTGCTTGCTCCGTTAAAGAAAAAGGCGGGCCGCAACAATCAAGGGAAAATTACGGTGCGCCATCAAGGCGGCGGCCATAAACGCCAATATCGGATTATCGACTTTAAACGCGACAAAGACGGAATTCCAGGACGCGTTGCTACGATTGAATACGATCCGAACCGTTCTGCCAATATCGCGCTCATCAACTATGCAGACGGTGAAAAACGCTACATTATCGCGCCGAAAAACTTGAAAGTCGGCATGGAAATCATGTCCGGTCCGGATGCGGACATTAAAATCGGCAATGCGCTTCCGCTTGAGAACATCCCAGTCGGTACGCTCGTCCACAATATTGAGCTGAAACCGGGCCGCGGCGGACAATTGGTGCGTGCAGCTGGTACGTCGGCGCAAGTGCTCGGGAAAGAAGGAAAATACGTCATCGTTCGTTTGGCTTCCGGCGAAGTGCGCATGATTTTAGGCAAATGCCGTGCAACGGTTGGTGAAGTCGGCAACGAGCAACACGAACTTGTCAACATCGGGAAAGCAGGACGCGCCCGCTGGTTGGGGATTCGCCCGACAGTTCGCGGTTCGGTTATGAACCCGGTTGACCATCCGCACGGTGGTGGTGAAGGGAAAGCGCCAATCGGACGCAAATCGCCGATGACGCCATGGGGCAAACCGACGCTTGGATACAAAACACGCAAAAAGAAAAACAAATCGGATAAATTCATCATCCGTCGCCGCAAGAAATAATGAACGAGCGCAATTCAGAAGGGAGGTTCACTTATGGGTCGCAGCTTGAAAAAAGGTCCGTTTTGCGATGAGCATTTGATGAAAAAAATCGAAAAACTGAATGCAACAGGGCAAAAACAAGTGATCAAAACGTGGTCTCGCCGTTCGACGATCTTCCCGCAGTTTGTTGGGCATACGATCGCGGTGTACGATGGCCGCAAACATGTTCCGGTCTACATCACGGAAGACATGGTCGGGCACAAACTCGGCGAATTTGCGCCGACGCGCACGTTCCGCGGCCATGCTGGCGATGACAAGAAAACGAAACGGTAATGAGAGGAGGTTCTAGATATGCAAGCCAAAGCTGTTGCAAGAACCGTTCGCATCGCTCCTCGTAAAGCGCGCTTAGTCATTGACTTGATTCGCGGGAAAGAAGTGGGCGAAGCGTTCGCTATTTTGCGCCATACACCAAAAGCAGCTTCCCCGATCATTGAGAAAGTGTTGAAATCAGCAGTCGCCAACGCTGAACACAACTATGACATGGACGTCAACAACTTGGTCATTACTCAAGCGTATGTCGACGAAGGCCCGACGCTGAAACGGTTCCGTCCGCGCGCCATGGGACGGGCAAGCGCCATTAACAAACGCACAAGCCATATTACGATCGTCGTTTCAGAAAAGAAGGAGGGATAATCCGTGGGTCAAAAGGTCAACCCGATCGGTCTGCGCATCGGCATCATTCGTGACTGGGAATCGAGATGGTATGCGGAAAAAGACTATGCAGATCTGTTGCACGAAGACTTGAAAATCCGTGAATACATTAGCAAACGCCTGCAAGACGCGGCCGTCTCCCGCGTGGAGATTGAACGGGCAGCCAACCGCGTCAACGTAACGATCCATACCGCCAAACCGGGCATGGTCATCGGGAAAGGCGGTTCGGAAGTGGAAGCGCTCCGCAAAGCGCTCGCGCAATTGACCGGTAAACGCGTCCATATCAACATTGTAGAAATCAAAAAACCGGACTTGGATGCACGTCTTGTTGCTGAAAATATCGCTCGTCAGCTTGAAAACCGCGTATCGTTCCGCCGGGCGCAAAAACAAGCGATCCAACGTGCGATGCGCGCTGGGGCGAAAGGGATCAAAACGATGGTATCCGGCCGTTTGGGCGGGGCTGACATCGCTCGTTCGGAGCATTACAGCGAAGGGACGGTTCCACTCCATACGCTGCGCGCTGACATTGACTATGGAACAGCAGAAGCCGATACGACGTACGGAAAAATCGGCGTGAAAGTATGGATTTATCGTGGAGAAGTCCTTCCGACCAAGAAAAAAGCTGAGGAAGGAGGAAAATAATCATGTTAATGCCAAAACGCGTCAAATATCGCCGTGAACATCGCGGACGGATGAAAGGCCGGGCGAAAGGCGGCACGGAAGTTCATTTCGGTGAATTTGGGTTGCAAGCATTAGAATCAGCTTGGATTACGAACCGGCAAATCGAAGCAGCCCGTCGGGCGATGACCCGTTACATGAGACGGGGCGGGAAGGTATGGATCCGCATTTTCCCATCCAAACCGTATACGGCAAAACCGCTTGAAGTGCGGATGGGTTCTGGTAAAGGGGCGCCGGAAGGCTGGGTCGCCGTTGTCAAACCAGGCAAAGTGATGTTTGAAGTGGGCGGTGTTTCTGAGGAAGTGGCACGTGAAGCATTGCGTCTCGCTTCTCACAAACTTCCGATCAAATGCAAATTTGTAAAACGTGAAGAAACTGGTGGTGAAGCGTAATGAAAGCGAAAGAAATCCGTGAGTTGACCACTGCCGAGATCGAACAAAAAATTAAAGCGTTGAAGGAAGAATTGTTCAACCTTCGCTTCCAACTGGCCACAGGTCAATTGGAAAACACGGCGCGCATCCGCCAAGTGCGCAAAGACATCGCCCGCATGAAAACGATTATTCGCGAACGTGAGCTCGCTGCCAATAAATAATGTGTTTGAGAGGAGGTTTGTGGAATGAGCCAACGCAATCAACGCAAAGTGTACGTCGGGCGGGTTGTATCGGACAAAATGGACAAAACGATCACCGTGTTGGTCGAAACGTACAAAAAACATCCGCTGTACGGCAAACGCGTGAAATATTCGAAAAAATATAAGGCGCATGATGAACATAACATCGCTAAAGTCGGCGATATCGTGAAAATTATGGAAACTCGCCCGCTGTCGGCCACAAAACGCTTCCGCTTAGTGGAAGTCATCGAAAAAGCGGTTGTTCTGTAATCGTTCTTCACTTAGTTCGGAGAGATAATTCCGAAAGGAGGTTTCGTCGATGATTCAACAAGAATCTCGCTTGAAAGTAGCTGATAACTCTGGTGCACGCGAAGTGCTTGTCATTAAAGTGCTCGGAGGCTCGGGTCGCCGCTATGCGAACATCGGCGACGTCGTTGTGGCGACGGTCAAAGATGCGACACCAGGTGGCGTTGTTAAAAAAGGTCAAGTCGTGAAAGCAGTTGTTGTTCGTACGAAACGCGGGGTGCGCCGTCCGGACGGCTCGTACATCCGCTTTGACGAAAACGCCTGCGTCATCATCCGTGATGACAAAAGCCCGCGCGGCACGCGGATTTTCGGACCGGTTGCCCGTGAATTGCGCGATAAAGACTTCATGAAAATCATTTCTTTAGCTCCGGAAGTTATTTAATGGAACGGAACAGCGTTTCAAGGAGGTGCGAATGCGATGCATGTAAAAAAAGGCGATAAAGTGCAAGTAATCTCCGGCAAAGACAAAGGCAAGCAAGGCGTCATTCTAGCGGCGTTTCCGAAGAAAAACCGCGTCATCGTCGAGGGCGTCAATATTGTGAAAAAGCATGCGAAACCGTCGCAAGCGAACCCGCAAGGCGGCATCATTGAGAAGGAAGCGCCGATCCACGTTTCGAAAGTCATGCCGCTCGACCCGAAAACGGGTGAACCGACGCGCATCGGCTATAAAATTGTCGATGGCAAAAAAGTGCGCTATGCGAAAAAATCCGGCGAGATTTTGGATAAATAACCGTGACGCAGGAAGGGAGGTACTTTTATGAACCGCCTGAAAGAGAAGTATTTAAACGAAGTCGTACCTGCTCTCATGAGCAAGTTCAACTATAAATCGATCATGCAAGTGCCAAAAATCGAAAAAATCGTCATCAACATGGGTGTCGGCGATGCGGTGCAAAACCCGAAAGCATTAGACAGCGCCGTTGAAGAGCTGACGCTGATCGCCGGTCAGCGTCCGGTGGTAACGCGTGCGAAAAAATCGATCGCCGGCTTCCGTCTTCGCCAAGGGATGCCGATCGGTGCGAAAGTGACGCTGCGCGGCGAACGGATGTATGAGTTTCTCGATAAGTTGATTTCGGTCTCGCTTCCGCGCGTGCGCGACTTCCGCGGCGTATCGAAAAAGTCGTTTGACGGCCGCGGCAACTATACGCTCGGCATTAAAGAACAGCTCATTTTCCCTGAGATTGACTACGATAAAGTGAACAAAGTGCGCGGCATGGACATCGTGATCGTCACAACGGCCAACACGGATGAAGAAGCTCGTGAACTGCTGGCGTTGCTCGGCATGCCATTCCAAAAATAATGATCCCATAACGCAAGGGAGGCGAAATCGTGGCTAAAAAATCGATGATCGCGAAACAAAAACGGACGCCGAAGTTTAAAGTGAGAGCGTACACCCGTTGCGAGCGCTGCGGCCGCCCGCACTCGGTCTATCGAAAATTCAAATTGTGCCGTATTTGTTTCCGTGAGCTCGCATACAAAGGTCAACTTCCAGGCATCAAAAAAGCCAGCTGGTAATCAACCCATTGATTGGGAAGGAGGTAAAACATAATGGTGATGACAGATCCAATTGCTGATATGCTGACTCGCATCCGCAATGCGAATATGGTGCGTCACGAAAAGCTCGAAGTCCCGGCTTCGAAAATCAAGCGGGAAATCGCGGAAATTTTAAAGCGCGAAGGGTTTATTCGTGATTATGAATATATCGAAGACAACAAACAAGGCATTCTCCGCATCTTCTTGAAATACGGTCCGAACAACGAACGTGTCATTACCGGGCTGAAACGCATCAGCAAACCGGGGTTGCGCGTTTACGTCAAAGCCCATGAAGTGCCGCGCGTCCTGAACGGCTTAGGGATCGCGATTCTTTCGACATCGCAGGGCATCTTAACAGACAAAGAAGCACGGCAAAAAGGCACGGGCGGCGAAGTAATCGCCTACGTTTGGTAATCTATCTGCTCAAGAATGGAGGTGTTTTTGACATGTCACGTGTCGGCAAAAAACCAATTGAAATTCCTGCCGGTGTCACCGTTACGGTCAACGGCAACACGGTTACGGTCAAAGGGCCGAAAGGGGAGCTGACCCGCACGTTCCATCCAGATATGACGATCACGGTTGAGGGCAATGTCATCACGGTTACGCGTCCAAGCGATGAAAAACATCATCGCGCGCTCCATGGCACGACGCGCAGCTTGCTTGCCAACATGGTCGAAGGCGTTTCGAAAGGTTATGAAAAAGCGCTCGAACTCGTTGGTGTCGGGTACCGGGCGTCGAAACAAGGGAAAAAGCTTGTATTGAGCGTCGGTTATTCTCATCCGGTAGAAATTGAGCCGGAAGAAGGGCTTGAAATTGAAGTGCCATCCCAAACGAAAATCATCGTCAAAGGGGCAGACAAACAGCGCGTCGGCGAACTGGCCGCCAACATTCGCGCGGTTCGTCCGCCAGAGCCGTATAAAGGCAAAGGCATCCGCTACGAAGGTGAGCTTGTGCGCCTGAAAGAAGGCAAAACTGGTAAATAACGCGGCATAGCGAAGCGAAAGGAGTGACATTCGATGATCACGAAAGTGGACCGAAACGCGGTTCGGAAGAAAAGACACGCGCGCATCCGCAAAAAAATCTTCGGCACGGCTGAACGTCCGCGGTTGAGCGTGTTCCGTTCAAATAAACATATTTACGCGCAAATTATCGATGATACAAAATCGTCAACGATCGTCAGCGCCTCGACGTTGGACAAAGAGTTTGGCTTAGATTCGACGAACAACATTGAGGCAGCGAAAAAAGTCGGCGAACTTGTCGCCAAACGTGCATTGGAAAAAGGCATTAAAAAAGTCGTGTTCGACCGTGGCGGGTATTTATATCACGGACGGGTAAAAGCATTGGCAGACGCCGCCCGCGAAGCCGGCTTGGAATTCTAATTACAAAGGAGGGACAACGATGCGTCGTATCGATCCAAACAAACTTGAATTGGAAGAGCGTGTAGTCGCGGTCAACCGTGTAGCAAAAGTCGTAAAAGGCGGACGTCGCCTGCGCTTTTCAGCTCTCGTCGTCGTCGGCGATAAAAACGGCCATGTCGGATTTGGCACCGGAAAAGCACAAGAGGTTCCAGAAGCGATCCGCAAAGCGATTGAAGATGCGAAGAAAAACTTAATTGAAGTGCCGATCGTCGGCACAACGATTCCGCATGAAGTCATCGGCCATTTCGGTGCCGGGGAAATCATTTTGAAACCCGCTTCCGAAGGTACCGGGGTCATCGCTGGGGGTCCGGCGCGTGCTGTATTAGAGCTGGCGGGCATCAGCGACATCTTGTCGAAATCGATCGGTTCAAACACGCCAATCAACATGGTGCGCGCAACGTTTGATGGACTGAAACAATTAAAACGCGCCGAAGACGTAGCGAGATTGCGCGGCAAAACAGTCGAGGAACTGTTAGGATAAGGAGGGAACGATCATGGCAAAAAAACTGGCGATTACCCTCACGCGCAGCGTGATTGGCCGTCCGGAAAACCAACGCGTTACCGTCAGAACGCTCGGCCTGCGAAAAATGCACCAAACGGTCGTCCACAATGACAATCCTGCAATCCGCGGGATGATCAACAAAGTGGCCCACCTTGTCAAAGTCAAAGAAATTGAAGAATAATGAATCATAAGGAGGTGCTTTGCCATGAAACTTCATGAATTGCAACCAGCGCCGGGATCTCGAAAGAAAGCTGTGCGCGTCGGCCGCGGGATCGGTTCGGGCAACGGCAAAACGTCCGGCCGCGGTCAAAAAGGTCAAAATGCCCGCTCGGGTGGAGGAGTTCGTCTTGGGTTTGAAGGCGGTCAAACTCCGCTGTTCCGCCGTTTGCCGAAACGAGGATTTACGAACATCAATCGGAAAGAGTATGCTGTTGTGAATCTGGAAAAACTGAATCGTTTTGAAGACGGAACGGAAGTGACGCCGGAATTGCTTCTTGAGACGGGCGTCATCAGCAAGTTGAAATCGGGCGTGAAAATTTTGGGCAAAGGCCAAATCGAGAAAAAGCTGACGGTCAAAGCGCATAAGTTCTCGGCATCGGCGAAAGAGGCCATTGAGGCGGCTGGCGGTAAAACTGAGGTGATTTAATGTTTCGGACAATCTCCAACTTTATGCGCGTCAGTGATATTCGAAACAAAATTATTTTCACTCTTCTTATGTTGATCGTGTTCCGCATTGGAACGTTCATCCCGGTTCCAGGCGTGAACGCGGATGTGTTAAAACTGCAAGATGAATTGAATGCATTCGGCGTCCTGAACATTTTCGGCGGCGGGGCGCTGCGAAACTTTTCGATTTTTGCCATGGGAGTTATGCCCTATATCACGGCATCGATTATCGTCCAGCTGCTGCAAATGGACGTCGTTCCGAAATTTACAGAATGGTCGAAGCAAGGCGAGGTTGGCCGGCGTAAATTAGCTCAGTTTACCCGCTATTTCACGGTCGTGCTCGGGTTTATCCAAGCGCTTGGCATGTCGTACGGCTTCAACAATTTAGCCGGCGGGATGCTCATTCGAAATCCGGGCATCGGCACGTATTTGCTGATCGCCGTTGTCTTGACCGCCGGCACCGCATTTTTAATGTGGCTCGGCGAACAGATCACCGCGAAAGGCGTGGGCAATGGCATTTCGATCATTATTTTCGCCGGGATTGTCTCAGGCATTCCGACGGTCTTGAACCAAATTTACGCCCAACAGTTTGAAAATGTCGGGGAAGATGTGTTTTTGCGCATCGTCCGGCTCCTGCTTGTGGCGTTGGCGGTCGTTGCCGTCATCGTTGGTGTCATTTACATCCAGCAGGCGTTCCGGAAAATTCCGATTCAATACGCGAAGCGGCTTGAGGGCCGAAGCCCGGTGGGCGGCCACTCGACTCATTTGCCGCTCAAAGTGAACCCAGCGGGAGTCATTCCGGTCATTTTCGCTGTATCGTTTTTGATTGCACCACCGACCATTGCATCGTTTTTTGGCACGAATGATGTAACATTGTGGATTCGCCGAACGTTTGATTATACGCACCCGGTTGGGATGATCATTTACGTCGTGCTCATCATCGCGTTTACGTACTTTTATGCGTTTGTTCAAGTCAATCCGGAGCAGATGGCGGACAACTTGAAAAAACAAGGCGGCTACATCCCAGGTATTCGCCCTGGGAAAAACACACAAGAGTACGTGACGAGAATTTTATACCGGCTGACGCTGGTCGGATCAATCTTTTTGGCGGTTGTCGCTGTGCTGCCGGTGTTCTTTGTGAACTTTGCCAACTTGCCGTCTTCCGCACGAATCGGCGGTACGAGCTTGCTTATTGTCGTCGGCGTGGCGCTTGAGACGATGAAACAGCTTGAGAGCCAGCTGGTGAAACGCCATTACCGTGGATTCATCAAATAAAGAAGGCAAGAACGGACGTCCCTTGCCGATAGGGGGAGTTAGGATGAATTTAGTGCTGATGGGGCTGCCGGGTGCCGGCAAAGGCACGCAGGCCGGGAAAATTGTCGAGGCTTACGGAATTCCGCATATTTCAACGGGAGATATGTTTCGAGCGGCGATCAAAGAAGGGACGCCGTTAGGGTTGCAGGCAAAGCAGTATATGGACCGCGGCGATCTTGTGCCGGATGAGGTGACGATCGGCATCGTCCGCGAACGGCTGAGCAAAGAGGATTGCCAAAATGGTTTTTTGCTCGATGGATTCCCGCGCACGGTCGCCCAAGCAGAAGCGCTTGAAACGTTGCTTTCGGAAATCGGGCGCAAGCTTGACTATGTCATCCATATCGACGTTCGCCAAGAGGTCTTAATGGAGCGCCTGACCGGCAGACGTATTTGCCGCAACTGCGGAGCAACGTACCATCTCGTTTTTCATCCGCCGGCGAAACCGGGCGTATGCGATAAATGCGGTGGCGATCTGTACCAGCGCCCCGATGATAATGAAGCAACGGTGGCCAATCGGCTTGAGGTGAATATGAAACAAATGAAGCCGCTCCTCGATTTTTACGAGCAAAAAGGCTATTTGCGCCACATTAACGGCGAACAGGAAATGGAAAAGGTGTTTGCTGATATTTGTGAAGTGCTCGGGGGACTTGCTCGATGATTCGTTGCAAAACCGCGCAGGAAATTGCTTTGATGCGCGAGGCGGGAAAAATCGTTTCCCTTACATTGAAAGAATTGCAAAAGCACATTCGTCCCGGGATCACAACAAAGGAACTGGACGCCATCGCGGAGGAAGTGATTCGTTCCCATGGCGCCATTCCGTCGTTTAAAGGGTATCAAGGGTTTCCAGGGAGCATTTGCGCCTCGGTGAATGAAGAGCTTGTGCACGGGATTCCCAGCAGCCGCGCATTGCGGGAAGGCGATATTATTACGATCGATGTCGGCGCGCAGTATGAAGGCTATCACGCCGACTCGGCCTGGACGTATCCGGTCGGGGAGATCGACGCCGAGACGAAACGGTTGCTTGACGTGACAGAGCAATCGCTGTACGTCGGGCTCGCCGAGGCAAAACCGGGTGCTCGTTTAACGAACATCTCCCATGCGATTCAAACGTATGTCGAAGCGCATCACTTTTCCGTTGTTCGCGAGTATGTCGGGCATGGAATTGGTCAACACTTACATGAAGACCCACAAATCCTACATTATGGGCCGCCGAACAAAGGCCCGATTTTGCGGCCAGGGATGGCGCTGTGCATCGAACCGATGGTCAATGCCGGCAGCCGTTACGTGAAAACGTTGGCCGACGATTGGACCGTCGTCACGGCCGATGGAAAACGGTGCGCCCATTTCGAACATACGATTGTCATTACAGAAGATGGCTGCGAAATTTTAACACATTGTGGAAATGAGTCTCCCACTTCATAAGTGGGAAGGGGTAAACGTCTTCTCGATCATCATGGATATCACGTTCGGTTTTGCGTAACACAATGTTACTCATTCGAAGGAGGGAGAGCCGCTCGATGGCGAAAGATGATGTAATTGAAGTGGAAGGCACCGTCATCGAAACATTGCCAAATGCGATGTTTCGTGTAGAATTAGAAAATGGGCACACGGTGTTGGCTCATGTATCCGGCAAGATCCGCATGCATTTCATTCGCATTTTGCCTGGCGACCGGGTGACGGTGGAGCTGTCGCCGTATGATTTGACGCGTGGACGGATCACGTATCGATATAAATAAAGGAATGCACTCCGTTCAATTAGGGAGGTAAACAACATGAAAGTAAGACCATCTGTCAAACCGATTTGCGAAAAGTGCAAAGTTATTCGCAGACGCGGCAAAGTTATGATCATTTGTGAAAATCCGAAGCATAAACAACGCCAAGGGTAATTTTCAAGGAGGTGTATCATATGGCACGCATTGCAGGTGTCGATATTCCGCGTGATAAACGGGTAGTCATTTCGTTAACATACATTTATGGGATCGGCAAACCGACAGCACAAAAAATCTTAAAAGAAGCCGGCGTATCGGAAGACACACGCGTTCGCGACTTAACGGAAGAAGAGCTTGGCCGCATTCGTGAAATCGTCGGCCGCTTAAAAGTGGAAGGCGATTTGCGGCGTGAAGTATCGTTAAATATTAAACGGTTGATGGAGATCGGCTGCTATCGTGGTCTTCGCCATCGCCGCGGATTGCCGGTTCGCGGCCAAAACACGAAAAACAATGCCCGCACGCGCAAAGGTCCGCGCCG
Organism: Geobacillus thermoleovorans; assembly: GCF_001610955.1. Taxonomy (GTDB): domain Bacteria; phylum Bacillota; class Bacilli; order Bacillales; family Anoxybacillaceae; genus Geobacillus; species Geobacillus thermoleovorans. The sequence continues at coordinate 121,815 of NZ_CP014335.1, forward strand.
CACGGTAGCGAACAAGAAAAAATAATCACGCAAAGGAGGTCATTTGACGAATGGCACGCAGAACAAACACTCGTAAACGCCGGGTAAGAAAAAATATTGATACAGGCATCGCCCATATCCGTTCAACGTTCAACAACACGATCGTGACGATTACGGATGTTCATGGCAACGCCATTGCTTGGGCGAGCGCTGGTTCGCTGGGGTTCAAAGGTTCGCGCAAATCAACGCCGTTTGCGGCGCAAATGGCGGCTGAAGCAGCAGCGAAAGCGTCGATGGAGCATGGCATGAAAACGGTCGAAGTGAACGTCAAAGGTCCGGGGGCTGGCCGCGAGGCAGCGATCCGTGCATTGCAAGCAGCCGGGTTGGAAATTACGGCGATCAAAGACGTCACTCCAATCCCGCACAATGGATGCCGTCCGCCAAAACGTCGCCGTGTGTAACGCCCCTGTATAGAATTTGCACCATTGTCAATAATGGGATATGATAAAGACCATGGCAGGCAAGCGTAAAGAGAGATTCATGGGGGAATGTTGTTAGGCGTGTACCGTTTGATCGGGGTCTCGACGTTTTGAAGGAGGGTATAATAATCGATGATTGAAATTGAAAAGCCGAAAATTGAAACGGTCGAACTGAGCGAAGATGCCAAATATGGCAAATTCGTCGTCGAACCGCTTGAGCGTGGATATGGTACAACCTTAGGGAACTCCTTGCGTCGTATCCTATTGTCTTCACTCCCTGGTGCAGCTGTAACATCGGTGCAAATCGACGGCGTCTTGCATGAGTTTTCAACGATTGACGGCGTCGTTGAAGATGTGACAGCCATCATTTTGAATATCAAAAAACTAGCGTTGAAAATTTATTCAGACGAAGAGAAAACGTTGGAGATTGATGTGCAGGGTGAAGGAGTTGTCACGGCTGCCGATATCACTCACGACAGCGATGTAGAAATTTTAAACCCGGACCTTCATATCGCGACGCTGGCGGAAGGCGGCCGCCTGCGCATGCGCATGACTGCCAAGCGGGGGCGCGGATATGTTCCTGCTGAGGCGAATAAGCGCGAAGACCAGCCCATCGGCGTCATTCCGATCGATTCCATTTATACGCCGGTCTCCCGAGTTTCCTATCAAGTCGAGAATACAAGGGTCGGCCAAGTGACGGACTATGACAAGCTGACCATTGATGTGTGGACGGATGGAAGCATTGGGCCGAAAGAGGCCATTTCCCTTGGAGCGAAAATTTTAACGGAGCACTTGAACATTTTTGTCGGCTTGACGGATGAGGCGCAAAATGCGGAGATCATGGTCGAGAAAGAGGACGATCAAAAAGAAAAAGTGCTCGAAATGACGATCGAGGAACTCGATCTTTCGGTTCGTTCCTACAATTGCTTGAAGCGGGCCGGCATCAACACTGTTCAAGAACTGACGCAAAAAACGGAAGAAGATATGATGAAAGTGCGCAACCTCGGCCGCAAGTCGCTTGAGGAAGTAAAAGCGAAACTGGCTGAGCTTGGCCTCAGCCTGCGCAAAGACGACTAAGTGCCGGCCTCCGCCGGCAAGCCGGAAACACACTTTCACCATATTGCTTTGATGATGGCCACCATGAGGAACACATCACTTTAAAAGGGAGGGACATTTGATGTCGTACAGAAAATTAGGACGCACGACTTCGCAACGAAAAGCACTGCTTCGCGACTTGGCAACAGACTTAATCATCAATGAACGCATTGAAACGACGGAAGCGCGGGCGAAAGAACTGCGCTCGGTCATGGAAAAAATGATTACGCTCGGCAAACGCGGCGATTTGCATGCCCGCCGCCAAGCAGCGGCATTCATCCGCAAGGAGGTCGCCAACAGCGAAACCGGCCAGGATGCGTTGCAAAAGCTGTTCAGCGACATTGCGCCGCGCTACCAAGATCGCCAAGGCGGCTATACGCGCATTATGAAACTTGGTCCTCGCCGCGGTGACGGGGCGCCGATGGTCATTATTGAACTCGTGTAACGGTTTCATTTCAACAAGGGCGAGACAGTTTCGTTTGAACTGGATCTATGCCCTTTTTTTGTTTACCATCATTTAGCAGGCTGCGTTTGCAACGCGGCGAAGCAAGGGGAAACGATCATGGCCGAACCAATCTTGTCGATCGAGGGAGTGTCCTTTCGCTATCCAAATCAATCCGACTATGCGGTGCAAAACGTCAGCTTCACGGCCGAGCGCGGGGAGTGGTTAGCGATCGTCGGCCATAACGGATCCGGCAAATCGACCATCGCTCGGATGCTGATCGGCTTGCTTCGGCCGGAGCGGGGCGCCATTCGCTTGTTTGGACGCCTTTTGAACGACGCAACCGTTTGGGAGGTGCGCCGCCGCGTCGGCCTTGTGTTCCAGAACCCGGACAACCAGTTTGTCGGTGCGACCGTGGAAGACGACATCGCTTTTGCCCTTGAAAACAACGGCATTCCGCGCTTGGAAATGGTCGAGCGCATTCGCGAGGCCATTCGCCAAGTCCATATGGAGCCGTTTCTCCATTATGAGCCGCACCGGTTGTCTGGGGGGCAAAAACAGCGCGTCGCCATCGCTGGCATTTTGGCGCTCCGCCCCGATATGATCATTTTGGACGAAGCGACATCGATGCTTGACCCGCGTGGAAGGGAAGAAGTGCTTGAGACGGTGCGCCGCCTGAACCGCCAGCAGCGCATTACCGTCTTGTCAATTACCCATGATTTGGAAGAGGCAGCGAAGGCGGACCGTCTCATTGTGATGAACAAAGGCGAAGTGATGGCAGAAGGGACGCCGGAGCAAATCTTTCGGCTCGGAAGCAAGCTCGAGCGCATCGGTCTTGATTTGCCGTTTGCCGTGAAAATGGGCAGTCGCTTGCGGGAACAAGGCATTCCGCTTCGGGCTGGATATTTCACGACAGAGGAGTTGGTCGAGGAGCTATGGACATTGTATTCGAAAAAGTAGAGCATGTGTACAACGCCCGTTCACCGCTTGCCCGTCGGGCGCTCTATGATGTCAATGTCGCAATCCGAAGCGGGGCGTACGTTGCCGTGGTTGGGCATACGGGCTCAGGAAAATCGACCCTCCTTCAGCATTTAAACGGGTTGCTGCAGCCGACAAGCGGCGCGGTGAAGATCGGCGAAGAGACGATCACGAGCCATAAGCGGCCAAAGCAGCTGAAACCGCTGCGCAAAAAGGTCGGGGTCGTCTTCCAGTTCCCGGAGCACCAGTTGTTTGAAGAAACGGTGGAGAAAGATATTTGTTTTGGCCCGCTCAATTTTGGCGTGCCGGAAGACGAGGCGAAGCGGAAGGCGCGGGAGCTCATTAAGCTCGTCGGATTGAGTGAAGACGTATTGGCGAAATCGCCGTTTGATTTGAGCGGAGGGCAAATGCGGCGCGTCGCCATCGCCGGCGTGCTCGCGCTTGAACCAGAAGTGCTCGTGCTCGATGAACCGACCGCGGGCCTTGATCCGCGCGGGCGCAAAGAGATGATGGAGATGTTTTATCGCCTCCATCGTGAGAAGCAGTTGACAACCGTTCTCGTCACCCACAGCATGGAAGATGCAGCTCGGTACGCTGATGAAATCATCGTCATGCATGAAGGAACGGTATGGGGCCACGGAACGCCGGAAGAGATGTTTCGCGACGCTGACAAACTGGCTGCCATCGGTTTGAGTGTGCCGGAAACGGTCAAATTGAAACAGCAGCTCGAAAAGCGGTTCGGCGTTGTCATTCCGTCGCCATGCTTGACGTTGGAACAGACAGCGGAAGCCATCCAGCAATTGTTCTCCAAGGTGAGCGTCCATGACTAATCATTTGATTATCGGGCAATATGTGCCTGGTCATTCCGTCATTCATCGCTTAGACCCGCGCGCCAAACTATTGATCGTGTTTGCTTACGTCCTGATCGTCTTTTTGGCGAACAATGCGGCGACGTATGCACTGCTGTCGCTGTTTGCGTTTGCCTTTGCAGCTCTGTCTCGCATCCCGTTTTCGTTCATTGCCCGCGGCTTGAAACCGATTTTATGGGTCGTTTTGTTTACATTGCTGTTGCATCTATTCATGACGAAAGAAGGAGACGTCATCTACCAAATCGGTGCGCTCTCTGTATATGAAGGCGGCATCAAGCAAGGGGTCTTTATTTCCCTAAGGTTTTTGCTCCTTGTATTGATGACGACGATGTTGACGTTGACGACGACGCCGATTGAAGTGACCGACGGCGTCGAAAGTTTGCTCGGGCCGCTCAAAAAGATGCGCGTTCCTGTCCATGAGCTCGCCTTGATGATGGCCATTTCGCTTCGATTCATTCCAACATTGATGGAAGAGACGGAAAAAATTATGAAAGCACAGGCGGCTCGTGGTGTTGATTTTTCTGGCGGCCGTTTTTCCGAACGGATGAAAGCCATTGTCTCACTGCTTGTGCCCCTGTTTATCAGCTCGTTCAAACGAGCCGATGAGCTGGCGACAGCCATGGAGGCGCGCGGCTACCGCGGCGGGGAAGGGCGGACGAAATTCCGCCAGCTCGCTTGGAAGCCGGTGGACATCGCGTTTTTAGCGGCTGTGGCGCTGCTGGCCGTATTGCTTTGTTTATTACGCTCATAGCGGAGGAAGGCCATGACACAACGGATCAAATGCATCATCGCCTATGATGGCACCCACTTTTCCGGCTACCAAATCCAGCCGGGAAAGCGGACGGTGCAAGGCGAGTTTGAGGAAGTGCTTCGGCGGATGCATAAAGGGACAAAAGTGCGTGTGGCGGCTTCCGGAAGGACGGATGCCGGCGTTCATGCCTATGGGCAAGTGATCCACTTTGATACGCCGCTTTCCCTTTCCTCGGAGCAGTGGAAAAAGGCGTTGAACGCCCAGCTGCCGGATGATATCGTCGTTCGCTTTGTACAGGAGGCCGATGCAGACTTCCACGCCCGTTTTTCGGCGAAAGCGAAAGAATACCGCTATAAAGTATGGACGGCTGCCGAGCGCGACGTGTTTCGCCGCCATTATTGCGCATGGCATCCATATTCGCTTCATATCAGCGCGATGAACGAGGCGCTTCGTTTGCTTCATGGAACGCACGATTTTACAAGCTTTTGTTCCGCAAAAACGTCGATCGAAGACCGGGTGCGCACCATGTATCGGGCTGAAGTGAAGGCCGACGGCCCGATGCTCGAGTTTCGGTTTGTCGGCAGCGGCTTTTTGTACAACATGGTGCGCATTATCGTTGGCACGGTGTTGGAGATCGGCCAAGGGAAGCGTTCTCCCGCCGACATTTCGACACTGCTTGCGGCGAAAGATCGGCGCCTCGCTGGTCCAACCGCGCCGGCCGAAGGGCTGTATTTATGGCGCGTATACTATGAGGATGAATGTTTGGTTCACTCATTGGTGGATGGCTGATGGTTTTCTCCGGCTTTTTAAGACAACGAGTCCTTGTGTAACATCTTCTTGACATTGGCGCGCCGGCAAGCTATTATATCATATGGCATGTATTTTCCACGATTAGCCCCGGACCATAATCGTGTTGAAATAAACGACCATTTTGTTTGTTCATTTTTTTATTTTAGGAGGGAACTGCATTGCGTACGACTTATATGGCGAAACCGAATGAAGTAGAGCGTAAATGGTACGTTGTCGACGCAGCTGGCAAAACGTTAGGCCGCTTAGCCAGCGAAGTAGCGGCGCTGTTGCGCGGCAAACATAAACCGACGTTCACTCCGCACGTTGATTGCGGAGATCACGTCATCGTCATCAATGCGGACAAAGTCGAACTGACTGGGAAAAAGTTGACGAAAAAACTGTACTATCGCCACAGCTTATATCCGGGTGGCTTAAAAGTAAGAACAGCGCTGGAAATGCGTACGAACTACCCGGAACAAATGATCGAACGTGCGGTGCGCGGCATGCTTCCAAAAGGCAGCCTTGGCCGGCAAATGTTCAAAAAGTTGCACGTTTACCGTGGAAGCGAACATCCGCATCAAGCACAAAAACCAGAAGTGTATGAACTTCGCGGATAATCATAAGGGAGGGTATGATTTTGGCACAAGTACAATATTACGGCACAGGTCGTCGCAAAAGCTCGGTCGCCCGTGTCCGCCTTGTCCCGGGCGATGGCCGCATCATTGTCAATAAGCGTGACATTCGCGAGTACATCCCGACGGAAGCGCTCATCGAAATGGTAAAACAGCCGCTCGTATTGACGGAAACGCTTGGCAGCTACGACGTTTTGGTGAATGTCCAAGGCGGCGGATTTGCCGGCCAAGCCGGTGCGATTCGCCATGGCATCGCCCGTGCGTTGCTTGAAGTCGATCCGGAATTCCGCACGGTGCTGAAACGGGCCGGTTTGCTGACGCGCGATGCTCGCGTTAAAGAACGCAAAAAATACGGGCTCAAAGGCGCCCGCCGCGCTCCGCAATTCTCGAAACGTTAATCGCGTGATGTTCCAACCCAGCCGATTTGGCTGGGTTTTTTGCTTATTTCTGCCTTTCGCCCGCGCGTATGATTGTGAGCGATCGTTAGACACTACATCGTAAAGGAGCGTGAAAGACGATGACAGTCATCACTTCATTGGCGGAAAAAAGGCAGGAAAAGCAGCTTCGCTATGAACGGAACATGTTGCGCGAACTGTCGCTTGAGAAATTACGGACCAAAGCGCTTGAGCACTTTGTTCCGTTTTATACGGCGTATCGGATGTTCCCATCCGTTGTTGAGGAAGGCTGTATTGATCTGGCCATTGAAGCGTATTTGCTCGGCGCTCGCTACAGCCGATTCGGCTATTATGGGGAGCCGGCGGCCAGCGTACGTTGTCGATGTGCTCAAGAAGAAAAATATTTGATCGATACGCTGTTTGATTTTCTTTGCTTTTGGGGCAATATCGACAACGATTTCCTCAGCCAGTCGCTGTATGACGCGTGTGAACAATATATCGGCAACTGGTGGACGGAAGGATTTGAGCGGGGCAAAAAACGGCGTCGTCTAAAACTTCGCTGAATGAGTTCTATTCCCGCGCCTTGTCCCATATAAGATAGAGAAGGGAAACGTGCGGGAGGAGAAACAATGAGAGAAAAATGGAAGTGGCTGGTCGCTTTTGCTGCCGTCGCCCTTATGAGCACTTTGCTATTTCCGTCTTTATTTTCCGATTTGACATCAACAAAACCATGGAATCTCCCATTATCGGGGAGAATCATCGTATTGGACCCCGGCCATGGTGGGCCGGACGGCGGCGCCGTCGGTGGCGAGGCGGTGGAAAAGGACATCGCGCTCAACGTGGCGAAAAAGCTGCGCGATTATCTGCAGCAGCAAGGGGCGCTCGTCCTGATGACGCGCGAGACGGATCGGGACTTGGCCAGCCCGTCCACACGCGGCTACAGCCGACGGAAAACGGAGGATTTGCTCGAACGAACGGCTTTCGTCAATCGATCGAATGCCGATCTTTTCATTAGCATCCATCTCAACGCCATCCCGTCGCCGCGTTGGCGAGGAGCGCAGACGTTTTATTACGGGTCGTTCATCGAAAACGAGCGGCTGGCGAGATTTATCCAAGCGGAATTGCGGCGCAATTTGGAGAACACCCATCGACTGGCAAAAATGATTGATACCGTCTATTTGCTCAAGCATGCAAAAATCCCCGGCGCGCTTGTCGAGGTTGGGTTTTTGTCGAATCCCGATGAGCGAGAGCTGCTTGTGTCTGATGGCTACCAAACGAAGCTGGCCGCCTCGATTTATAAAGGAGTGCTCCGCTATTTTTCCAATGAACATACGCCTCGCGAGTAGCGGGGATTTTTTAAGGTCGGAACAGAGGAGACAGACAGCCGACCGGCCTTGTTTCGCCAAAAGGAATTAGAAATTCCCCCCTTTTCAACCGCGGGGACGTGCGGGAGCAAGTCAAACATGGCGGCCGTCTGCCGATTTATGGTATGATAACACGTAGAAATGACCATTGATTTGCAAAAGGGTTGGTGAATACGATGTTGACGGAAACTGAAGTGCGCGCCATTCTTGAAAAGATGAAAGATCCCTTTTTAAACAAAACGTTTAAAGAGACGAATGCCATCCAAGAAATCAAAATTAAGGAAGAGAAAAACCATGTCAGCGTGAAAATCGCGCTCGCCAAAACCGGAACGCCCGAGCAGCTTCGCGTGCAAACGGCGATCGTCGAGCAGCTGAAAGACGCGGGCGCTGCGACGGTCGGGCTGCGGTTCGCCGAACTGCCGCGCGACGTGGTGGAGAAATATAGCGAAAACAAGCAAAAAACGACGTATATCGCCATTGCCAGCGGCAAAGGTGGAGTCGGCAAGTCGACCGTTTCCGTCAATTTGGCGGTCGCGCTCGCCCGGCTCGGCAAAAAAGTCGGGTTGATTGACGCGGACATTTATGGGTTCAGCGTTCCGGACATGATGGGAATCACCGAGCGCCCGACGGTGAGGGGCGACAAAATCATCCCGGTCGAACGGTTTGGCGTAAAAGTCATTTCGATGGCCTTTTTCGTCGAGGACAACGCCCCGGTCATTTGGCGCGGCCCGATGCTTGGGAAAATGTTGAACAACTTTTTCAAAGAGGTCGAATGGGGAGACTTGGATTACTTGCTGCTTGACTTGCCGCCTGGTACGGGCGACGTCGCCTTGGACGTCCATACGCTCTTGCCGTCGTGCAAAGAAATTATCGTCACGACTCCGCATCCGACCGCTGCGTTTGTCGCTGCCCGCGCTGGGGCAATGGCGTTGCGCACCGAACATGAAATTATCGGCGTGATCGAAAATATGTCGTACTACGAGAGCCGGAAAACAGGGGAGCGGGAGTATGTCTTCGGCAAGGGTGGCGGAGAAAAGCTGGCCAAAGAGCTGCAAACCGAGCTGTTAGGGCAGCTGCCGCTTCAGCAGCCGGATTGGAACGACGACGACTTCGCTCCGTCCGTTTACGCAGAAGATCATCCGATCGGGAAAATTTATATGGATATCGCCCGCAAAATCGTTGCAAAATATTAATCGGTTTCACAAAAAGCGTCCGATGGCGAGAAACCGCCGATTAGAGCGTTGGCGGTTTTCAGCGCACGGACGCTTTTTTTGCTTGATTAACCTCCTCCGCCTTGTTGGTTGCCGGTGCTTTCTTCTCCCTCTCCCCCTTCCCCTCCGCCTTCTTCTTGTTTTTCTCCGCCTTGCTGAACCTTTTCAGCTGCTTTCATCAACATATCTTGAATTTTCGCCTGATACAGCGGGCTGTTCAACGTTTCCGTGATCACCTTTTGCAAATGCTGGCGGAACTCTTTGCTTTTTAAGACATCGACCATGGCTTTTTCCATTTCTGGATCTTTTAAAATATCGATCATCAGCGCCTGGTAATCGGGATCTTTCATGAGCGCCTTCATCATTTTTTCATGTTCTGCTTGCAGCCCTTTGGCAAAACTTTCAGCGAATTTCGGGTCTTTTAACGCACTTTCCCAGAACTTTTTTCCTTGATCGGATGTCAGCATTTGTTGCAGCGTTTCTTTTACAGCTTTTTGATCTATGACTAGTTGCTGCTTCATCTGATCTTCCGACATAATATCTTGAATCGCCTTTTTCCCCTCGTCGGTTTTTAAAATGTCAACAACCATCTTTTTCGTTTCGTCATAATCCGGGGGAGGGGGGCTGATTTCTTGAGGGGCACAGGAACCAAGAACGAGAAAACTGAGCAAGAGGAGCGGTAGGCATTTGTTCATGAAAGTGAGCTCCTTTCTGCAAAAATCCCTCACCCTTAATATGAATGTTGGCGAAAAAAATATACATGGGGGAGATCGGAGCTGGCTTTTTCACAAGGGCGCTGGTAAAATGGTAAGCGGGTTATGCTGAAATGATGGAGGATGAAGCTGTGAACAGCCGCAAATGGGTGCGTTTATTTTTATCGACGCTGCTGATCGGCGGCATCGCCACGGCGGCCGTCGGCATTGTGTTCAACTGGGAAGAATTCGGGCGCTTGCTGTTGCGCCTGGAAATGGTCGAATTTATGGCTGTTTTGTTATGGCATATCGGTGTTGGCTTTATTTTCAGCGTCATCAGTCAGGCGGGGTTTTTTGCTTATTTAACCGTCCACCGGTTCGGGCTTGGCATCTTCCGTTCGCTATGGAACGCTGTGCAGGTTGTTTTGATCATGTTCGTGCTGTTCGATTTAGTGTATTTCCGCTACATGGCGTTTGCGGACAAGGGCGATTCAATCATTCCGTATCTATTGACCGCATTGTTCATTTTGGTGGTTGGTCTCGTTGTTGCCTACGTCAAGAGCGCACAGACGAACAAAGGGGCGTTCGTTCCGGCTTTGTTCTTTATGGTCGTCGTTACGGTCATTGAATGGTTTCCCGTGTTGCGCATCAACGACCGTGATTGGCTGTATTTGATGTTGATTCCTTTATTAGTATGCAATGCATACCAGCTTCTTATACTGCATAAATTGACAGGCAGCGCGAAACAATAAAGAAAGCAAGGCGCCGCCTGTTTTCTTATGGCAGCCGCGAAAAAAACGGCTGTTCGCCAAAAGCCAATCATTCCAATTGGCGGCTTGTCTGCCGCCGCAATCCAGCCGCACCGGCGCAGGCCGCTGTCGGAACGTGTCACTCGATCCCGCGGCTTTCGGCTTCGCCATTCGCCAACAGCTCGGAGAGGTTGACGTTTTTGTAGCCGTTTTCTTTCATGGAAGCGATAATTTTCGGCAGCGCTTTGGCTGTCTGTTTTGCCGAATCAGATGCGTGAAGGAGCACGATATCGCCCGGTTCCAGGTCCCTCGTGACGTTCTCAACAATTTGGTCTGTCCCAGGGTTGAGCCAGTCTTTCGAGTCAATGCTCCAATGGACGACAGTGTAGCCGAGGGACTGAGCAACTTTTAACACATTTTTGTTGAAGTTCCCCCCAGGGGGGCGCAGCAGCTCAACCTGTTTAATTCCCAACATGTCAAACACTTTTTTCGCCATGATTAAATCTTGACGGATTTTGGCGTTCTCAAGTTCCGTATAGTTGACAAAGTTATATCCCATACTGCCAATCTCATGCCCCTCCTCTTTGATCCGCTTCACTACGGCTGGATGGCGTTCGGCCCATGAGGCGGATAAAAAAAAGGTCGCGTTTTGAATCCCGTGCTGCTTCAAGACATCCAAAATTTTGTCTGCATTCTCATCTCCCCAGCTGATATCGAACGTCAACGCCACCTCATTGCGGGCGTTGTCCACTTTATATACCGCCTTCGGCCCAGAAGGAAGCGAAAAAACTGGACGGTTCATTTCATAAGCGTACAAGACGACGGCGGTGAAAAAGGCGGAGCAGATAATAATGAGAGCTTTTTTCAGCGTCCGTCCGTTCAACGCGTAAAACATGACATCGGCCCCCTTTTTTGCATTGTAAAATCGTTGTCCTAATAACATCTTATGCGGACAGCCATGGCGGTTATGAAACTTATTTGCCAGTCCTCTTACCGTCGAAGAGATGGAGGAAGCCTAAAGGAACGGTCTGGCGTCGGTTCCTGAAATTCCCCTAAAAAAGATATTGCATTTTTGATTGGTAAGTGGTATATTAAAAATCGTCGCTAATCGGACAGAGTGTTCGATAGCGGTGAGTGACGAAAAGCAACGGAAAAGATCTTGACAAGAAAAAAGAGGTATGTTAGTATAAAAGAGCTGTTTGCAAGAGGAAGATTCAACTATTCTTCAGTTCAAGACTGCAAATCAGCAGAGAAGTTGTTTCAATGCAGCAACTTTGCGCCTGTGTCTTCTAGTGAATTCGGGGGGATTGGGTTCCTCGGCGCAAGACTGCAACGAAGCAAGTTCAAGAAGAGGTCTCGTTCCTTGAAAACTGAACGAAACGAAGCGCGAAAGAAAAGCTGAGGCCCGCGGGTCGCCGCGATGGGCAAATGTTCTTCGCCTGCAGGGATTTACAATCCCGAAGGCGAAGGTGATTTGACCCCGAGCGGCGGCGGGCCGAAGCTGGACAATACGAAAAGCGGAGGCCGCTTTGGCCGAAGTTGGATAATGCGAAAAGCCAATCAACTTTCTTTGGAGAGTTTGATCCTGGCTCAGGACGAACGCTGGCGGCGTGCCTAATACATGCAAGTCGAGCGGACCGGATCGGAGCTTGCTCTGATTTGGTCAGCGGCGGACGGGTGAGTAACACGTGGGCAACCTGCCCGCAAGACCGGGATAACTCCGGGAAACCGGAGCTAATACCGGATAACACCGAAGACCGCATGGTCTTTGGTTGAAAGGCGGCCTTTGGCTGTCACTTGCGGATGGGCCCGCGGCGCATTAGCTAGTTGGTGAGGTAACGGCTCACCAAGGCGACGATGCGTAGCCGGCCTGAGAGGGTGACCGGCCACACTGGGACTGAGACACGGCCCAGACTCCTACGGGAGGCAGCAGTAGGGAATCTTCCGCAATGGGCGAAAGCCTGACGGAGCGACGCCGCGTGAGCGAAGAAGGCCTTCGGGTCGTAAAGCTCTGTTGTGAGGGACGAAGGAGCGCCGTTCGAAGAGGGCGGCGCGGTGACGGTACCTCACGAGGAAGCCCCGGCTAACTACGTGCCAGCAGCCGCGGTAATACGTAGGGGGCGAGCGTTGTCCGGAATTATTGGGCGTAAAGCGCGCGCAGGCGGTTCCTTAAGTCTGATGTGAAAGCCCACGGCTCAACCGTGGAGGGTCATTGGAAACTGGGGGACTTGAGTGCAGGAGAGGAGAGCGGAATTCCACGTGTAGCGGTGAAATGCGTAGAGATGTGGAGGAACACCAGTGGCGAAGGCGGCTCTCTGGCCTGCAACTGACGCTGAGGCGCGAAAGCGTGGGGAGCAAACAGGATTAGATACCCTGGTAGTCCACGCCGTAAACGATGAGTGCTAAGTGTTAGAGGGGTCACACCCTTTAGTGCTGCAGCTAACGCGATAAGCACTCCGCCTGGGGAGTACGGCCGCAAGGCTGAAACTCAAAGGAATTGACGGGGGCCCGCACAAGCGGTGGAGCATGTGGTTTAATTCGAAGCAACGCGAAGAACCTTACCAGGTCTTGACATCCCCTGACAACCCAAGAGATTGGGCGTTCCCCCTTCGGGGGGACAGGGTGACAGGTGGTGCATGGTTGTCGTCAGCTCGTGTCGTGAGATGTTGGGTTAAGTCCCGCAACGAGCGCAACCCTCGCCTCTAGTTGCCAGCACGAAGGTGGGCACTCTAGAGGGACTGCCGGCGACAAGTCGGAGGAAGGTGGGGATGACGTCAAATCATCATGCCCCTTATGACCTGGGCTACACACGTGCTACAATGGGCGGTACAAAGGGCTGCGAACCCGCGAGGGGGAGCGAATCCCAAAAAGCCGCTCTCAGTTCGGATTGCAGGCTGCAACTCGCCTGCATGAAGCCGGAATCGCTAGTAATCGCGGATCAGCATGCCGCGGTGAATACGTTCCCGGGCCTTGTACACACCGCCCGTCACACCACGAGAGCTTGCAACACCCGAAGTCGGTGAGGTAACCCTTACGGGAGCCAGCCGCCGAAGGTGGGGCAAGTGATTGGGGTGAAGTCGTAACAAGGTAGCCGTACCGGAAGGTGCGGCTGGATCACCTCCTTTCTAAGGACGAAGAAAAGCGGAAGCGCCGCGTTTGGCTCTCGAAGCCAAATGTTCTTCACCCGCAGGGGTGCTTGCACCCCGAGGGGGAAGGTTATTTGGCAGAAGAGAGCCAGGCGCTGGAGCTAGACATCAGTCGTTATTCAAAGCAAAACGCGCTTCTGTTTCGTTCAGTTTTGAAGGAATGAGAAATTCCTTCAGTTGCTTTGCGTCTGCGTCTACAAGTGAATTCAGAGAAGCTGGATTCCTCGACGCAAAGCTGCAAGGAAGCTGTTTCAACGTAGTTGCTTTGCATCTGTGCCTGCGTCTGCTAGCAGGCTCAGGGAAGCAAGATTCCTCGGCACAAGACTGCAGAGAAGCAAATTCAAGAAGCAGTCTCGTTTGCGTCTGCGTCTACAAGCGGATTCGGAGAAGCCGAATTCCTCGACGCAAACCAGCGAAGAAGCGAATTCAAAGGAGCTACTTTGCGCCTTCGTCTTCCAGCAGGTTCAAGGAAGATGGATTCCTCGGCGCAAAGCTGCAAAGAAGCGAATTCAAAGGAGCTACTTTGCATCTGCGTCTTCTAGCAGATTCGAGGAAGTGGGATTCCTCGATGCAAGACTGCAGAGAAGCAAATTCAAGAAGCAGTCTCGTTCCTTGAAAACTAGATAACCGATAAAGCAAAGGAAGAAGCCGAGAGCGCGATAGGTTAAGCTAGAAAGGGCGCACGGTGGATGCCTTGGCACTAGGAGCCGATGAAGGACGGGGCAAACGCCGAAACGCTTCGGGGAGCTGTAAGCAAGCGTTGATCCGGAGATGTCCGAATGGGGGAACCCACTGTCCGTAATGGGGCAGTATCCATGCCTGAATCCATAGGGCATGGAGGGCACACCCGGGGAACTGAAACATCTTAGTACCCGGAGGAGAAGAAAGCAACCGCGATTCCCTGAGTAGCGGCGAGCGAAACGGGAACAGCCCAAACCAAGAGGCATGTCCTCTTGGGGTTGTAGGACCGCTCACGATGGGAGTGAGAAAGGGACGGGGTAGACGAACCGGTCTGGAACGGCCGGCCAGAGAAGGTGAGAGCCCTGTAGTCGAAACTTCGTTCCCTCCCGAGCGGATCCTGAGTACGGCGGGACACGAGGAATCCCGTCGGAAGCAGGGAGGACCATCTCCCAAGGCTAAATACTCCCTAGTGACCGATAGTGCACCAGTACCGTGAGGGAAAGGTGAAAAGCACCCCGGGAGGGGAGTGAAAGAGAACCTGAAACCGTGTGCCTACAAGTAGTCAGAGCCCGTTGATGGGTGATGGCGTGCCTTTTGTAGAATGAACCGGCGAGTGACGATGGCGTGCGAGGTTAAGCCGAAGAGGCGGAGCCGCAGCGAAAGCGAGTCTGAACAGGGCGTGTGAGTACGTCGTCGTCGACCCGAAACCAGGTGATCTACCCATGTCCAGGGTGAAGGCCGGGTAACACCGGCTGGAGGCCCGAACCCACGCACGTTGAAAAGTGCGGGGATGAGGTGTGGGTAGGGGTGAAATGCCAATCGAACTTGGAGATAGCTGGTTCTCCCCGAAATAGCTTTAGGGCTAGCCTCGGGTTTAGGAGTCTTGGAGGTAGAGCACTGATTGGGCTAGGGGCCCCAAACGGGTTACCGAACCCAGTCAAACTCCGAATGCCAACGACTTATGCCCGGGAGTCAGACTGCGAGTGATAAGATCCGTGGTCGAGAGGGGAACAGCCCAGACCGCCAGCTAAGGCCCCGAAGTGCACGTTCAGTGGAAAAGGATGTGGAGTTGCCGAGACAACCAGGATGTTGGCTTAGAAGCAGCCACCATTTAAAGAGTGCGTAATAGCTCACTGGTCGAGTGACTCTGCGCCGAAAATGTACCGGGGCTAAACGTGCCGCCGAAGCTGCGGGATGACCGTTGGTCATCGGTAGGGGAGCGTTCTAAGGGCAGAGAAGCCAGACCGGAAGGACTGGTGGAGCGCTTAGAAGTGAGAATGCCGGTATGAGTAGCGAAAACAGAGGTGAGAATCCTCTGCGCCGAAAGCCTAAGGGTTCCTGAGGAAGGTTCGTCCGCTCAGGGTTAGTCGGGACCTAAGCCGAGGCCGAAAGGCGTAGGTGATGGACAACAGGTTGAGATTCCTGTACCACCTTCTTCCCGTTTGAGCGATGGGGGGACGCAGGAGGATAGGGCGAGCAGGCGGCTGGAAGAGCCTGTCCAAGCCGTGAGGCTGATCCGCAGGCAAATCCGCGGATCATAAGGCTAAGCGGTGACGGCGACGGAGTAATCCGGAAGTCCCCGATTTCACACTGCCAAGAAAAGCCTCTAGCGAGGGAAGAGGTGCCCGTACCGCAAACCGACACAGGTAGGCGAGGAGAGAATCCTAAGGCGCGCGGGAGAACTCTCGTTAAGGAACTCGGCAAAATGACCCCGTAACTTCGGGAGAAGGGGTGCTCTTTGGGGTGAAGAGCCCTGAAGAGCCGCAGTGAAAAGGCCCAAGCGACTGTTTATCAAAAACACAGGTCTCTGCGAAGCCGAAAGGCGACGTATAGGGGCTGACACCTGCCCGGTGCTGGAAGGTTAAGGGGAGCGCTTAGCGGAAGCGAAGGTGCGAACCGAAGCCCCAGTAAACGGCGGCCGTAACTATAACGGTCCTAAGGTAGCGAAATTCCTTGTCGGGTAAGTTCCGACCCGCACGAAAGGTGTAACGACTTGGGCGCTGTCTCAACGAGAGACCCGGTGAAATTATACTACCTGTGAAGATGCAGGTTACCCGCGACAGGACGGAAAGACCCCGTGGAGCTTTACTGCAGCCTGATATGGAATTTTGGTATCGCTTGTACAGGATAGGTGGGAGCCTGGGAAGCCGGAGCGCCAGCTTCGGTGGAGGCGACGGTGGGATACCACCCTGGCGGTATTGAAATTCTAACCCGCACCCCTTAGCGGGGTGGGAGACAGTGTCAGGTGGGCAGTTTGACTGGGGCGGTCGCCTCCCAAAAGGTAACGGAGGCGCCCAAAGGTTCCCTCAGAATGGTTGGAAATCATTCGGAGAGTGCAAAGGCACAAGGGAGCTTGACTGCGAGACGGACAGGTCGAGCAGGGACGAAAGTCGGGCTTAGTGATCCGGTGGTTCCGCATGGAAGGGCCATCGCTCAACGGATAAAAGCTACCCCGGGGATAACAGGCTGATCTCCCCCAAGAGTCCACATCGACGGGGAGGTTTGGCACCTCGATGTCGGCTCATCGCATCCTGGGGCTGTAGTCGGTCCCAAGGGTTGGGCTGTTCGCCCATTAAAGCGGTACGCGAGCTGGGTTCAGAACGTCGTGAGACAGTTCGGTCCCTATCCGTCGCGGGCGGAGGAAATTTGAGAGGAGCTGTCCTTAGTACGAGAGGACCGGGATGGACGCACCGCTGGTGTACCAGTTGTCCCGCCAGGGGCACCGCTGGGTAGCTATGTGCGGACGGGATAAGCGCTGAAAGCATCTAAGCGTGAAGCCCCCCTCAAGATGAGATTTCCCACCGCGCAAAGCGGGTAAGATCCCTCGAAGATGACGAGGTCGATAGGTCCGAGGTGGAAGCGTGGCGACACGTGGAGCTGACGGATACTAATCGATCGAGGGCTTAACCTAGCAAGAAAAGTGGAGGCCGCCCGCTTATCGGCGAGGTGCGCTGGAGGGCCTGCGAGGAGGCTCGAACCAAGCGAAGCTTGGTTCTGCGTGGGTGGTGCCACAGGAGCGTATGCAATGTGTCGCCGCCGCAGCAGGACCGAAGCGTCGCGAGCCGATGGCGGCCGGAACTAGACAGCGAAAAGCGCAGGCGAGCGGGTCGCCGCGACGGGCAAATGTTCTTCGCCTGCAGGGATGTTCACATCCCGAAGGCGAAGGTTATTTGACCCCGAGCGGCGGCGAGCCGGAGCTGGACAATGCGAAAAGCGCAGGCGAGCGGCTTCTTCCAACGGT
The DNA here is from genome assembly GCF_001610955.1 of Geobacillus thermoleovorans. Lineage (GTDB taxonomy): Bacteria > Bacillota > Bacilli > Bacillales > Anoxybacillaceae > Geobacillus > Geobacillus thermoleovorans. Next base: position 139,308 of record NZ_CP014335.1, read on the forward strand.
TATCTAGTTTTGAAGGAATGAACATCCTGTTGACAAATCCAACAGGATGGATATAATAATTACTGTCCAAGATGATAACCATTGCCTAGTGGCTATGGCGGAGGGGAAACACCCGTTCCCATCCCGAACACGGAAGTTAAGCCCTCCAGCGCCGATGGTAGTTGGGGCCAGCGCCCCTGCAAGAGTAGGTCGCTGCTAGGCAATGTTTCATTATTCTGCAATAGTTCAGCGACAAGCTTCACATCTTCGAATTCGCTACGAGTTGCCTCGACGCATCTCGCTTCCTTGAATTAGCTGGCAGAGGAAGAGGCAACGAGCACATTGGGAAGATGTGCATGACATATAGTTATTCATCATTCCGCAATAGCTCAGCGGTAGAGCAACCGGCTGTTAACCGGTAGGTCGTAGGTTCGAATCCTACTTGCGGAGCCATTTTTACGCTTCCATAGCTCAGTAGGTAGAGCACTTCCATGGTAAGGAAGAGGTCACCGGTTCGAGCCCGGTTGGAAGCTCCATTTATTTTCCGGCCCGTTGGTCAAGTGGTTAAGACACCGCCCTTTCACGGCGGTAACACGGGTTCGAATCCCGTACGGGTCACTCCATTTCGGCCAGTCGTCCTTTCAAGGATGATTGGCCGAAATGAAAAGTGTATACTTCCCTGATTGCTGAGATATAATAGCAATTGAATACAGCGTTTCTTTCTCATCGCGTTGGGCTATAGCCAAGCGGTAAGGCAACGGACTTTGACTCCGTGATGCGCTGGTTCGAATCCAGCTAGCCCAGCCATTATTTTTTTGTACATAAAAATGGTCATGAGCCATTAGCTCAGCAACGAGCGCTGCATCTTCGGATTTGCTTCGAGTTGCCTCGACGCACTAGGCATCTGTGAAACAGCTGGGAGAGGAAGAGGCAGGTAGAGTGAAACGAAGCTGTAGAGTGTTATCCTAACCATGAGCCATTAGCTCAGTAGGTAGAGCAACGAGCGAAGCATCTTCGGATTTGCTTCGAGTTGTCCCGACGCATCCAACATCTTCGAATATGCTAGCAGAGGAAGGGGCATCGTTCATTGTGAGTGTATACTTGACTATGAGCCATTAGCTCAGTAACGAGCGCTGCATCTTCGGATTTGCTTCGAGTTGCCTCGACGCACTAGGCATCTGTGAAACAGCTGGGAGAGGAAGAGGCAGGTAGAGTGAAACGAAGCTGTAGAGTGTTATCCTAACCATGAGCCATTAGCTCAGTAGGTAGAGCAACGAGCGAAGCATCTTCGGATTTGCTTCGAGTTGTCCCGACGCATCCTGCATCTTCGAATATGCTAGCAGAGGAAGGGGCATCGTTCATTGTGAGTGTATACTTGACTATGAGCCATTAGCTCAGTAACGAGCGCTGCATCTTCGGATTTGCTTCGAGTTGCCTCGACGCACTAGGCATCTGTGAAACAGCTGGGAGAGGAAGAGGCAGGTAGAGTGAAACGAAGCTGTAGAGTGTTATCCTAACCATGAGCCATTAGCTCAGTAGGTAGAGCATCTGACTTTTAATCAGAGGGTCGGAGGTTCGAGTCCTCCATGGCTCACCATAGCGCGGAAGTAGTTCAGTGGTAGAACACCACCTTGCCAAGGTGGGGGTCGCGGGTTCGAGTCCCGTCTTCCGCTTGGGCGGGGCCTTAGCTCAGCTGGGAGAGTGCCTGCTTTGCACGCAGGAGGTCATCGGTTCGATCCCGATAGGCTCCATCAAGAGCAGACTGCTTGACAACCACAAGCAGCCTGCTCTTTTTTGTTATATCGGTATAAATATTCAAAATTTTGTCAAGTTGAGTCATCCCCTTTCTTTCCTCTACAATAAAGACGTAACAGGAACCGGAAAGGAGTGGGAGACAGCATGAAGCCAATTTCAATTATCGGGGTTCCGATGGATTTAGGGCAGACACGCCGCGGCGTTGATATGGGGCCGAGCGCAATGCGTTATGCAGGCATCATCGAACGTCTGGAACGTCTTCATTACGATATTGAAGATTTGGGAGATATTCCGATTGGGAAAGCAGAGCGGTTGCACGAGCAAGGAGATTCACGGTTGCGCAATTTGAAAGCGGTTGCGGAGGCGAATGAGAAACTCGCGACGGCGGTTGACCAAGTCGTTCAGCGGGGGCGCTTCCCACTTGTGTTAGGCGGCGACCATAGTATCGCCATTGGCACGATCGCCGGGGTGGCGAAACATTATGAGCGGCTTGGAGTGATCTGGTATGACGCGCACGGCGACGTCAACACCGAGGAAACGTCGCCGTCTGGAAACATTCATGGCATGCCGCTGGCGGCGAGCCTCGGGTTTGGCCATCCGGCGCTGACGCAAATCGGCGGATACAGCCCCAAAATCAAGCCGGAACATGTCGTGTTGATTGGCGTCCGTTCCCTTGATGAAGGGGAGAAGAAGTTTATTCGCGAAAAAGGAATCAAAATTTACACGATGCATGAGGTTGATCGGCTCGGAATGACAAGGGTGATGGAAGAAACGATCACCTATTTAAAAGAACGAACGGATGGCGTTCATTTGTCGCTTGACTTGGATGGCCTTGACCCAAGCGACGCACCGGGAGTCGGAACGCCTGTCATTGGAGGATTGACATACCGCGAAAGCCATTTGGCGATGGAGATGCTGGCCGAAGCACAAATCATCACTTCAGCGGAATTTGTCGAAGTGAACCCGATCTTGGATGAGCGGAACAAAACAGCATCAGTTGCTGTAGCGCTGATGGGGTCGTTGTTTGGTGAAAAACTCATTTAATGCATGTGGGCAAAGAGGGTTGGTTGCGGGATTCACGGATATGATGATGATTTGTTCCCGCTGTTTGTGAAAGAGGGGCTGCCATTTGTTTGGCGTCCCCTCTTTTTCAGTTGTATGATACAATAAATATGTTGCATGAAACTTTTCTTGATCGAGCGCCGTAATATACAGTAAGCCGTGAGGCGGGGGTATTGTATTTTATGGATCTATTTATTAAAAAGAGAATTAAGGCGATCCAAAAAGGGGATCAAAACGCATACGCGGATCTTGTCGATTTGTATAAGGACAAGATTTACCGCCTTTGCTATCGAATGCTTGGCAATCGGCATGAGGCGGAAGATGCGGCGCAGGAGGCGTTCATCCGCGCCTACATCCATATTGATACGTACAATCCAGAAATGAAGTTTTCCACTTGGCTGTACCGGATCGCGACGAACTTGACGATCGATAAATTGCGGAAACGGAAGCCGGACGTGTATTTAGATGAAGAGGTCGGAGGCACGGACGGGTTGACGATGCAGGCTCAGCTTCCTTCCCGCGAAGCATCCCCGGAGGAGGCAGTGGAAAGCCTGGAGCTGCAAGAGACGGTGCAGCGAGCGATTGAGCAGTTGCCAGAAAAGTATCGAAGCGTGATCGTGTTGAAATATATGGAAGATTTGTCCTTGCAAGAAATCAGCGAGATTTTAGGGTTGCCGGTCGGCACGGTGAAAACGCGGCTGCATCGCGGCCGCGAAGCGTTGCGCAGGCAATTGGGTCATTTATAAGAGGGTGGGAGACTATGGAATGTCCGAAAGAAATCGTGTTGCTCATGCACAGCTATTTTGATGGAGATCTCCAGCCAGAAGGAGAGCAGCAGCTGAAAGAACATTTGCGTTCGTGCGCTGCGTGCGCTGCCCATTTTCACGAGCTGAAAAAGACGGTTGCTTTCCTCCAATATGCCGCCCACGTTGCGGCGCCGCCGTCGTTTGCAGCCAAGGTTATGGAGGCGATGCCGAAAGAGAGAAAGACCGCGCGGCTGCGCCGCTTCCTGCATCGCCACCCGCTGCTTACGGCTGCCTCGTTGTTTTTAGCGCTCACTTTAGGCAGCTTAGCTTCTTCATGGGGGGAAAGAGGCGCGTTTTCCGTCTCAGCTGATGAACATGTCATCATCCGCGATCATACTGTCATCGTGCCGAAAGGAGAAACGGTCAAAGGGGATATTGTCGTCCGCAATGGCTCGATTCGGATTGAAGGAACGGTTGATGGGGACGTGACTGTGATCCATGGAAAGAAATATATGGCGTCCGCCGGGCAAGTGACAGGGGAAGTGGAGGAAATTAATCAAGTGTTTGAATGGATTTGGTATAATATTAAAGAAAGGTTCAATCGTGCGCTCCAATCGATTGAATGATGGCAGCCATCGTTCGATGGCTTTTTCCGTGGCCATCAACAGATTGGAATTAGAGATAAAGGAAGTGTGAAGATGTCCTTCGGAGAGCTCCCCATCGTGTCATATTTGTTAAAAGTGGTTGATATCCTTGTCGTTTGGTATGTGATTTACAAGTTGATCATGATGATTCGCGGGACGAAGGCCATTCAGCTGTTAAAAGGCATTTTTTTAATTATTTTGGTTCGTTTCGTGAGCAATTATCTCGGTTTGACAACGCTGCAATGGCTGATGGATCAGGCGATCATTTGGGGATTTCTCGCGATCATCATCATTTTTCAACCAGAATTGCGGCGCGCCCTTGAGCAGCTCGGCCGCGGACGGCTGTTCACCCGCAATACGGTCAATGAAGATGAAGAGCGGATGCGAATGGTGGAAGCCATTGTAAAAGCGACCGAGTATATGGCGAAGCGACGCATCGGCGCGCTGATTTCCATTGAGCGGGAAACCGGAATGAACGATTATGTCGAAACCGGCATTATGTTAAACGCTCATGTATCGCCTGAACTGCTCATTAATATTTTCATTCCGAACACGCCGCTTCATGATGGGGCGGTCATTATTCAAAAAAACCAAATCGCTGCGGCGGCCTGTTATTTACCATTATCGGAAAGTCCATTTATTTCGAAAGAGCTCGGAACACGCCATCGGGCGGCGCTCGGCATCAGCGAAGTGACTGACAGCGTCACCGTCGTCGTGTCGGAGGAGACGGGAGCGGTATCGTTGACGAAAAACGGCGAGCTGTACCGCGATTTAACGATCGATGAGTTTCGGGAGCTGTTGACCGGCGAACTTGCTCCAGCGACGAAGGCGCCCGCTTCTTCCCGTTGGCAATGGAGGGGGAAGAAACATGGATAAGTTGATGGACCATCCTTGGTTTATTCGCGTTGTCTCCTTATTGCTGGCGATTATGCTGTATATGTCGGCCAATGTCGGGGCGAAAACCGGTGAGACGCGCAACACGTTTGGCCAGGAAGATACGGAAACGTTGATCGATATTCCGGTGGTCGCTTACTATGATGAAGACAACTTGGTCGTATCTGGCGTCCCGAAATACGTGAACGTTACGCTCCAAGGGCCGGCCAGCATTGTCAAGCCGACGGCTCTGCAGCGAAATTTCGAGGTGTATGTCGATTTAACGGAATTGCCGTTAGGGACATACACGGTGCCGATCAAATACAGGGACATCTCCGACAAGTTGAAAGTGACGATTCAGCCTTCCTCGGCCAAAGTGACGATTCGTGAAAAAGTGTCGAAACGGTTTCCTGTCGGTGTTGAATTTTTCAATCGAAACAAAATGCCGGATGGCTATTCCGTTGGAGAACCGACTGTGAAACCAGTTGCTGTGACGATTACTGGAGCGAAGGAACTAATCGACGAGATTGCGTTTGTCAAAGCCATCGTCGACTTAGATGGGGCGACGGAAACGCTGACGAGAGAAGCGCGCGTTCGGGTGTACGATCGACGGGGAAATGAGTTGGATATTGAGCCAGAGCCATCGTCGGTGGAAGTAACCGTGCCGGTGAAAAGCCCGAGCAAGACGGTGTCGGTTCAAGTGCGAACAACTGGGGAGTTGCCGGATGGTGTGCATCTTGTCAGCATCACGCCGGAGCCGGATCGAGTGACGATTTATGGACCGAAGGAAGTGTTGAACCATATTGACAAGCTGGAAGGATTGACAGTTGATTTGGACGACATTACCGACGATGCGACGGTAGAACTTGACGCTCCGCTCCCTGATGGAGCAAAAAACGTCGATCCAGACAAAATCAAGGTGCATATTGATGTGGAAAAAGACGTCACGCAAACGTGGAAAGACGTGCCGATCGCCGTCGTCGGCTTGCCGGATTCATACAAAGCTGAATTTGTCAAACCGCTTGAAGGCAAAATTACGGTCCGCCTTGTCGGTCCGCCCGATGTCGTCCATGGATTGACGAAAGATGATGTCCGCTTGTATGTCGATGTTAGCGGCCTCGGCATTGGCGAACATCAAGTTCCCATTCAATGGAACCACCCTGAACAAGTCCAATGGCAGCCGTCGGCGGAAACGGCGATGGTCCATATTAGCGACAAAGCAACTGCACAATAAACTGCATAGTAAGGAGAGAGTGAACGAATGGGCAAATATTTTGGCACTGATGGTGTACGAGGAGTCGCAAATCGTGAATTGACGCCAGAGTTGGCGTTTCAAATCGGCCGCTGCGGCGGATACGTGCTGACCAAAAGCGCTGAGCGCCCGAAAGTATTGATCGGGCGCGACACTCGCATTTCCGGCCATATGCTTGAAGGCGCCCTTGTCGCCGGGCTTTTGTCGATCGGGGCTGAAGTGATGCGCCTTGGCGTCATTTCCACGCCAGGTGTCGCCTATTTGACGAAGGCGCTTGGAGCGCAGGCCGGCATCATGATTTCTGCTTCTCACAACCCGGTGCAAGATAACGGCATTAAATTTTTCGGTCCGGACGGGTTCAAGCTGTCGGATGAGCAGGAAGCGGAAATTGAGGCGCTGATCGACAGCGCGGAGGATATGCTGCCGCGGCCGATCGGGGCTGGGCTTGGGCAAGTAAACGACTATTTTGAAGGCGGACAAAAGTACTTGCAGTATTTAAAACAAACGATCGATGAAGAAGATTTTTCCGGGATGAAAATCGCCCTCGACTGCGCGCACGGGGCGACGTCATCGCTTGCGACGTACTTATTTGCCGATTTGGATGCGGATGTCGTGACAATGGGGGCTTCGCCCAATGGGCTCAACATTAACGAAGGAGTCGGTTCCACCCATCCGGAAGCGTTGGCGGCGTTTGTCAAAGAAAAAGGAGCCGATGTCGGGCTCGCCTTTGACGGCGATGGCGACCGCCTCATCGCCGTGGATGAACGCGGCAACATTGTTGACGGCGATCAAATTATGTACATTTGCGCCAAATATTTAAAAGAAACCGGCCGCCTCAAGCACCAAACTGTCGTCTCGACGGTCATGAGCAACCTTGGGTTTTACAAGGCGCTTGAGGCGCAGGGAATCAAAAGTGTACAAACGGCCGTTGGCGACCGCTATGTCGTCGAGGAAATGAAGAAGAACGGCTATAATCTCGGCGGCGAGCAGTCCGGACATATCATCTTCCTTGACTACAACACGACGGGGGACGGAATGTTGACGGCGCTCCAGCTTGTCAACATCATGAAAATCAAAGGCAAGCCGCTTTCCGAATTGGCGGGGGAAATGAAAAAATACCCGCAGCTGCTTGTGAACGTCCGGGTAAAAGATAAAGAAAAAGCGATGGAAAATGAGCAAGTCAAGAAAGTGATCGCGGAAGTGGAAGCAGAGATGAACGGCAATGGCCGCGTTCTTGTCCGCCCATCGGGGACTGAGCCTCTTGTGCGCATTATGGCGGAGGCCCAAACCGAGGAAGCGTGCCGCGCCTACGTTGAGCGGATCGCGGATGTCGTCCGCCGTGAAATGGGAGTGGAATAACCGACCGCTTGGACAACCACCCTATGCATAGACGGAACGTTCGCTTCCGTTTATGCATAGGTTATTTTATATAAAGGGATGGATAGATGATAGTTGACGCCGCTGGGAATGTCCTGTAATATTAACGTTGTTGCCTTTTTCTTGAAAGGAGGCGATGGAAGGGCGAAGAGCGGAACATGGTGAAGTGATGGCTTGCCGCAACCGTAGGCATGGCCAACAAAGCAAAAAGGTGGTTGGTTGTTGCATCGGTTTTGACGAGACAAAAGCGCCTGGACTAAGCGTTGGACGGAAGAACGCTTAGTTGACGAGGAGGAGGTTTATCGAGGTTTTCGGCGGATGCCTCCCGGCTGGAGCGATGACAGCCGCAAGTCCTCTCTTAAAACAAAGGGGTGACCCTTTGCACAAAGGGGAGGATGTCATCGCGCGAAACGAAGAAGGGAGTCTGCCGCCCGTGGATCGGCGAGACCCCGAACATGTTCTTTGACAACTGAACAGGAAAGACGGTTCTCGTTAGCGGCAGCCTCCAAGATGAAAAGGAGGAACATTTGCCATGTGCGGCATTGTTGGCTATATCGGTTATCAAGATGTGAAGGAAATTTTATTGCGCGGATTGGAAAAACTCGAGTATCGCGGCTACGATTCGGCGGGGATCGCCGTATTGAACGAAAGCGGCGTGCATGTGTTTAAGGAAAAAGGACGGATCGCTGATTTGCGCCGCATCGTCGACCCGAACGTCAACGCGACGGTCGGCATTGGCCATACACGCTGGGCGACACACGGGGCGCCAAGCCGAGTGAACGCCCACCCGCATCAAAGCGCCTCAGGCCGTTTTACGCTTGTGCATAACGGTGTCATTGAAAACTATGAAATGGTCAAGCGCGATTATTTAGCCGATGTTGCGTTTCAAAGCGACACGGACACGGAAGTCATCGTCCAGCTCGTGGAAAAATTCGTCCGTGACGGGCTGACAACGGAAGAAGCGTTCCGAAAAACGCTCTCGCTGTTAAAAGGATCGTACGCCATCGCCATGATCGATGCACAAGACGAAAACACCATCTATGCGGCCAAAAACAAAAGCCCGCTTCTTGTCGGATTGGGTGATGGATTTAACGTCGTGGCGAGCGATGCGATGGCGATGCTCCAAGTGACGAATCAATTCGTCGAACTGATGGATGGGGAACTCGTCATCGTCACGAGCGAGAACGTCACGATTCAAACGCTAAACGGTGAAACAGTCGAACGGAAGCCATTTACGGCTGAGCTCGATGCGAGCGACATTGAAAAAGGGACGTATCCGCATTACATGCTGAAAGAAATTGATGAGCAGCCGTTCGTCATCCGCCGCATCATTCAAAAATACCAAGATGACAACGGTGAATTGGCCATTGACAAAGCGATCATCAATGAGGTGCTGAACGCCGACCGCCTGTACATTGTCGCGTGCGGAACGAGCTACCACGCAGGTCTTGTCGGCAAGCAATTGATCGAGTCGTGGGCGAAAATTCCAGTCGAAGTGCATATTGCCAGCGAATTTTCGTACAACATGCCGCTGTTGTCGGAAAAGCCGCTCTTCATCTTTATCTCGCAAAGCGGCGAAACGGCCGACAGCCGCGCCGTGCTCGTGCAAACGAACAAACTCGGCTATAAAGCGATCACGATCACGAACGTCCCAGGTTCGACGCTGTCGCGGGAAGCCGATTATACTCTCCTGTTGCACGCCGGCCCGGAAATCGCCGTTGCCTCGACAAAGGCATATACGGCGCAAATTGCTGTGCTTGCGATTTTGGCCGCCGCGGCGGCGAAAGCGAAAGGCTTTGAGCTGGACTTTGACTTGACGAAAGAGCTCGCCATCGTCGCCAATGTGATGGAAATGCTGTGTGATGCGAAAGAAGAAATGGAGAAAATCGCAAGCGACTACTTGACGTTGACGCGCAACTGCTTCTTTATCGGCCGTGCCGTTGACTACTATGTCTGCCTAGAAGGCGCGCTGAAACTGAAGGAGATCTCTTACATCCAAGCGGAAGGGTTCGCCGGCGGCGAGCTGAAACACGGCACGATCGCCTTGATTGAGGACGGCACGCCGGTCATCGCCCTCGCCACCCAAGAGCACGTCAACTTAAGCATTCGCGGCAACGTAAAAGAAGTCGTCGCCCGCGGCGCGAACCCGTGCGTCATCTCGATGCGCGGCCTGGAAGGCGACGGCGACCGCTTCATCATCCCGGCTGTCCATCCGGATCTTACGCCGCTTGTGTCCGTCGTGCCGTTGCAGCTGATCGCATACTATGCCGCCTTGCACCGCGGCTGCGACGTCGACAAACCGCGCAACTTGGCGAAGAGCGTGACGGTGGAGTGAGCGGTTCGTTGGTCGGAAAGACTGTTGTTGAATGACAAAAAAGTCGGGAACTGAAAGCCTGTTGGTGAATCCAGCAGGCTTTTGTTTTTTCTATTACAGTGTTTATTTGCTTTGCAAATATAACTGTTATTGGTATCTGCGGAAAATAAAGTCGCATACTGAAAAATAAAGTTGGTAACTAGAAAATAATAATGGTAACTGGGAAAAGGTGTTGGCATAGGTTTATGCCAGCACTTTTTTATTTTCGATCAGATAGAATCACTAAAAAAAGCAGGATATTTTAAAAATATTTGTAATATTATGGTACAATTATTGTGAGATATCGATCTTCTTCAAATCACACTGGAGAACATAATTTTTTTAAAATGTGGTGACATGAATGGGGCATAGGCGACTAACGGGTGAGTTGTTTCAATAAGAAAACAGTATATGATTATTAAAAACGTTCAGATTTTAAATAAATTAGAAAGGAGAATCTACATCATGTCAGTTGATTGGAAAAGTGTAGAACATAGAATTTATACGATGTGTATGATTCAAAACGAAGATAAAGTTTTATTAATTAAACGACCTAACCATTTCGGTTTTCCGGGATATTTAGCACCAGGGGGAAAAGTGGAATTTCCAGAAAGTATCGTAGAAGGGGCTATTAGAGAAGTCAAGGAAGAGACAGGTTTAACCGTTTCAAATTTAATCTATAAAGGTTTGGATGAATATGTTAATCCAAAAGAAAATGTACGATACATGGTTTTTAACTATTGGACCAATACATTCGAAGGAGAACTCCTTGAAAATCCGCCAGAAGGTGAATTGCTTTGGGTGCCGATTGATGAAGCATTAAACTTACCTATGCAAGATTGGTTCAAAGAAAGGTTCAATATGTTTTTTGAACCAGGAACATTCGAAATTCAACGCGTTTGGGATGCGGATTTGAACAAACAAGTGTCTGTTAAAATTACCCGAATGTAAGGAGCATTCCCGTTAGGAGCTTTTCCGGGGACTTGATCAAAAAAAGCCCTCTTGGTATGATGCAGGGGTGTCGATGTCAACCAAAAGTCGACCCTACCACCATACCAAGGAGGACTTCAGATGAATTGTACACAAAATCATAAACTCGATCAAGTCACCGAACAAACGCTTGTCGTGGGAATCGATATCGCGAAACGAACCCACTACGCCTGCTTCGTGGATGACCGGGGGCGTGTGCTTCGCAAATCGTTCCCGATCTTCCAGTCGAAAGAAGGGTTTCGGCAACTGCATAAAGCGATTCAGGAGGCGATGCAAACGTTCGGGAAGCTGAAGGTGATCGTCGGGGTGGAACCGACCGGGCACGACTGGTTGAACCTGGCCTACTTCCTCGAGGAGCACGGGATCCCGTTGGTGATGGTCAACCCGGCGCATGTGTGCCGGTCGAAAGAACTCGATGACAACCTGCCGACGAAACATGACGCCAAAGACGCCCTGGTCATCGCCAGACTGGTGAAAGACGGACGATTCCTCATCCCCCGGCTGCTGCACGAGATCGAAGCCGATTTGCGCGTTGGGAGCACGCTCAAAGAGAAGCTCCGCAAGGAACAGACGGCGGTGAAAAACGCGATCGTCCGCTGGACCGATCGGTATTTTCCGGAGTTTGGGACGGTGTTTCGCGACTTGGGCAAAACGGCGCTTGCGGTGCTGGAGTGGACGCCGTTTCCGGCCGATATGGCGGGTCGGACCGCCGAGGAGCTCATCGAGGTGCACCGGCAAAGCGAAGGGATGAAATGCCTGCAGAAGGCCAAAATTCAGGCGTTGGTCGACGCCGCGAAGGACTCGATTGGGGTGACGGAGGGGGCGACGATGGCCCGATTTGAGATCGCCACGCTCGTCCGCCGATACCGCCAATTGGAGGCTGACATCGCAGCGTTGGACGCCGAGTTGAAGGCATTGGTTCAAACGACGATGGAATATCAATAGCTGAAAACGGTCGACGGGTTGGGAGACGCCACGATCATCGATCTGCTGGCGGAGATTGGCAGCTTCGCTCATTATCGGGACCCGCGTCAATTGGTGAAGTTGGCGGGCCTGACGCTCAAGGAGAATTCCTCCGGCCAGCGCAAAGGGCAAAAGCAGATCTCCAAACGAGGACGGAAACGGCTGCGATCGGTGCTGTTTCGGGCGATGATTCCGCTGATCCGGCACAACGAGGCGTTTCGCGAGCTGCATGAGTATGACACGACCCGCCCCGTCAATCCGCTGACCGGAAAGCAGTCCATCGTCGCATTATGCCGGAAGCTGTTGAATGTGCTGTTTGCGATTTGTACGAAGAAACAAGCCTTTGACGCCGAGCGAATGAAGCAGGACGTCTTGTCCCAGGTGCACCGGGCGGCCTAAGGCCTCCCCCTGCGAACGGAAGAATCGTTGGACAACAGGATGACACCGGAGAAGCTGGCGTGATCGGATCCATTCGACCTTGAGTCCCCAAAGGAGCTTGGCCGGCCTCCGCCTGATGACGAGACCGAACGAGGGAATGTTGGCGCCAAGACGCCCGGAGACATGGGAGGGTTCGTCCTCATCAGCGACGCGGAGATCCAAAGGTGCATCGAATACGCTTCCTCCCACGGAAGGAAAATATCCCCATCCGTGGCCGCGAAGCGTCCCTAGGTCTGTAAGATATCCGCAAAACTGAAAAAAGATGTAAGGGATTTTGTCGAAAAATATTTTTTGGACACCCCTGAGGGGCCGAAAAGCCTTGATAGATCAACATTTCTAGAGGGAGGGTTTTTATGAAGGATATCCGAATGACGGTGGTCCTTACGTTGTTGTTGCTATTGGTGCTAGTTGGCTGTGCCAAACCGAAAGTGGAGCAAACGGTAAAATTAGGTGGTGCGGTCAAAACAATCGGTGACCTAGTGGTGCTAAGCGGAAACAGCAATCTGCCAAAAGGCGCCGTCGTGCAAATTGTGATGAAAGAAATCGAGGGGGGGCAAACAGGTACTCGAGGAAAAAGTAAACGTTGGGGAAGACGGAAGTTATTCATGGAGCGCGAAAAGACCGGAGCGAGCTAAGGAATATGAGCTGGATGTGATGTTTTTGCCAGAATTGCAGCCGAAGCACGTAAAAGAGAAGTATGGTGAAAAGGGAGAGCTTATCAAAAAAGACTCGTCGGGCAGAGTAGAATATCAAACAGACGGACAAACCTATGTAGGAATTAAAATGTATGACCGCATCTTGAAAATAGGCGATGGAATGGGAGGACAGCAATCCATGTTAGCAGAAACATTGCCTCCCCCGGCACCATCTTATTAAAATGCAAGCACTGGCAGCTTACAGCCGAAAGGAACATCAAGCAATCGGTTGCCCATGCTCCGAAGGAGGGGGATCAGCCTTATGAAGAAATGGAAACTCGCCTTGACGGTGCTGGCGGATTTGTTGCTTACCATTTTCACGATTATGGCGATTATCGCGTTTGCGCAAAGCTATTCCTTGTTTCCGAGCCCGCAAATGGTCACGGTATTTTGGCAGCAATTTCAGCAGCTGTTTTGGAGCTTTTTTTCTATTCGTGATATAACGGTTTCGCTCTCGCAATGGCACAATGCTCCCCTGCTCTCAACGATGATGGAGCCGTATGCCTATTCCCTTATTATTTTATGGGGGGCGCTGGCTGTTTCCTTCCTTATAGCCGTTACGGGAGCCTACATCTGCTTTTTGCTTCCGCGTCCGCTGCAAAAAATGGTTAAAGGAATCGCGTTTTTTCTTGAGTCGATCCCCGATGTTATTTTTATTTTTTCTACGCAACTGTTTGTCATCTGGGTGTTTAAAAAGACAGATTTGCTTATTGTCAATCCTGTTGCCGGTTTTGACAATGTATACGTGCTGCCGATTGTCATGATTTCCATTTTGCCTTCCATTCTGCTGTTCCAAATGACATTTCTTGCGTTTACGGAGGAAAAAGACAAGCCATACGTCGAATATGCGCTAGCGAAAGGATTGTCAAAAACGGCAGTGCTATGGCGCCATATGTTCCGCAACGCGCTGATCACCGTGTTTTCTAACGTCCAATATTTGTTTTGGTTTATGCTGTCGAACTTGTTAGTGGCGGAATATTTGTTTAATATGCACGGATTGTTCCGGTTTTTGTATGAGCAGCTCCCGCCGGAAGTAGTGGCTATCGGTCTTGCCATGCTGTTTTTGCCGTTTTACATCATTGATGTGGCCGGAAAACGAGTGATTGCTTATTTGACGGGAATCGAGAGGGGGGTAGCGTGATGCGCGCATTCCGTAACGTTTATTTTACGACAGGGTTTATCATCGCGGCCGGTCTATTGCTGGCCAGTTTTTTCTATTCTTATTGGCTGAAAGACATCATTCCGCAGCCGCCGAAGCAGATCTACTGGGTTGGGCCCTCCGGAGAAAGTGGCGCTCTCCCTTTCGAACGAATGGTCCGGCTTGATCGGTCTTTCCTATCGGGAAATGATGCTTGACCAATGGATTGTTGTCGGGCCGTGTGTTGCCTTTATCGTTGCCATTTTTGCCTTCAAATTAATGGGAAAAGGGTTAGAGCAAGTGATCGCTGGAAAAGGAAAACGGAAGCAGCGGAAAAAACAGCGGAGTTCATCGGGAAAAACCGCTTCTTTTCCGCCGCAGCAGGGCGATTTTGAATTTGTACTTTATAGATAGGCTATCCTAAAAATACATGAGGGGGGATGGAGTTGCGTGATCGCATCGACTTCTTATGCAAGACCATTTTGGCGATAAAAACAGCGGGCCGATTGGTCCTCGGGATTGATGGGCTAAGCCGATCGGGCAAAACGACATTAGCCAATCAGCTGAGTCAAACGTTGCGGGAGCAAGGCATCTCCGTGTGCGTTTTTCACATGGATGATCATATTGTCGAGCGAGCCAAACGTTATCATACGGGAAACGAGGAATGGTTTGAATATTATTATTTACAGTGGGATGTGGAGTGGCTAACGCATCAGTTGTTCCGTCAACTCAAAGCATCCCACCAGCTGACCCTCCCGTTTTATGATCATGAGACCGATACGCACTCCAAGCGAACGGTTTATCTCTCTGATTCGGACATGATCATGATTGAAGGTGTTTTTCTGCAAAGGAAAGAATGGAGGCCGTTCTTTGATTTCGTCGTCTATTTGGATTGTCCGCGGGAGATTCGCTTTGCCCGTGAAAACGATCAAGTGAAACAAAACATCCAAAAGTTCATCAACCGGTATTGGAAAGCAGAAGACTATTATTTGGAAACCGAAGAGCCGATTAAACGGGCGGATGTTGTTTTCGATATGACCTCATGATCGGGAATCTTTGGTAGGGTTTGTTCCTTTGCGAGGATGACGATGTTGGACAAGAAAACATCGAATCGATCATCGATAATTTCATACAATTTGTTGAATAATCAACGAATTGTCTTGATCTAACCATTGAAAGTGCCCTCATTCTTTTATAATGATAGACAGGTGTTGATGAAATTTATGGATTGAAGGAGGGTATCCTATTATGATTTCCGCGAAAGCACTGGCTGTCGATGAAAAACGAGTAATTGGGGGGAGTGCGGTTAAATAGCAGAATCGGGCCTGACGGGCCGAACGGCGGCTTTTTCCGGGATGGAAAGCGAATCGATTGGTAATGAATGGGCGGCGTGGAAGTGAATACGGTGTGCCTGTCGTCTCAATAGGTATGGTCGGGCGTTCCCGTGTGGGGACGTCTTTTCTTTTTGCTGTTTTGCAGAAAAAATTTAATTTAAATCAACAATTATTTATTGATAAACGATAAGACGTTCATTACAATAAAGTCGAAAACGAGTCAGTGAGGTGTTTCGATGAAACGGGAAACGTTGTTTTTGAAGGCGTCTTTAGTGTTGATCGGCCTTCCGGTTTTGGCATTGTGCCTATTTTTGGTGCCTGCGCTTGCGAAGGTGGCTGTCAAGCTGGTGCCAACGTTCCCTTGGATCAAGTATTTTGTTTATCTTGTGTTTGAGGCGTCCGCACTGCCGTTCTACTTCGCTTTGTATCAGGCGTTCCGGTTGTTAGTGTATATTGACCGAAACGACGCGTTTTCCGAGGCGTCGGTGAAAGCGTTAAAGACGATCAAACATTGCGCCGTCGCCATCAGCGGGCTGCATTTGCTTGTCTTGCCGCTGTTTTACTTGTTCGCCGAGAAAGACGACGCTCCGGGTGTCATTTTCGTCGGTCTGATTGTGCCGTTTGCGTCGCTTGTCATCGCTGTGTTCGCCGCGGTTTTGCAAAAGCTGCTGCAGCAGGCGATTGAAATCAAACAAGAAAATGAGTTGACCATTTGAGGTGGATGACATGCCGATTATCGTGAATCTTGATGTCATGTTGGCGAAGCGGAAGATGAGCGTCACCGAGCTGTCGGAGAGAGTCGGGATCACGATGGCGAATTTGTCGATCTTGAAAAACGGGAAGGCGAAGGCGATCCGTTTCTCGACGCTCGAAGCCATTTGCAAGGCGCTCGATTGCCAGCCCGGGGACATTTTGGAGTATCGAAGTGATGAAGGGGAGTCAAATCCGTGAGTAGGGAGGAGACGGCTTGAAAGGGGAGAAACACGAGGCAGCGGTGAACGAATGCCCACCGTTTTGCCTGATGATAGTCCGGGTGCGCCAGTTTTGTAGAAAATCGTGGCTGATCAAAGCGTTTGTGCAGCTCATTCGCTTCGGTTGGGCGCAGGCGTTGTCTTGCGTGTTTCCGGTTGTTATTTTTGCCTCATTGGCGCTGACGAAACTCGCGCCGCTCCCTTTGTTGCCGAGGTATGACTGGCTGCTCATCATTTGCCTGCTCATGCAATGGTGGATGGTGCGGTCAGGGATGGAAACGCGGGATGAACTCAAAGTGATCACCTTGTTCCACGTCATTGGACTTGCGCTCGAGCTGTTTAAAGTGCGCATGGGTTCGTGGTCGTATCCGGAAGAGGGGTATACGAAAATCTTTGGCGTGCCCTTGTACAGCGGGTTTATGTATGCGAGCGTCGCCAGCTATCTTTGCCAGGCGTGGCGAAGGCTGAAGGTGGAGTTGGTGCAATGGCCGCCGTTTTGGATGGTCGTTCCTCTCGCTTCGGCGATTTACTTGAATTTTTTCACCCACCATTATTGGGTGGACGTTCGTTGGTGGCTCTCAAGCCTCGTCATGCTTGTCTTTTGGCGGTCATGGGTGACGTATGAGGTCGGGGGAGTCCGCTACCGGATGCCGCTTGTTTTGTCCTTTTTGCTGATCGGGTTTTTCATCTGGATCGCGGAAAACATCGCCACCTTTTTTGGCGCTTGGCAATATCCAAACCAGGTGAAGGCGTGGAGCCTTGTTCATCTTGGGAAGGTGAGTTCGTGGTGTTTGCTTGTTATTGTCAGTTTTCTCATCGTGGCGACGTTAAAGCAAGTGAAAACAATGGCTGTGACAGGGGCAGTGGAGCGTTCACATGAAGATGGAAAATCGTTGTAAGCCGAGCAGGGCGGGGATTTGGCTGGTCGTTGCTCGGCTTTTTCCTTGATGAGCCGCCCGCTCCTCACGGAAGCTGTGCCTTGATTTCTTCCATTTGCGCGAGGTGGCGCTGTTCATGATAGCCGACAAATTCCACCCATTGCTTCAAATTCAGTGGCCCAAAAATTGGATGCGGGAACGATTTGGCTTCCAAGTCAGCCGGGTTGGCTTGCTCCGTGATTTGGCGCAACCGCTGCCGCGATTGGCGTAATTTTTCTTCCAGTTCGTGTCGAGTGAAAAAGCGGTCGCTCGGGCGGGCGAAATCAGGCGCCTCCACTTTTTTCGAACGATCAACGGTCAAGTGGATCGGTTTCTCCTCGACCGGTTGGCTCTCGCCATGCTTTAATGTATGGGCGATCATGGATGTGATCGATGTTTCGATTAAGTACAGGTGTTCGAGCACTTGGGCGATCGTCCAACTTCCGTCCGCCACTCGGGTGTTCAGCTGTTCGTCCGACAGCCCGGAAACGCTTTTGATCAGCTGTTGGCGCACTTGCTCATTATGATCCATCATGTTTCCCTCATTTCGATGTAGATTTGGTTTCATCGTACGATAAGGAAGATCAACCGTAAAGCCGTTTTGTGTTCGCCGTGATCATGGTTTTGACTTGTTCGATATCTCGGCCATAGTGTGCCGCCACGGCTCGCGCGGAGTCCAATAGCCATAACGGCGTCGTCAGTTTTCCGGCAAACGGGCCTGCAAACGGCCATGGGCCATCGGTTTCAAGGAGCAGCTGCTCGATGGGAACGAGGGATAACAGCTGCTTGTCGCGCTCGCGGTAGCACACTTCCGGCGTGATGGAGATGTAGTAGCCGCATTGGACGATTTGTTTGACCACGGCAGGCTCGGCCTTCAGCCAGTGGAAATGGGCTTGTCGGACGCCAGCTTGCTGCAAGATGGCCAAGGCGGTTTCGGCGCGGTCGTAGACGGCGTGAAGGGCGAGCGGCAAGGAGGCATCCGCGGCGATGGCCGCGATTTCGGTTAATCGTTCTTGATACGCGGGCAGCTTGGCGCATGCTTCCGCTGAATAGTATGGCAGCCCGACTTCGCCGATGGCGGCGAGCAGCGGCCGCTCTTGCTTGACAAGCTCTGTCCATTCGTTCCAATCGGCTTCGCTTGGCAGCGGTTGCTCGGGATGAAAACCGATGGCGGCGTAGACGAAGGAAGGGAATCGCTGTTTCAACTCGAGCGTTCGGCAGCTGGAGCGCAAATCGGTGGATACGGCGACGACGCCGGTGATGCCCGCTTCTTGCCAACGGTTGATTTGTTCATCGATGTCCGTGTACTGGTCGAGATGAATATGAGCGTCGATCATCCACAGCGACCTCCCCTGTCCTTTTTGCCGTCCCGCTGGCTGAGGCTTTTCGCCTTTTCATCCCCATTCCTTATCAATCTGGTACTTGCGGATGCGGTATTGCAAGTTTTGTCGGCTCAAACCAAGCGCTTTGGCCGTTTTGGTGATGTTGAAGCCGTGATGCTGCAGCGCCTTGCGGATGTAGTAAATTTCGACTTCTTCCATGTATTTGTCAAGAGGCAAAATGTCTTCCGTATCAAATAAAAAGTCCGTTTTCGTTTCGTCGGGCGCCAGCTTGGCTCGAAAAGGGGCAGGCAGATGGGCGAGGGTGATGGTTTGTTCTTGTTCCATCGTCGCCATCGTTTCCAAAATGACGGCCTCAAGCTCGCGCACGTTGCCGGGCCAGCTGTAAGCAAGAAACGCCTCTTGCACGTCATCGCCGAGTCCTTCGACATGTAGGCCATAGCGCTCGTTGCCTTGACGGATGAAATGGATAGCGAGCGGCAAAATGTCCTCTTTCCGTTCGCGCAACGGCGGCAGGACGATGCAGTGGACGGCAATTTGGTAGTAAAGCGATTTGATCAATTCTCCGTTTTGGACCGCGTCAATCGGGTCGCCGCTTGTCGAGGCGATGAGGCGAACGTCCGCACGAACCGGTTCTTGGCCATGGGCGCGGACAAACTGTTTTTCTTGCAGGAAACGGGCAAGTTTTTGTTGAAGCGGCAGGCTTAACGAGTCAATATCGTCAAGCAGGACGGTGCCGCCGTCCGCTTGTTCAAACAAGCCGGGCTGGATCTCGCCGTCTTCTTCGCTGCCAAACAGCATCGTTTCCATCCAATCGTCCGGAAGCGACAAACACGTTTGCGCAAAAAACGGCTTAGCTCGCCGTTCGCTTTCGTGGTGAATGCAGGAAGCGAGCAAGTCTTTTCCTGTCCCTTTCTCCCCAATGAGCAGCACAGACGCCTCGGAGCGGGCGGCATGACGAGCAAGGCGGATGGCCTTTTGCATGGCTTCGCTTTGGCCGATGATGTCTGCAAACGTGCGACCGGCTTCACCGCGTTGGTGGTGCTCTTGGATCAGCTTGCGGAATTTGGTGATGTCTTTGGCGATTTCCACGGCGCCGATGATGCGCCCGTCTTTTTGCAGCGGGTGTGTTTGATTGACCGTTGTCACGGCTTGTCCTTTGTTATTGAAATAGGTTTGCTGCTTGTTCAGAATGCTTTCACCGGTGCGCAGCGCTTCAAGCAATGTGCTCGGCTGCTCCGGGTTGAAGCGGAAGACGTCCAAAATGTTTTTATCGAGCACGTCCTCGATGTTCATACCCTCGATGTCCCGCATTTTCCGGTTGTAAATGACGGTTTTCCCATGTTGATCGACCGCATGGACGCCAAGGTCGATCATTTCGAGAATTTGCTCATACATTGATAAAAGCGTTTCCATATCCCGGTTCACGATCAGCACCTCTCTTTTTTGTATTATAGCATAAGGTGGACGGGAGACAGGAAGGGAAAGAAAGATGTGAAAAAATTTTTTGCTAAATATATTGAAAATAGAAAAAAATAATTTCATAATAAAGTTGTAATACATTATAAATTGAAAAATAATTTTGCATAAAAGGAGGTTGCTATTCGTTTGATAAAAATGTAAGCGATTGCGGAATCTATCATAGAGAGGGGAGAGTTTTCGGATGCAACCAGTGCAAGAACTGAAACGAGAGCTAAAAAGCAGGCATTTATTTATGATCGCGCTAGGCGGAGTGATCGGCACCGGTTTGTTTTTAGGATCGGGTTATACGATTCATGAGGCGGGGCCAGGAGGGGCCGTCGTTGCTTATCTTTTTGGCGGATTGGTTATGTATTTGACCATGCTTTCGTTAGGAGAATTGGCCGTGAGAATTCCTGATGCCGGGTCGTATCAGACGTATGCGACGAAATTCATCTCGCCGGCAGTGGGGTATTGCATCGGTTGGCTGTCATGGCTGAACTGGTCGGTGACGGTCGGCATCGAGCTGCTCACGGTCAGCATTTTGATGAAGCGATGGTTTCCTGATGTGCCGACATGGGTGTTTTGTGCGGTCTTCGCTTTGCTCTTGTTTTTGATCAACGCCTTGTCTGTCAAAGGATTTGGCGAGGTGGAGTTTTGGTTTTCGAGCATCAAGGTGCTGACGGTGATCGCCTTTATTGTTCTTGGTCTGGCGGCGATGTTCGGAGTCATCCATATGAAAAATGGACAACCTGCTCCGTTTTTCTCGAACTTTACAGACCATGGGGGCTTGTTTCCAAATGGGTTTTGGGCGATCTTTACGACGATGATCCTCGTGAACTTTTCGTTCCAGGGGACGGAATTGGTCGGCGTGGCGGCAGGGGAAAGCCGCGAGCCGGAAAAAACGGTGCCGGTTGCGTTGCGCAACACCGTATGGCGCATTTTGATCTTCTTTATTTTGGCCATTTTTGTGCTGGCTGGTTTGTTTCCGTGGGAGAAAGCCGGCGTTGTGGAAAGCCCGTTTGTTGAGGTGTTTGACAACATTGGCATTCCGTATGCAGCCGATATCATGAACTTTGTCATCATTACCGCGGTGCTGTCGGTGGCCAACTCGGGCTTATATGCGACATCGCGCGTCCTCTGGTCGATGTCGCGCCAAGGCATGGTCACTCCGTTTTTCAGCAAGCTATCGAAACGCGGCGTGCCCATCAATGCGCTTATTGCCAGCATTGCCATCGGCTGCTTGTCTCTGTTGTGCAGCGTGTATGCGGAAGATACGGTGTACGTCTGGCTGACGGCGATCGCCGGATTTGGCGCCGTCACGGTGTGGGCTTCCATCGCGCTGTCAAGCTATTTCGGCCGGAAAGCGTTTTTGCGCGAAGGCGGCGATGTGCGCGATCTGAAATACAGGACGCCGTTGTATCCGTTCGTGCCGCTGGCCGCGTTTGCGTTGAATATGGCGACGATCATCGGACTGGCCTTTATCCCAGATCAACGGATCGCGCTTTACTGCGGCATTCCGTTTTTGCTCGCTTGCTACGGGTACTACCACCTTGTGGCGAAAAAACGGGTTCAGCCCCTAGCCGCAGAAGAAGGGGAGCTCAAGGCCGCCAAGTAAAAACAATTGAAAAAAGCCATAATCATTTGCATAATATAACTATGAAACCGTTTTATAACGAAAAATTTTTTTGCCTTTAAAAGGAGGATGACCAAATGGTGCAGCCGTACAGACACGAACCGCTCACCGACTTTACCGTAGAAGCAAACCGTGAGGCGTTTTTAGCGGCGCTCAAAAAAGTGGAATCGGAGCTTGGGCGCGATTATCCGCTTGTGATCGGCGGCGAGCGGGTGATGACGGAGGACAAAATCATTTCGATCAATCCGGCGAACAAAACGGAAGTGGTCGGCCGGGTGGCGAAAGCGAACAAAGAGCTGGCGGAGCGGGCGATGAAAACCGCTGATGAGGCGTTCCGCACTTGGAGCCGGACAAGTCCGGAAGCGCGGGCCGATATTTTGTTCAGGGCGGCGGCGATCGTGCGCCGGCGCAAGCACGAGTTTTCCGCTTGGCTGGTGAAAGAAGCAGGCAAACCGTGGCGCGAAGCGGACGCCGATACCGCGGAAGCGATTGACTTTATGGAATATTACGGCCGGCAAATGTTGAAGTTGAAAGACGGCATTCCGGTCGAAAGCCGTCCGGGGGAAACGAACCGCTTTTTCTATATCCCGCTTGGCGTCGGCGTCGTCATTTCACCGTGGAACTTCCCGTTTGCTATTATGGCGGGGACAACGGTCGCTTCGCTTGTGACGGGCAATACGGTGCTGCTGAAACCGGCGAGCGCAACGCCGGTCGTGGCGTATAAATTTGTGGAAGTGTTGGAAGAAGCGGGGCTTCCGGCTGGTGTATTGAACTATATCCCGGGCAGCGGCGCGGAAGTCGGCGACTATTTGGTTGACCATCCGCGCACAAGATTTATCAGCTTCACCGGATCACGGGATGTCGGCATCCGCATTTATGAGCGGGCAGCGAAAGTGCACCCAGGGCAAATTTGGCTGAAGCGGGTCATCGCGGAAATGGGCGGCAAAGACGCCATCGTTGTGGACAAGGAAGCCGACCTGGAACTGGCGGCGCAATCGATTGTCGCGTCGGCGTTTGGCTTTTCGGGGCAAAAATGTTCGGCGTGCTCGCGCGCGATCATCGTCGAAGATGTGTATGATCAAGTGCTCAGCCGCGTCGTCGAGCTGACAAAGCAGCTTAACGTCGGCGACCCGGCGGAGCAAGCGACGTTTATGGGGCCGGTGATCGACCAAAACGCGTACAACAAAATTATGGAATATATCGAGATCGGAAAACAGGAAGGCCGTCTCATGACGGGCGGGGAAGGAGACGATGCAAAGGGCTTCTTCATCCAGCCGACAGTGTTTGCTGATGTCGACCCGAACGCGCGCATCATGCAGGAGGAAATTTTCGGACCGGTCGTGGCGTTTGCGAAAGCGCGCGACTTTGACCATGCTCTTGAGATCGCGAACAACACCGAATACGGTCTGACAGGAGCCGTCATTTCGCGCAACCGGGCGAATCTCGAAAAAGCGCGGCACGAGTTCCATGTTGGCAACTTGTACTTCAACCGCGGCTGCACAGGGGCCATTGTCGGCTATCAGCCGTTTGGCGGCTTTAACATGTCAGGCACCGACTCGAAAGCTGGCGGCCCGGACTATTTGATTCTCCATATGCAAGCGAAAACCGTATCGGAAATGTTTTAATGGCGGGGCGGCCGCAGCCGCCCTTTTCCTGTAATGGAACGTTGGTCCGTCAATCGTCGGATGAAGGCAAACGTTGTCCGTGAAGGTGGAGAGTGAGGAAAAAAGGGGGGATTTTGATGACGACAAAATCGCAACAGCTCATCGAACAAACGGAACGATATGGAGCACGAAATTATCATCCATTGCCGATTGTCATTTCGGAAGCGGAAGGGGTATGGGTGAAAGACCCAGAGGGCAACCGCTATATGGACATGTTAAGCGCTTATTCCGCTGTCAACCAAGGCCATCGCCATCCGAAGATTATTGAAGCGTTGAAAAAGCAAGCCGATCGGGTGACGCTCACATCGCGCGCGTTCCATAACGACCAGCTCGGCCCGTGGTACGAAAAAGTGTGCCGGTTGACGAAAAAAGAGATGGTGCTGCCGATGAACACGGGCGCCGAGGCGGTGGAAACGGCGCTCAAGGCGGCGCGCCGCTGGGCGTATGACGTCAAAGGCGTCCCGGACAACCAAGCCGAAATCATCGTTTGTGAAGGAAACTTCCACGGCCGGACGCTTGCCGCCGTGTCGCTGTCGTCCGAACCGGCTTATAAACGCGGGTTTGGACCGCTGCTATCCGGAGTGAAAATCATCCCGTACGGCGACATCGAAGCGTTGAAAGCGGCGATTACACCGAATACGGCGGCGTTTCTTGTCGAACCGATCCAAGGAGAAGCCGGCATCCGCATTCCACCGCAAGGATTTTTAAAAGCGGCGTATGACGTATGCAAAGCGAACAACGTCCTGTTCATCGCGGACGAAATTCAAACCGGTCTCGGCCGGACCGGGAAGTTGTTTGCCTGCGACTGGGAAGAGGTTGTGCCCGATATGTATATTTTAGGGAAAGCGTTGGGCGGCGGGGTGTTCCCGATTTCTTGCGTCGTCGCCAACCGCGACATTTTGTCGGTGTTTGAACCCGGTTCGCACGGATCGACGTTTGGCGGCAATCCGCTTGCATGTGCGGTGTCGATCGCGGCGCTCGAAGTGATTGAAGAAGAGCGTCTAGCGGAGCGTTCGCTTGAGCTTGGCGAATACTTCCTTTCGAAACTAAAACAAATCCGAAACGACGATATTAAAGAGATCCGCGGCCGCGGCTTATTTATCGGCGTCGAGCTGCATGTGCCGGCGCGTCCGTACTGTGAGGCGCTGAAAGAGCAAGGATTGCTTTGCAAGGAAACGCACGAGACGGTCATTCGTTTCGCACCGCCGCTCATCATTACGAAAGAGGAATTGGATTGGGCGTTCGAACGGATTGCGAGTGTCTTGTCCCGTCCATAAATCGAGTCAAAGAGGCGAATGAGACGATGGAAGAAAATATGTTTCTCTCCACCCAGCGCGTGATCAAAGAGGCGCTGGCCAAACTTGGCTACGGCGAGGAGATGTATGAGCTGCTCAAAGAACCTTTGCGCGTCCTTACCGTACGCATTCCCGTCCGTATGGATGACGGAACGGTGAAAGTGTTTACCGGCTACCGCGCCCAGCATAGCGATGCCGTAGGGCCGACCAAGGGAGGCATTCGTTTTCATCCGGATGTCACCGAGGAAGAAGTCAAGGCGCTGTCGATGTGGATGACGATCAAAGCCGGAATTGTCGGCTTGCCGTATGGCGGCGGCAAAGGTGGCATCGTCTGCGACCCGCGGAACATGTCGATGGGTGAGCTGGAGCGGCTCAGCCGCGGCTATGTGCGGGCGATCAGCCAGATCGTGGGGCCATCCAAAGATATCCCGGCGCCGGACGTGTTTACCAACTCGCAAATTATGGCGTGGATGATGGATGAATATAGCCGCATCCGCGAATTTGACTCGCCTGGGTTTATCACCGGCAAGCCGCTTGTGCTCGGCGGCTCCCAAGGCCGGGAAAAAGCGACAGCGCTCGGTGTCACGATTTGCATCGAAGAAGCAGCGAAAAAAGCGGGAATCGAGTTGCAGGGGGCGCGGGTCATTATTCAAGGATTCGGCAATGCAGGCAACTTTTTGGCCAAGTTTTTGCATGAAGCTGGAGCTCGCGTCATTGGCATTTCCGATGCGTATGGCGCGTTGTATGACCCGAACGGACTGGATATTCCGTATTTGTTGGATCGCCGCGACAGTTTTGGCACGGTGACAACGCTGTTTGAGAATGTCATCACCAATCAAGAGCTGCTGGAAAAAGAGTGTGATATTTTAGTTCCGGCCGCGGTAGCGAATCAAATTACGCGTGACAATGCCGCGAATATTCGCGCTAAAATTGTGGTCGAGGCGGCCAACGGCCCGACGACGCTGGAAGCGACCAAAATCTTGACGGAGCGGGGCGTGCTATTGGTGCCTGATGTGCTGGCGAGCGCTGGCGGGGTGACGGTTTCCTATTTTGAATGGGTGCAAAACAACCAAGGCTATTATTGGACGGAAGAGGAAGTCGTCGAGAAGTTGAAAGAGAAATTGACGAGCGCGTTTCATCGCGTCTATGAATTGGCGGAATCGCGCCGTGTGGATATGCGCATGGCGGCGTACATGATCGGGCTGCGCCAAACAGCAGAAGCAGCTCGCTACCGCGGTTGGGTATAATCATGGAAAGGTTGTTGCTAGGGGGACGTGCCGTCCATCCTCATCTGCTTGGGGGTGGGCGGCCTTTCGTTTGCGAGACGCCGATGAAGCCGGTGATATCGAAGGGAGAGCGAAAGCAAGCTGCTTTTCTTTTTTGCAAAGGATCTTTTTTTGTACTACCATATCATATACATACATTATGAGGAAAGAGACATGCGTACATACAATGAGCCGTGCGGAAGGGAGAGAATGGCGCCATGCAGGCGTGGATCACTGATTTTATGGAGCAATTTGGCTATATCGGCATTTTTTTTATGATCGCGCTGGAAAATATCTTTCCGCCGATTCCGTCGGAAGTCATTTTGCCGTTTGGCGGGTTTATGACGACGTACACGTCTTTGACGGTGCCTGGCGTTATTGCGGCGGCGACCGCCGGTTCGGTTGCCGGGGCATTGGTGCTGTACGGCATCGGCCGGCTGTTGTCGGTTGAGCGGCTCGAGCGGATCGTTGACCGTTGGGGCGGATGGCTGCGGGTGAAGCCGGAAGACATCGCCAAGGCGAACCTGACGTTTCACCGCTATGGGGTGTGGGCCGTTTTTTTCGGGCGCATGGTTCCGCTTGTACGCAGCTTGATTTCCATCCCGGCGGGCATGGCGAAGATGAATATAGGGCTGTTTGTCTGGCTGTCGGTGCTGGGCACGCTCATTTGGAATACGATTTTAATCTCGATCGGGGCGGCGCTCGGTGAGTCGTGGGGGAAAGTATCCGAAGTGATTGGGATGTACGCCGAAGTGGTGTATGTCATTATTGCTGCGATCATTTTGATTGGAGCTGTCCGCTTTTGGAAGCGGCGCCGGGCTTCTTAATTCCGGCATTTTAAGGAATGGTTTTGCCAAAAAGGGCTGCGCGCCCAAGGCTGTTTTTCGGTCTTGGAGCCAGCCCTTTTCGCATCGCAAACGGAAAAATTCCCGTTTCAAAGTGAAACGGGAGTAGAGAGATGAAGATGAAGGCAGTTGAACGAGCTTATCCGCCATCCTTGATCCGTCTCATGGCCATCAAAAGGTTCAACGCTTCAATAACAAATAAATGAAGTATGGTGCACCGATGAATGACACAACAACTCCGGCCGGAAGCGGTTCGGCGAGAACGTTTCGCCCGATCGTGTCAGCGGCAAGCAGCAGCCAGCCGCCGATGAGCATCGCTGCCGGAATGGCTCGCTCATGGCGCGGGCCGACGATCATTTTGGCGATGTGCGGCGCCATTAAGCCGATAAAAGAGATGCCCCCGGTTACAGCGACGGCCGCTGCAGCGACGGCGACCGCTGTGGCCATCAGTACGAGCCGCTCGCGGCGAACATGAACGCCGACGCCGATGGCGACCGGATCGCCTAAATACAAAAGGTTTAGCCGTTTCGCCCGATATAGACCGATCAATGCACCGATGACAAGCCACGGCAGCATCGCCCAAATAAACGGCCAATCATCGCCCCAAATGTTTCCGGAAAGCCATCTGGCGATAAAGTCGACTTTCGTTCGGTCCGCGGCGGAAATGA
This sequence comes from Geobacillus thermoleovorans, assembly GCF_001610955.1. Classification (GTDB taxonomy): domain Bacteria; phylum Bacillota; class Bacilli; order Bacillales; family Anoxybacillaceae; genus Geobacillus; species Geobacillus thermoleovorans. Next base: position 166,966 of record NZ_CP014335.1, read on the forward strand.
GGATGATCATGAGCCCGGAGAGCGCCATCGAAAACCCGACCCCGGTCAGGACGAACGATACCGGCTGCAGCCCGGTTGTTTGATGGTAGGAAACGGCGTACATGGCCGCCGCCGTCAACAGTGCTCCCACTAAGGCGACGAGCGGCAGAGCATAAAGGAACGTCCCGGCTTCAATAGGGAAAAATAAAAAGAATATAGCGACGCCTGCGCCGGCACCGGCGTTGATGCCCAATATGCCCGGATCGGCGAGCTCATTTCGGGTGGTGCCTTGCAGCATCGCTCCCGACAAGGCGAGCGCCATCCCGGCGAGCAACGTAATCACGATGCGCGGCAGGCGGAGAGAAAACAAAATAAACGCTTCTTGCATCGAACCGTAGCCGAACAGTGTCGGCGCGATGCGTCCGTACGAGAGCGGCGCTTCGCCGGTGCCCAACGCGATGGCGGCTGTTGCGGCAATAAGCAACAAAAGCATGCCTAACACTGCTGTGATGCGCATTCTCATTCAAAGCCCCTCCCTTTTTTCCGCACGACAAACAGGAAAAACGGCAAGCCGATCACCGCAACGATGGCTGCCACTGGCGTTTCAAATGGGGCATTGACCGTGCGGGCCGCCGTATCAGCGACGATCATGCCGGTCGCGCCGACCGTGGCCGACAGCGGGATGATAAATCGGTAATCGGCGCCGGCGATTGCGCGCACAAGATGAGGGATCATCAAGCCGATGAAGGTGATGTTGCCGGCGATGGCGACCGATGCTCCTGTTAATAAAAACACAGCGGAAAACAGCCACGTTTTGACGGCTGTTGTTTTTTGTCCGACGCCAACGGCGACGTCTTCGCTCAAGCTAAGAATCGTCAGCTGCCGCGAATACCATACGGCAATGGCGAGCCCGATCACGATGAGCGGAATGATGACTGACAGCTGTTTCCACGACGTTCCGGCTACCCCGCCCGATGTCCACATCGAAACGTCTTTGGAAATATGAAAATAAAGGCCAACTCCTTCAGCGACGGCAAACAAAAGCGCTGAGACCGCCGAGCCGGCTAGGACGATGCGCAATGGAGAAAAGCCGCCTTTGCGGGCGGCGCCGATGCCAAAGACCGTCCCTGCTCCCACAGCCGCCCCAAGCAAACAGGCGATGGTGATTGCGAGATAATGGGCGGAAGGAAAAAAGGCCATCGTTATGGCCAACGCTGCGTTCGCTCCAGCGGTTAAGCCGAGCAGTCCTGGGTCAGCAAGCGGGTTGCGTGTCATTCCTTGCATGATCGCCCCAGCGACGGCGAGTCCGGCGCCGACAAAGGCCGCCGCGGTTTCCCGAGGCAAACGGAGCTCGCGAATCAAGTCCAGTTGTTTACCTTGTTCATCGGAAAAGAGCGCGCGCCATACGTCACTCCAGTCGTATCAGCGACGCCGATGGCCATGGATCCGAACCAGATGGCCATCAGCAGGATAAGAGAGAAGAGAAACGTATAACGAAACGGCCATAGCCGGCGGTTTGCTTCCATCGGCGGTTTCCTCCTTTTCACAAGAAAGGACGGGACATTCACTGTCCGTGAACGCCCCGTCTCGTCATTATTGGCCTAAAAAATGCTTTTTAAAGAAATCGAGCTGGTAGTCTAACGTAATCGGGTCATTGAAATAAAACGCCTTGGCATCAGCGACGAACATACGGCCGTTTTTGACAGCAGGGATGTTTTTAAACGTGTTCGTTTCCATAAACGATGTATCGCCGTCGCCGTTTTTGCTTAAGATGAGGTAATCGCCGACAAACTGCGGCAGCGCTTCAAGGGAAACGGCATAGTAGCCCGGTTTGAGCGCCTGCTCTTCGACCGCTTTTGGCATTTTCAGCTTCATTTCTTGATACAAAATTTCTGTGCCGCGCGCCCAATTGTTGCCGAACACATACAGCTGCTTATCAAAGTTTTCGGCTACGGTGACCGTTGCGTTTTCGCCAATTTTCGCCCGGATTTCTTCCCCGGCTTGTTGCGCCCGTTGTTTGAAGTCGTCAATCCATGCTTTCGCTTCTTTTTCTTTATTTAACAGTTTACCAATCTCTAGAAACTGTGTTAAATAATCGACCTTTCCGTATGTAAACGTGACGGTCGGGGCGATTTTGCTTAATTTATCGACGTTTTTCGTATTGGATAATCCGATAATTAAGTCCGGTTTTAACGCCATAATTTTTTCAATGTCTTCGTCTGTCACCACTTGTGCGTCTTTCAGTTTGTCCTGAAAAAGCGGGCTCATTTTCGACCACGAATCCACGCCAACAATGGGGACGTCCAAGGCCAGCACATGCCCAGCAAACGTCGATAAGACGACGACGCGTTTTGGATCAGCCGGTACTTCCACCGGTCCGTTTTCCGATTGGTATGTAATCGTTTCCGGCTTTTTTTCTTTTGGTGAAGCGCTGCTGTTCTTGTTGTCGTCCGCCGCGTTGCCGCAGGCGCTTAGCACAAGCGCCAAAAGAAGCAGCAAGGAAAGCCATGTTTTCCTCATGACGAATCAAGCCTCCCTAAGCAGTTGATAAGTGAAGCAAATCGGTTTGTTCGTCCGCGGGTCGCGGCCGATGTCAGCGTCAATGCCAAACACGTCGCGAAGCACATCGCGGCAAATGACGTCTTCGCTCGGCCCGGCTTTGACGATCGTGCCCGCCTTCATGGCGATCACATAGTCGGAAAACCGCGCCGCTTGGTTAATGTCATGGAGCACCATCACAATTGTCCGCCCTTCTTCTTGGTTCAGCCGTTCAAGCAGCTCGAGCACCTCGAGCTGGTGGGCGATGTCCAAATACGTCGTCGGTTCGTCCAAAAAGATGATGTCCGTCTCTTGAGCGAGCGCCATGGCGATCCAGACGCGCTGCCGCTGTCCGCCGGAGAGGGCGTCAACCGGCCGGTGTTTCAAATCGGCTGTTTTCGTTACGGCAAGCGCCCAGTCGATTGCTTCGTAATCTTGTTTCGTTAGGCGGCCCCATCCTCTTTGATAAGGGAAGCGGCCGTACGAGACGAGCTCAGCGACGGTCAATCCGCTTGTCGCTTCCGGCGTCTGCGGCAAAATAGCTATTTTTTTCGCCAGTTCTTTCGTTGGCTGTTGCGAAATGGCCCGGCCGTCCAAAATGACGGCGCCGGACTGCGGGGAAATGATGCGCGTCAACGTCTTGAGCAGCGTCGATTTTCCGCATCCGTTTGGTCCAATAATGGCTGTGATTTGTCGGTCGGGAATGCGGACGGACAAGCGTTCGAAAATCGTCCGGTCATCGTAGCGGACGGTCAACTCCTCGGCGTATAGGCGGACCATGAGGCCACCTCCTTCCGGATCAAGAAAATGAGAATCAATATCAATATTATTATAGCGCATCCAATGAAAAAAACAATGATTTTTTGAAAATGGGAATCAATTTTATATAGATGCAATTTAAAGCTTTAACATTTTTCGTCTTTGCCGGTCATTGCATCCGACTGTCGAGTGACCGAACAACGCCGCTTCCAGACCCATGAATGGGTCTGTGAAGCGAGTCGTTGTTCGGTCTTCCGTCACGCTAAGGCGTGACGGAGGCAAGCCACACGCTTGCCTTCGACAGTCGAAAATGGGCAAACCACTTTTCTGTCAAGGATATGTTAAACTTCTTTGTTGCATCTATATAGTTGCAAAGAAGTGACTAATGAGTGTTGCGAAATAACAACATTTTTTAGCTGAATAACGGCAGAACTGCAACAAATTCGTTCTGTTTGTTGCGAGATTGCAACAATATGTTGTTGTTTGGCAACAAGCGATCAAGTAAGATGAATTTTAGAAGGTTGGTGATTTAAGGGGAAATGCTGCTCTCCAACAGTGTTTCTCAAATTGAAAAACCTTGCAACACCATAACCTCCTTCCTTACGATTTCTCACAAACCGAGCGAATCCGTTGTTTTTCACCAGCCTTCTAGGGGTTTGTTTTTTCTGAATAGCGGGAACTTTTTTGGCACAAAAATTGCTTGAGTAGAAAATAAGGCGGAACGGTGGGAGAGGAAATGGCAATGATGGTCGGAGACATCATGGTGAAGGCAAAGGCAGTAATTTTTGAAAGCGATTCCCTTGATGAAGCGGCTCGGACATTCGTTGAATATGGACTTGATGGGATGGTCGTATGCCGTTGCAGTGAGGAAATCGTCGGCGTGGTGGCGGTCAAAGACGTGTTGTTCGGTCTTGTCCAAGGGAAAACAACTGTGCGTGAGGTGATGCGCCCGTCGCTGCCGCCGCTTTCCATTCACGACCGTGTGGAAGTGATCGAGTTTGGCGGCGGTCCGCTCCGCCCCGTTGTCGATGAGAGCGGACGCCTTGTCGGTGTGTTGACGAAAGAGCAGCATTTGACGGCATATGCGAAGGTGGCACAACTCCGCTTAAAACATTTGGATGCCATTTTCAACGCCGCCCATAACGGCATTTTATCGATCGATGCAAAAGGACGGATTACATCGATCAATCCACCGGCTGAGAAAATGGCGCGGACGACGAAAGAAGAAGCCATCGGCAAGTTTTTGACCGATGTCGTGATCCCGTCTGGCTTGCTCGAGGTCGTGCGCACCGGCAAAGGGCATACGGAAAAATACCGCGTCGGCAAGCGCGTCTATATTACAAACCGCTCACCAATTATCGACGAGGGGAAGGTCGTTGGGGCGGTCGGGGTGTTTCAAGACATTTCCGAGATTGAATTTATCTCCAACGAACTTGAGACCGTCAAGCGCATCGTCAATGAATTGCAAACGGTGATGGAGGCATCCAGCGACGGCATCGCTATCACGGACCGCAGTGGAATGATCACACGGCGAAACAAAAAATGGGATGCGCTGTTTCTAGGAACGGAGCAAGAGCGGGTGACCGCCCCGCTTGACCGGGTCGTTCGACAGGCGCTTGATGGACGTCAGCCCTGTTCGATGCTTCATCAGGGGATGGAAACAGGAAATATTTGGATCGTTTCCGCGGTGCCGATCATCGAGGAAGATGGGCGGGCAGAGCGGGTTGTTCTCTACGTCAAAGATATGACCGAGATGGAACAGCTGCGCTCGGAACTGGAGGAGACGAAACGGCTCCTTCATATGTTGGGCCGTCAGGAAGAAGATCATCTCATTTATCGCGCTCCAGCGATGGCGCATGTTGTCAATATCGCCCGCCAAGCGGCGGCTGTCGATGTGACGTTGTTGTTGACCGGAGAGTCGGGCACCGGGAAAGAGGAATTGGCGAACTACATTTGGAAACAAAGCGCCCGCCGCGCCCGACCGTTTGTGAAAGTGAATTGCGGGGCGATCCCCGAGACGTTGATGGAGTCTGAACTGTTCGGCTACGAGCCGGGGGCGTTCACCGGAGCGGCGAAGAAAGGGAAAAAAGGCTATTTCGAGCAGGCGGATGGCGGGACGATTTTTCTCGATGAAATCAGTGAAATTCCGCTTCACCTGCAAGTGAAGCTCCTTCGCGTGTTGCAGTCGATGGAAATCATGAGGTTGGGGGCGGAGGCGCCGAAGCGGATCAATGTGCGTGTCATCGCCGCGACGAACAAGCCGCTTGAGGAGCTTGTTGCCGCTGGGCAGTTTCGCGCTGATTTGTTTTACCGGCTGAACGTGATGCCGATTGCCATTCCGCCGCTGCGCGACCGGAAAGAAGATATTCCGCTCTTGGTTGACCATTACCGAAAGCGGTTTGCGGAAAAGTATCAAAAACCGCTTGTCTTTACCGACGGAGCGCTGGCGGCGATGATGGACTATCACTGGCCCGGCAACGTTCGAGAGCTCGTTAATGCTGTAGAACGTATGTTTGTGACCGCCGTTTCCCCAGTCATTGACGAACACCAAGTGGCGAAATGGCTCCACCTTGAACCGGAGCCAGCTGCGAGCCCGGTGGCGGTCGGAGAGATCATCCCGCTCAAACAGGCAACGGCTGAGGTCGAGCGCCAGCTGATCATCAAGGCGCTTCACAAGGCGAAGACGTATCGGCGGGCTGCGAAACTGCTTGGTGTCGATGCGTCGACACTCGTGCGCAAGGCGCAAAAATATGGAATTCAATCATGGGGAGGGGAAGAAGATGGATTTCACGCTGCCAGCCGAGATTGAATTTTTAAAAGAAAACGTCCGCAAGTTTGTGAGAGAAGTTGTCGAACCGGTGGCGATGGATATTGAGGAAAATGACCAGATTCCGCAAGATATCATTGAAAAGTCGAAAGAAATGGGGCTGTTTGGATTAAGCATTCCGGAAGAGTACGGAGGCCTCGGTTTGTCAATGGTCGGCAAATGCGCCATTTACGAAGAGCTCGGCAAAACGCATAACGGCTATACGACGTTAATCGGCGCCCATACCGGCATCGGCACCGTCGGCATCGTTGAGCTCGGCACGGAAGAACAAAAGCAGCGCTATTTGCCAAAGATGGCGACGGGCGAATGGATCGGCGCTTTTGCTCTCACTGAGCCCAGCGCCGGATCAAACGCCGCTGCGATCAAAACGACCGCCGTCCGCAAAGGCGACCGCTACATCATTAACGGCTCGAAACATTATATTACGAACGCTGTCGACGCCCATGTGTTTACCGTCATGGCAGTCACCGATCCGTCGAAAGGCCCGAAAGGCATCACGTCCTTTATCGTAGAAAAAGATTTTCCCGGCTTTATCGTCGGAAAAGTCGAGCGGAAAATGGGGCTGCGCGGATCGCATTCGGCTGAGCTGTTTTTTGACAACTTGGAAGTGCCGGCCGAAAACGTGCTCGGGAGAGAAGGCGAAGGGTATGTCAACGCCTTGAAGATTTTAGCGAACGGCCGTGCTGGTCTTGCCGCGCGCAACCTCGGCTCGTGCATCCGCCTCTTGGAATACTGCATGGAATACGCCGAACAGCGTGAACAGTTCGGCAAGCCGATTATCGAGCAGCAAGCGATCCAGCATATGCTGGCGGAAATGAGCATGTTGATCGAAGTGCTGCGTTCGACCGTCTACCGCGTCGCCTGGATGGTCGACCAAAAGATGCGCGTCGTCAAAGAAGCGGCCATCGCCAAGCTGTTCGGTTCGGAAGTGTACAACAAAATCGCTGACATGGCCGTGCAAATCCACGGCGGCCTCGGCTACATGAAAGACTACCCGATCGAACGTTACTTCCGCGATGCCCGCATTACGAAAATTTACGAAGGTACCTCGGAAATCCAGCGCAACATCATTGCGAGCGAACTGCGGAAAGAATACGGAAAAGTGCGGGCATGACCGGAGTAGGTGCTGTCCTAACGAGGTGCTGGCTTTCAAGAGGAGTGCGAGAGATTGAATAACAAATCAGCTCGATGCGGATATACGGCCGTGGCAGAGGAGGTCTCGATGCTGTTGTGACCCCCTCTGTTTTTTTAGCGTTATTGTCGGAAAATGTCATTCGCTTTTTGTTGACGAAAGAAAGGGAAGGTTGCTAGAATGAGGGAAAATGATTGACTATTCATAACATTTTGGTCATTTTTACAACCTGCCTTTTTGCCAGCAACCCGCCTATTGTCGCAACAGCCTATTTGTAAGCCTTTACATTGATTGGTTGTCCCCGCGTTCATCTATCCAGAAGTACAACACCAGCCGACATTTCAAGAAAAATGGAAAAGGAGTGGTGAGCGTGCGTCGTGCCGAGCCGTTGGTCACAACAGGCAGCCGCGGGCTGCAGGAGGATTCGTTCCCGTTTCGGCTTTACCAAAAGGCAAAGCGGTTGGAAGCAGCGGCCCACGATTCGATTTTCGGACCCGACCACCATGCCGATATCATGAATTTCACCGCTCGCCAACTGGCAACGAGGATGGAAGTGTTGAAAAAAGCGCAGGAGAAACCGTTTGACGAGCTGTTCGGTCTTGAGGAAAGCGAAAACGTTGGCTAGAGGTTGAGAGTCGAAAACAAGGAAGGGAGAAATCGTCATGACCACTCATGTGCAAGTGCATCATTTTCCACTCTTCATTGACGGCCAATGGCAGCCGGCAACGAGCGGGGAAACGTTTCACGTATACAATCCGGCGACCGGAGAGGTGGTGGCGACTGTCGCGAAGGCGACAGCGGATGATGTTGACCGGGCGGTGAAGGCGGCGCGCAAGGCGTTTGACGAGACCGATTGGAAGGCAATGAAACCGAAAGAACGGGCGCGCGTGCTGAATGCGATCGCCCAAGCCATTGCCGCCAACGCTCAAGAGCTCGCCTATTTGGAAGCAATCTCAAGCGGAGGGACGATCCGGCGCATCAGCTCGATCGATATTTTGCAGACGGTCGATCTATTCCAAACGATGGCAAACATCGTCCAAGAGTACCCGTTTTCGGAAACACTGCCGATTCCGCCGTTTCCCGGACCGGCGCATAACTTTGTTTGGCGCGAGCCGATCGGGGTTTGCGCGGCGATCACACCATGGAACTTGCCGCTCATGATCGCGTCGTGGAAAATCGCCCCGGCGCTGGCAGCGGGCAATACGATCGTCGTGAAACCGGCGAGCTACACACCGCTGTCGACACTGAAGCTGGCGGAAATCATTTCGTCCTTCGTGCCGCCGGGGGTCATCAACGTGGTGGCTGGTCCCGGCGCCGATGTCGGGGAGGCGCTTGTCCGCCATCCGCAAGTTGACAAGGTGGCGTTCACCGGTTCGACGGAAGTCGGCCGCCGCATTATGGCGTTGGCGGCGGAAACGGTGAAAAACGTTACGCTTGAGCTTGGCGGCAAGTCGCCGAACATTTTGCTCGAAGATGCGGATTTGGACCTTGCCGTTCCCGGCAGTTTGTTTGGCGTCTTTTTGCACTCTGGTCAGTTGTGCGAATCGGGAACAAGGCTGTTTGTGCCTGAACGGCTCCATGATGAAGTGGTCGAGCGGCTTGTCGCCCTGACGAAGACGCTGCAAATCGGCCATCCGCTCGATCCGGCGACCGACGTCGGGCCGGTTATCTCCAAGCGGCAAAAAGAGACAGTGCTCTCCTATATTGAAGCCGGCAAGCAAGAAGGTGCGACCATTGTATGCGGAGGTCATGAAGTCGAAGTGCCCGGCTGTGAAGGCGGCCATTTTGTCGCGCCGACGATTTTTTCGAATGTCACGAATGACATGAAAATCGCTCAAGAAGAGATTTTCGGTCCAGTGTTGTCGATCATCCGCTATCATGACGTGGAAGAAGCGGTGGCGATGGCCAACGACACGATCTACGGGCTTGCGGCCGGCGTCTGGACGCGAGACGTCAACAAGGCGTACGCCATCGCCGGGCGCCTGCAGGCTGGCGTCGTCTGGATCAATGACTGGCATATGCTTCGCAATGACGCGCCGTTTGGCGGCTACAAACAAAGCGGCATCGGGCGCGAGATGGGCAAATATTCACTTGATGCTTACACGCAGCTGAAGCATGTGCACACATCAATGGTGCCGGAGCTTGGGAAACGGAAATGGTATCAAGTGCTGTTTTCTCGCCTGCACACCATGATGAAAAAGTAAAGGGGGATGAAGGAACATGACGACGTTAGCGAACTTTTGGCTGCGCACGGCAATTTACACCGGGTCGAACACCCGAGCGCTCGTGCCGGATTTGTTTCGCGGGCTGGGCGCTAAACGGGTGCTATTGCTTTCTGACCGTGGGCTCGAGCAAGCTGGGGTTGTCGAAAAAGTAGCGAGCCTCTTTGACTTGACGACGCATGGAGTCGGACCAGAGCTTGTCGGCATCTTTTTGGATATCCGCCAGGATGCGGAAAGTGAATGCGTCAATGAAGCGGTGCGCTATGCGCGCGCTGTCGGAGCTGACGCCTTGTTGGCGGTCGGCGGCGGCAGTGTGCTGGATACGGCCAAAGGGGTGAAATACGCCCTGTTTAAAGGGTTGCGTGATATTAAAGAGGCGATTCCAGGCGGGCTGCGGTACGAGTCGTTCCCGCAAGCGCAATTCATACCGATCCCGCACATCGCCATCCCGACGACGGCCGGCACGGGGTCGGAAGTATCGCCGATCGCAGTCATTTATAATGAAGAGCTGCGCTTGAAAACGAACATCATCAATCCGTTTATCAACGCTGATGTGGCCGTTTTGGATCCGGATTTAACGGTAGGGCTTCCCCCGAAGGTGACGGCGTTTACCGGCATGGACGCGCTCACCCATGCCATTGAAGCGCTCGCCTCGCCGATGGCGACCGCGCTCACCGATGCATGCGCCTTGCAGGCGATCCGTTTGATTCGTGACTACTTGCCGGAGGCGGTTCGTGACGGCGGGGACATCCGCGCCCGCTTGGAGATGCTGCATGCGAGCTTGCTTGGCATCACCGCGTTCAGCTTTGCGTTAAACGCCATTCCGGTGCACAATTTCGCCCATGCGTACGGAGCGATGTTTCGCATTCCACATGGCTTGGCGAACGCCGTCTTTTTGCCAGTCGTGATGGAAGCGATTCCGGAATTGTATTTGCCGAAAGCGAAGCTGTTGGCTCAAGCGCTTGGCATTTATGATCACGGTCAAGGCAATGAAGCGCTGTTGGTAAAGTCCATTGAGCGAATTCGCCAATTGCGCGATGACATCGGGCTGCCGGCTGATTTTGCCGACTATCCGATGACGGAAGAACAATTCGCGGCGACGATTCCAGCGGTGGCATCTGACCCGGCTGCAGTCAGTTTCCCGATGCCGCCGGAGTTGATTCGGGCCATCGGCGAGCGCGTCGTCAAGCTGACAGTGGAAAAAGGATGAAGCAGTGTACCGACAAGCAAGGACAAGATTTGTCCAGCCTTATTAAGCAAGAAAAAGGTGTCCCGCTGTGAGGGACACCCGTTTTTGTGCCGACTTAGCCCCGCGGCCGCCCGATGACCGTGTCTAACGACCAAAGCCGGCTGCCGTTCAGCCACAAATATACGGACATAGCGAGCAAGGCGAGATTGAATTCATAGCCCGTTTCCCGGCCGTTGCCGAGCAAGCCGGCGTCGACTTTCGCCGTGGCGATGGCCCCGACCATGATGACGGCAAATGCCGCGGCGATCGGGCGTGTGCCAAGGCCAAGCATCATCGCCCAGCCCCCAGCAAGCTCTATGATCGTCACGATGTAGGCGAGCCAGCCGGGAAGGCCCATAGCAACAAACGAATCCGCTGCCGCCTCAAGCCCCCGTTGCCATTTCACCCACCCATGGGCGAAAAAGATGAATCCGGTGACAATCCGCAATAGAAAGGCGCCTAGTTCGTGAGAATGCATCGGTTTTTGTCCTCCTTGTCCCAACAGCATGGTAGTACAATGTATGCGGGCGGGTCCGTCCCCATGCCTTTCGTTAGCCATTCGACCGGCAATGGGCTACAATGGAGGGGAAGCGCGTCAAAAGTAGAGGAGGATATGGCCGTGAAAATTGAAGTATGGTCCGATTTTGTCTGCCCGTTTTGCTATATCGGCAAACGTCGCTTGGAACAGGCGCTTGAACAGTTTCCGCACCGAGAAGATGTTGAGGTTGTATTTCGCAGCTTTGAATTGGATCCGAATGCGAAAAAAGAAACGCCATTGACGATTCACGAAATCATTGCTAACAAATACGGCATTTCAATCGAGGAAGCGAAGCGGGCCAATGCCGATATCGGCAGGCAGGCGGAAGCGGTCGGATTGACATTCCGCTTTGAGACGATGAAGCCGACGAATACGTTTGACGCCCACCGTTTGGCTCATTATGCCAAGGAAAAAGGGAAGCTGAATGAAATGGTGGAACGGCTGTTTTATGCGTATTTCACGGAGTCAAAGCGAATCAGCGACCGCGATGTGCTGCTTGCGATCGCCGAAGCAACCGGGCTTGACCGGGCGGAAGCCGAAGAGGTGTTGGCAAGTGGTCGTTATACAGAAGAGGTGCGCCGCGACGAGGAAGAAGCAGCGGCGTTGGGCGTCCGCGGCGTACCGTTTTTCGTGCTGAATGGGAAGTATGCGATTTCGGGGGCCCAGCCGGTTGACGTGTTCCGGCGGGCGCTAGAGAAAGTATGGGAGGAAGAACAACAAGCTTCCCCGTTGCGGTCGTTGGCGGGTGAAGGCGGAATGTGCGCAGACGGAAGCTGCTTGATTGACTAAATCGCCTCAACCAAAAAGGAAAAGCCGGCTAGGGGTTTCTTAGCCGGCTTTTTTTGTTATTTTCACGGAGAAGCTTCTCGTTTAGTTAGATGAAACAAAAATGGGGGAGATTAACCGCGTTTCACAAACAGCGGCAAGTCCGTATGCCCCATGCCGCGGACGTAGACGAACAGCTGGCCTTTATGGTGGATTTCATGGTCCATTGCCAATTGCAGGAACTGAGCTGTGGACATTTGTGTGCCAAAGATGGCAGTTAAATCAAGCGTCCGGTCGAAGTCGTCATCGCTCATCGATTCGATGAGCTGCCTCGTCTTTTCCGTATACGTTTCCGCCAGCTTGGCCAAATTCGTCTCCGGTTCCTCGATTTTTTGCCGGAACAGCGATGGATCGCCGTGTTTTGCCGTGTTAGTGAAATTGTAGAAGCTGAACAGCATATGCGTCGCCAGCTGCTTCGCTGTCATCGAGGTCGGCGTCGGTTTGTAATCATAATGCGCTTCGTCGATTTTGTGGATCAGTTCCATCGTGACATGGCGGTGGGAAAGGAAATATTGCACCCATTTTTTTGCGCGGGACATGGCTCTTCCTCCTTCTAGTTATGGAATTCTGTTTTCCATTTTACCATAAACATCTTCTCTATCGTCAGCGGGGAAGCTTGACTCGAAAGGTGGTCCCTTGGCCAGGGGTGCTATGGACATCGATTGTTCCGCCGTGAGCCGATACGAATTCTTTGGCAATGGCAAGACCCAATCCGGTTCCCCCGCGATTTCGCGTTCTGGCTTCATCTGTGCGGTAAAATCGATCGAACAAAAAAGGCAAATGCTCCGGCGCGATGCCGATGCCTGTATCTGAAACCTCTTGCTTTGGCTCATTTCCCTTAATGGCAATGGAAGAAATCCCCCTTATTCATTACAATGAAAGTAAATCATGAAAATCATGCACGCAAGGTATTGGGCAGGTGTGATCCCACAAAATCGCACGTGTCATGATGAAAAGGGGTGGGTAAAGATGGAACATCACTCTTCGTCCCATGTTCCGCGCATAAAAGTGCTCATCGCCGATGACAATCCCTTTGTCCGCGAAGGGCTGCGGATCATCTTAAGCACGTATGACGAGTTTGATGTCGCCGCGACTGTAGGCGATGGGAAAGAGGCAGTGGAATATTGTCGACATCATGAAGTTGATGTCGCGTTATTGGATGTGCGCATGCCGAACATGAATGGAGTGGAAGCGACAAAGCTTCTATGCGAGCAGACGAAGACAAAGCCGCTCATCTTGACGACGTTTGATGATGATGAATACATTCTAGACGCCATTCAATACGGCGCAAAAGGATATTTTTTAAAAAATACGGACCCGGAACGAATCCGCGAAGCGATCAAAGCGGTGTATCACGGCCAAGTGGTGATGCAGGAGATTGTGATGGACAAAATTAAGTCCAACTTAAAAGAAGAAGCGGAAGCAGCGCCGAAAATCGATAAAAGCCTGTTTACGGAACGAGAGTTGGACATTATGGCGCTCATTGCGAAGGGGCTTTCGAATAAAGAGATTGCCAAACAGCTATTTCTCTCCGAGGGAACGGTGGCCAATTACATCACATCGATTTTGGACAAAACCGGACTGCAACATCGAACGCAAATTGCCGTTTATTATCTGACGGGAAAAGTCGGCTGAGGGGATGTTATGGAATCGCTGCTGATCATTTACAAGCTGATTGTATGGGGCTATGCGGCATTCGATTACATTTCATCGAAACAGAGAACGGGAGCGGGCTTTGTTCTAGTCTCTCTGATCTATTTTTGTCTTCAGCTGTTTGCCCTGATCGTTCGCCATATGAGTTGGAAAAGGGGAGCGGCGTTTGGTTCCGTTGTTCTTCTCGTTCTAGCCGCCGCCTTTGTGGAGCCGCTGTGGGCGTTGTTGCTGCCTCTCAATGGGTATGAGCTGGCCTCCGTGTATATCCACCGAGTTTGGGGGATCGGGGCGGTGTTGTTGACGCCGATGATTTGGCTTGATCCATCGGCGGGGAAATTATACGGCTTTGTGGCATTGTTCAGTTTTGTCAGCGTGACGGCAGTCAAGCGGCACATCGAGCGGATGGAACAACAAGAAGATCGTTTGGATCAAATGCGCAACGATTTGCATCGGCTGACAAGAAGGATCAGCGAATATCATCAATACATCAAGCAGTCGGAATATACGTTGCAGTTGGAAGAACGGAACCGTCTGTCGCAGCGCATCCATGACCAAATCGGCCACTCGCTCGCTGGAGCGCTCATTCAGATGGAGGCGGCCAAACGGTTGATGGATGCGGACCGCGACAAGGCGAAACAACTGTTGGAAAACGCCATCCATATTTCCAAAGAAGGCATGGAACAAATCCGGATGACATTAAAACAGATCAAACCACCGCTCGAGCAAATCGGGCTGAATCGGGTGAAATTATTCATTGAAGAATTTTCCGCCCAACATCATCTCCCGGTTCCGCTCGTATGCAAAGGGGATTTGGATGTGATTACACCAATCCAATGGAAAGTGATTTATGAGAACATTGCCGAAGCGTTGACGAATGCGAGCAAATACGCTGAGGCCACGGCCATTGCCGTTGAAATTCACGTGTTGAATCGAGTCATCAAGGTGGAAGTGAAAGATAACGGGAAAGGTGCGGCCAAGATCAAGAAAGGACTTGGGATCATCGGCATGGAGGAACGGGCGGCCTCTGTTCATGGCACGGTCATTGTCGATGGAACGAACGGTTTCTCTGTCACGACGTTGCTTCCGATTCATGAGTAAATCGTGAATTTTCTCATGTCAACGAGATGAATTCCTGCACTTACAGGAGTTCATCTTTTTTTCTATAATCCATAATACCAAGCATGGAAAGAAGGTGGAACGATGAACATTTTAGAGATCAAACAAGTGACCAAAAAATTTGGTGACTTCATCGCTGTCGATCATATGTCTCTTACGGTTGCCGAAGGGGAAATTTTTGGCTTCCTCGGAGCCAATGGCGCGGGAAAAAGCACAACTATCAATATGATTGCTGGGTTGCTGCGCCCGAATGCAGGAGAAATCAAGATTCTCGGCAAGGACATCGCCAAGCATCGCCAGTTTGCCAAACGACAGATCGGCATCGTGCCTCAAGAAATCGCCATCTATGAAAATTTGACGGCGTATGAGAATGTTGAATTTTTTGCCGGGTTGTATGGACTGCGCGGCGCGGAGTTGCGCCAGCGGGTTGAAGAGGCGCTCGAGTTTGTCGGTTTAAGCGATAAGCGCAAAATTTATCCGAAACATTTCTCAGGGGGAATGAAACGGAGGCTCAATATCGCCTGCGCTCTTGCCCATCGGCCGAAGCTCATCATTATGGACGAACCAACAGTCGGCATCGATCCGCAGTCGCGAAATTATATTTTGGCTTCGGTGAAAAAGCTCAATGAGATGGGATGCACGATCATTTATACAAGCCACTATATGGAGGAAGTGGAGGAGATTTGCACACGGATCGCCATCATTGATCATGGAAAGATCATCGCAGAGGGGACAAAGGAGCAGCTGGAAGCGATTATCACCGATACAAAAGATATTTGGCTGGAAATCAGGGGGATGGATCGGCTCAACAAGCAGCATCTTCAAGACATTCCCGGGGTCAAGGCGGTGCAATGTGAAGAAAATATGATCAAAATCAGTTCGGATATCAGTGTCAATAATTTAAACGAAATTGTGCAATGCCTGATCAATGACGGTGTCGAAATCCGTTCGCTTGAAGACAAATCACCGAACTTGGAAACGGTCTTTCTGGCGCTGACGGGGAGAAATTTGCGGGATTAGCTGTTTGGAGTGCCATCATGCGAGGGAGGTGCTTCTTTTGAATATTTTTCGCATTGCAGCCAAGGAAATCAAAAGCGATTTTCGTGATGTCCGGACGCTATTTTTTATGCTGCTGTTTCCGATCGTACTGATGTTCATCTTAGGAACAGCCCTTTCCAACACGTTTCACTGGACGATTTCCGTCGGTGATGTACACGTCTTGTACAACGATCAAAAAGCAGGGCCGTTGTCGCCGTATATTCAAACGATGATCCAAGCAGGGAAGAAAGCCCACATCGATTTTCAAAAGGCATCCGACCGGATAAAAGGAACGAAAGCGGTGCAGGAAGGAAAAGCGGATGGATACATCGAGATCGGCCCGCGTGGAGTGGAGTTGTACACCAATGAACGCAACAAGATCAAAGGAAGTCTTGTTGAGGGGGTGATGGCCGCGTTTGTCGGCCGATACGAGCTGGCGATGGCCGTTTCAGAGGTGAAGCCCGGTTTTGTTCCATCAAATAAAAGTGTGCATGATGAGTATATTCAAGAACGGTCGCTGCATTCCAAGCGCAAACCGGGAGCCATGGATTATTATGCGGTGGCGATGACGACGATGATCGCTTTGTACAGCGCATTGCCGGGCAGTTCGTTGCTGCGGGGGGAGCGAACGCGGAAGACGGCTGATCGCCTTTTGGCTGCTCCTGTTCGCAAAAGCGAGATTTTTATTGGAAAGCTGGCCGGGAACGTCGCGGCGAATTTTCTTTGTGTTGCACTCGTCATGTTGTTCAGCAAATGGGTGTTTCATGCCGATTGGGGGCATCACGTAAGTCTCGTATGGTTGCTTATGTTGACCGAGGTGGTCTTAGCCATCAGCTTTGGTCTAGGGATGAGCTATATGGCAAGGACGGAAGGAGCGGCGCGAACGATTGCGATGGTCATCATTCAGCTGTCTTCCTTTTTCGGCGGCGCTTATTTTCCGATCGATGAAACAGCATGGTATGCCCATTTGTCTCCGCTTTCTTGGATGAATGAAACGATTTTCAAAATCGTGTATGCGAACGATTTGTCAAGCGTCGTTCCAACTATGCTGCTTAATATCGGTATAGCGGCGTTGTTTTTATTGATCGCGGTGGCATCTGTAGCGAGACGGGAGGGATTATAAGGTGAATGACGTCATCTGGTTGGTGAGATATACGTTAAAGCGAACGTTCCGTCGGAAAATCAATTTTTTGTTATATTTTGGAACTCCGTTGGCGGCGATCCTTTTGTCTTTGTTTGCGGCCGGGGGCAACCCTGTCAAGGAAGTTCGCATTGGAATCGTCAATGAGGATCAAGGACGGATTACCGATGATACGATCCGTTTTCTGAAAAGCCTTGATCATCTCTCCGTGAAAAGCGTGAAGTTATCAGCGGTCGATGAGCAAATCACCTCGCAAAAGATGGATGGCGTGCTGATTTTTCGCCAAGGGTTTTCCGAAAGCGTCCAGCACGGCCAGCCCCGGCCGATAGAACTTGTCTCGCTCAAGGGAACGGAAATCACGATGTTCATCAAGTCGTACTTGCATGAATACATCGATCATCTGGCGACATTGGGGCGATTGGCCAATGGGGATCGTGATCTCTTTTGGAAGATGTATGAACGGTATCAACAAGCGCCGTTCCGCCTGTCCGTTCACTCGCTGCCCGACACAGCCAAACAAAAAGGGGTCACGTATCAAACGATCGGTTATTTGGTCATGATTATGTTGATGTCAGCGGGGAATTTGACTGAGATCATCATCAAAGAAAAAGAAGAGCGCACCTATTCTCGTTTATTGACAACACCGATTCAGGCGAGAACGTATGTGTTATCGAATATCGTGGTGAATTTGTTGATTATGACGGCACAAATCATCGTGACAATCGTGGCAATGAAGAACATCTTTCATATTGATCCTAATATTTCGATGTGGCAAATGGCCCTGGTGCTCCTGCTTTTCTCTTTATCCGCGATCGGCTTGTCTTTGATTACAGTGATGTTTGCGAACAGCTCTGCTTCCGCCGGGGCGCTGCAGCCATTGATTACCGTGCCGACATGTATGCTGGCCGGCTGTTTTTGGCCGGTCGAGCTGATGCCGAAATTTTTGCAAAAAGCGGCATATTTTATACCGCAACGGTGGGCGCTCGATTTTTTGGTAAAGCTGCAGGAGGGGCGCTCTTTCGGAAGTTTGTATTGGCATCTGTTGATTCTTCTCGCCTTTGCGCTGACCTTTTTCCTTCTGGCTGTTTACAAGTTTAGCCGAAGCCAACAGAGTGGACAGTTTGTATAATGCCCAGCGGTCTATGTTTTCTTGTATGGCTGTGTGGGGGCTTTCATCATATCGAACAAGTCGATCAGCGGGAATGTCAGGTGCAGTCGTTCTTTTTGACTGCGCCTTATTTGTTGGCCCTGGGGAAGTATCTATGGCATTTTGGAGTGCCACGCTTATGCTAATAGTGCTATATTCCTAAACGACGAAGAATGTGAAAGGAGAAGAAAGATGGTCAAAATTTTTCTCGATCCAGGGCATGGTGGGAACGATACTGGCGCGGTCGGCAACGGGTTGTTGGAAAAAGACATTACGTTGTTTATCGCTCTCGAAATCAATCGTCTGCTGCAAAATGAGTATGAAGGAGTTTCCGTGCAGTTGAGCCGGACAAAAGATGAAACGGTGCCGCTTGATGAGCGGACGGACCGGGCCAATCGCTGGGGGGCCAATTTGTACGTCTCCATTCACGTGAACGCGGGTGGCGGCACTGGATATGAAGATTATATTTATAATCGGCTCGATGACAATTCGGCAACAGCCCGCATTCGCGATGCCATTCATGAAGAAGTCGTCAAAGCTGCGGGATTTCGCGATCGTGGGAAAAAGAAAGCGAATTTTCATGTGCTAAGGGAGACCGCGATGCCAGCCGTGCTCACGGAGAACGGGTTTATTGACCGGGAAGAGGATGCAGAAAAACTGAATGACACCCAGTTTCTGCGAACGGTCGCACGAGGGCATGTAAACGGAATCGCGCGAGCATTTGGCCTGCAGAAAAAGCGAAAAACAGCATTAACGCGCGTGATTGTTGATGGGACGCAAGTCGTCGTTTTTGCCGAAAGGGAAAACGTGCTGCGCCAAGTGGAGCATTATTTAGGAAGAGCGAAGCGGATTGTGCTTGAGCAAGTCGAGGAATGACGGGAACGCTTGCCTAGTTTTCAGCTAGGCGAGCGTTTTTTCGTTCGTTCGTCCTAGTGGAAAGGCCGCCTCCTCCTTTGTCCAGCCGTCATATGAGTATAGCGAGAAACAAAGGAAGGGGGAAAAGACATGTTTGGCTATTCAATAGTGCAGTTAGCCCGCCGGCACGCGGGGCGGCTGGACCGTCCTCTCCGCCATGCGCTTGTCAATATGTACAAGCCGATGACACGCATGCCGTGCATTTTTCACCGCTGGATCGAGCGCTGGCTGCGGAAATGGCGGACGCTTTCCGTCTTGATTGAAGTCGAAAATGCTGAAGGGATGGAGGCAGTGGCCAAGGCGGAACGCGATCATTTCCGTATGAAAGTACGCCACCATTTTCGCCATGTTCCCTTCTACAGCGCACGGGTGACGCCGGCGGCGCTTGAGCAACTGCTTGAACATCCAAAAGTGAAGAAAGTGTATTTTAACCGTACGGTGAAAGCGTTATTAAACAACGCAGTGCCGTCGGCCAATGCGAAACGCGTGGCGGTCAACGGGACGGAGTTGAGTGGAAAGGGAGTGACGATCGCTATTGTCGACACGGGGATTTACCCGCACCCGGACTTGGAGGGGAGGATTGCTGCCTTTGTAGATTTCGTCAATGGGCGTACGACGCCATATGATGACAACGGACACGGTACGCACTGCGCTGGTGATGCCGCTGGGAACGGGCGCATGTCCGATGGGCTGTATGCTGGACCGGCGTACGAGGCAAACCTTATCGGCGTTAAGGTGCTCGACCGTTCGGGAAGCGGGACGCTCGAGACGATCATACGCGGCATTGAGTGGTGCATTGATTACAATAAGAAAAACTTGACCAAGCGAATCCATATTATTTCCTTATCGCTTGGAGGGGAACCGCAGCCGTTTCCGATAGAAAATGATGATCCGCTCGTGCAAGTCGCGGAGCAGGCGTGGGAGCAGGGTATTGTCGTCTGTGCGGCGGCAGGGAATGAAGGGCCGAATTATGGGACGATTTCAAGCCCCGGCATTAGCGACCGCATCATTACCGTCGGTGCTCTTGACGATCATGATACGGCGACAACGCGCGCCGACGATGATGTGGCGTCGTTTTCAAGCCGAGGGCCGACGGAGTACGGGGTGACAAAACCGGATCTCGTCGTCCCAGGGGTCAACATTATTTCGCTTCGCGCCCCGCGTTCATTTCTTGACAAGATGAATAAGCAAAGCCGGGTCGGTGACCATTATATATCGATGTCCGGCACGTCGATGGCGACGCCGATTTGCGCCGGCATTGTCGCGTTGATGCTTCAGGCCAAACCAAATGCAACGCCGGATGAAATCAAGCGGGCGTTAAAAGACGGCGCCGATTTGTGGAAAGGGCGAGACCCGAACGTATATGGAGCAGGTTACGTGAATGCGAAACGGGCCATTGAGCAACTGCTGCAGCGCTAGAAAAAAAGAGGGAGGCGATCATTGATCGCTTCCCTCTTCACGGTTATTGTAATCATATTTTGACGGATCGACCGGCTTGAAGCCTTTCGGTGTATAGAACCGGAGCAAATCGCCATAGACGACTTTATCCGATAGGTCAAGCTTCGTACGGACGATTTGTTCGAGCCGCTGAATTTCCGGCGTGCTTTCAAGAGGTTCGCCTGTTTTCGTGTCATAGTACTTGCCGTTGACCGCTGTCACCTTCGGCGTGACAAAGTCGCCGTTGCGGAACGGAACGATTTCTTGATGTTCAGGTGACAGCAAATCCGTTCCAAAATGGACGTAATTTTTTGTATCAATGCCCAGCAGGTGCAAGACCGTCGGCAACAAATCGATTTGGCCGCCAAACTCGTGAATGACGCCGCCTTTTATGCCCGGCACGTGGATGAACAGCGGCACCCGTTGCAATTGCGCATGTTCATACGGCGTAATTTCTTTTCCTAAAATTTGCGCCATGGCTTTGTTATGATTTTCCGAAATGCCGTAATGGTCGCCGTACAAAATGATGACCGAGCGGTCGTACAGACCCGATTTTTTCAAGTAGTCAAAGAACTCTTTCACTGCTTCATCCAAATAGCGTGCCGTTTGGAAATAACGGTCGACCGAGCCGTCGCCTGTCGTCGCCGGCGGGATCGTCGCATCCTCCTCGCTGATCGGGTATGGGAAATGATTCGACAGCGTAATAAATTTCACATAGAACGGTTCTTTCAATGTTTCTAATAGCGGGATCGACTCCCGGAAGAACGGTTTATCTTTCAGACCGTAGTTCAAGACGTCCTCGTCGTTCATATCGTAGTAGCTGGCGTCAAAGAAATGGTCAAAGCCGAACGACTTGTAAATTTCATCGCGGTTCCAGAACGTTTTGTAGTTGCCGTGGAAGACGGCGCTTGTATAGCCGTATTGGTGCAAAATGGCCGGAGCCGCCTGATACGTGTTTTGTCCTTTCGTCGTAAAGACAGCGCCTTGCGGCAAGCCAAACAGCGAGTTTTCGAGCATAAACTCCGCATCCGACGTTTTCCCTTGTCCTGTTTGATGGAAGAAGTTATCGAAATAGAACGTGTTCGGATCGCGGGTGAGCGAGTTTAAGAACGGGGTGACTTCTTCACCGTTCAACTTATAGTTAATCACAAAGTTTTGCAGCGACTCTAAATGAATGTAAATGACGTTTTTCCCTTTCGCCACGCCGAAATATTTCGGGTTCGGTTTGGCATACGTCGCCTGCACATAGTTCAGCACAGTCGTGATGTCGCTTTTGTTTGCGAACGCCCGCTGCGTCGATGATTTCATGCTTTGGAACGCATCGTAAATCAAATAGTTGTACACGCCTAAATATTTGACGATATAGTTGCGGTCGAACGTTCTTGTCAAGAGCTGCGGGCGGTCGGTCTCAGCGAGCGCCAAGTTGATGCTGAACATCAGAATGGCCGAAGCGAAAATGGCGCCTTTTTTGAATCGGCCGGCCTGCACTTCCGGGAGCGAGAATCGCTTCGAGAAAACGATCACCGCCAAAATGATCGTATCCAAGAAATAGAACACGTCATACCAGCGGAGCAACTCCCAAATGCTTCTGCCGAGATCGCCGAAGTTTTTCGTTTGCGTCAACGTCGGGAATGTAATAAAATCGCTGAAAAAACGATAATAAACGATATTGGCGTATAGAATGAACGATAAAACGAAATTAATAATAATGAGCCATTTGTACACACGCGTTTCCTTGGCCAACAGCGCCAACCCAAGGAAGAATACCGCCGAGCTGATCGGGTTGATGAACAATAAAAACTCCTGCATGGAGTTGCTGATGCCAAGGTTAAATTCCGCTAAATAGGCGGCGTACGTCTTCAACCAAAATAAGAGCACGGCAAAAATAAAAAAGCCAATGTATTGGTTAGGGAGAGAACGACATTTTTTCAACCATTTTTCCCAAATTGCCTTCACGTCCTCTTCTCCTCCTTTGCCTCGTATTCTTAACGATGCTTCTATGTTTATATCAACAGCCGTTGCCCACAGCAACAAACGTTTTATTCTTACATGATTTTACATCGGAACGTCTCCATGTCAAGTAGCATAATACGTCTGTTGCCAAAAGTCAATGGAATGTTTTTATGGGACTGGTGCAAGCCCCCTTCCGCGCTTCAATGCCTGTGTGGTCCCAGTCGGACTGCCATTTGCCATTCATATAGACGAACGGAGACGGAAAAGGTTTCAATGCATCCACATTCTTGAAGTCGGTGGCCATGCCCTTTATCCATTTTATTATGCAGAAAGAATGTTATGATGAAAATGGTTTAGAGTACCCGAACAAGCTTGTTTTTGGTATATTTTTTCTATGCATCATCCACAACTATAAAGAGGCGATTATGTGAGCGAGGGGGAAGGGATGGGGCTTTGAATGCGAACCGTAAATTTTTCGATCCGCCGAAAGTATTAGTGTCCGGCTTTGCCTTGATTATTTTGGTTGGAGCTTTCTTGTTGATGCTGCCGACGGCGACCGTTGACGGAAAAGGACTTCCGTTTTTAGACGCCTTGTTTACGGCGACATCTGCTACGTGCGTGACCGGACTTGTTGTGGTTGATACGGGGACGACGTTCACGTTGTTCGGCCAGCTGGTCATTTTAGCGCTGATCCAAGTGGGCGGGCTTGGATTTATGACATTTGCTACGTTGTTTGCCTTTTTGCTCGGCAAGCGGATTTCCTTGAAAGAGCGGTTGTTGCTGCAAGAGGCGCTCAATCAGCTGAGCATCGAAGGGATTGTTCGGCTCGTGAAACGCATTCTCGTTTTTACCGTCGTCATTGAGGGCATCGGCGGATTGCTGTTGGCGATTCGTTTCTCGTTCGATATGCCGTTTTGGAAAGCCGTGTACTTTGGGTTCTTTCATGCGATTTCCAACTTTAACAACGCCGGCTTTGACTTGATGGGCGAGTTTCGCAGTTTGACCGGCTATGTGGAAGATCCGGTCGTGAGCCTTGTCGTGCCGATTTTAATTATACTGGGCGGCATCGGATTTATTGTCATGAATGAAGTGTATGAGTACCGGCAAACACGGCGGCTGTCTCTTCATACGAAGGTGGTGGTCATCACGACGGCATGGCTGGTGTTTGCCAGCATGGCGCTGATATTGCTGCTGGAGTGGAACAATCCGAAGACGATGGGGCCGCTGTCGCTCTCAGGCAAGTTTTTGTCCGCGTTTTACCAAGCGGTCACTCCGAGAACGGCGGGCTCGAATACGCTTAACATCCCGGATTTGACGCAACCGACGCTGTTTTTGATCGTTTTTCTCATGTTTGTCGGCGCTTCCCCGGGTTCGACGGGCGGAGGAATCAAAACAACGACATTTACGACCTTGCTCGGCGCGGTTTGGTCGCAAATCCGCGGGAAGGAAGACGTCATTTTGTTCCGAAAACGAATCGTCTACGATACGGTATACAAGTCGCTGACCGTGACCATGAGCGGATTGTTTGTCGTCATGCTTGTGACGATGGTGTTGACGATTACCGAAAAGGGAAAAGACTTTTTCATGATTTTATTCGAAGCGACATCGGCGTTTGGGACTGTTGGACTATCGATGGGATTAACCCCTGAATTGTCTCCGCTCGGAAAGGCGGTCATTATCTTGACGATGTTTGCCGGCCGCGTCGGTCCGCTGACGATCGCGTACGCGGTCACGCTGCGCCGTCAGCCTGATCCGTTCCGCTATCCGAAAGGGAAAATTATGATTGGATAGAGGCAAGACAGGAAAAAGAAAGAAAGCATAAAGATAAGGACGGTTTATGCGAAAAAGCGGCTCAAAGGCAGAGAAAATCGTTGTTTTTTCCGCTTTTTCACTGTTTACGGAGAAAAGGGGGAGGAGTAATATATGGAAGCAGAAACAACTGAATATTTAGCGCTGAATCCGTCATGGAGCGGGGGACCCACTTGTTGCAACGCTCGTTGCTAGGGGTGAATCCGAAAGGACGGGCATCTCTCCAAGCCCGAACCCGACAGCTAACCTCGCAAGCGCTTTGGGGAGGGACGAGTATGGTTTTGAACCAAACGTAGCCGTTGAGCGCGTCCTCAGCGGTTTTTTCTTTTTGAATCAACTCGAATATGCTTTGGGAGGAACGGAAGCATGGCTTCGTTAAAACGTTTGTTGATTGGGAAACCGATGGAGACAAAACGGCTCAAACATGAAAAATTGCCGAAATGGAAAGCGTTGGCCGTTTTTTCTTCCGATGCGCTGTCATCGGTGGCTTACGCGACGGAAGAAATTTTGCTTGTGCTTGCTTTATTAGGGACAAGCGTCTTTTTCTATTCGCTGCCGATCGCGGTGGCGATTTTAGTATTGCTTTTGTTAGTGACCTTGTCGTATCGGCAAATCATTTACGCGTTTCCGTCCGGCGGCGGGGCGTATGTCGTCGCCCGCGACCATTTGGGGACGAAAATTAGTTTAGTGGCCGGGGCGGCGCTGATGATCGATTATATTTTAACTGTCGCCGTCAGCATCAGCTCCGGCGTCGCCGCGCTGACATCGGCGTTTCCGGGGCTGCTGCCGTGGAAAGTGGAGCTCGCTGTCGCTCTTGTCTTGCTTTTAATGGTGCTCAATTTACGCGGCATTACCGAATCCGCAACGGTTTTCGCCTACCCGACGTATGTGTTCATTGGCTTCGTTCTTGTGATGATCGCTGTCGGCGGGTGGCAGTTGTGGCAGGAAGGATGGCATGGGTTTACGATGCATGAGCATGCTTCCACAGCTCACATGTTTGCGTCCGGTTACAGTTTGTTTATTTTGCTGCGCGCCTTTTCATCGGGATGTTCGGCGATGACTGGGGTCGAAGCGATCAGCAACGGCGTGCCGGCGTTCCGGCCAGACAGTTCAAAAAACGCCGCCATTACGATGGGATGGATGTCCACATTGCTTGGCGTGATGTTTTTAGGCATCACCGTGTTGGCGGCGGGATTCGGCGTTACTCCGACCGAGCATCAAACGGTCATTTCGCAAATCGGACGCCATGTGTTTGGGAATGGTCTTTTGTTTTACTTGTTTCAGCTGGCGACGATGGTCATTTTAGTGCTCGCGGCGAATACGAGTTTTGCCGGGTTTCCGCAGTTGACGTCGATTATGGCGAAGGACGGTTTTTTGCCGAGAAGCTTGGCGGCACGGGGCGATCGCCTTGTGTTTTCCAATGGCATTATATTGTTGAGCGTGCTGGCGATCGCATTGATCATCGCGTTTCATGCCAAAACCCATTCGCTCATCCCGCTTTATGCGGTTGGCGTCTTTCTTTCCTTTACGATCGGCCAGAGTGGGTTGATTAAAAAATTATGGAATCGGGAAGAAGGACGGAAATTCGGCGTGCTGCTCACCGTCGGAACGGGAGCGGTGGTCACCGGGATCGTCACGCTCGTCACGATGATCGCTAAATTTACGCAGGGGGCCTGGATCGTCATCGTGGCGATTCCGTTGTTCGTCTGGATGTTCATCCGAATTCACGAGCATTACAAAAAACTTGGCGAGCAATTGCGGCTTGACGAACGGGAGTGGCAACAGCGCGGGAAACTGTTGAAACCAAAAGTCATTATTCCCATTTCCGGCGTCAGCAAAGTTGTCGCCCAATCCGTTCAGTACGCTCGCAGCATTTCCGACGACATTACGGCACTGTCGATTATTTTCGACGAAAAAGACGAACAAAAGCTGCGGCAAAAGTGGGAGAAGTTTTATCCGGACATTCCGTTGAAAGTCATCTATTCACCGTACCGAACCATTTTGTCGCCATTGTTAGAATACATCACGAAAGCGGAAAAAGAAGCAGACCGCGCGCCGGTGACAGTACTCTTGCCACAATTTATTGTGAAAAAATGGTGGCATACGTTTTTGCATAACCAAACCGCAATCATTTTACGCTTTTTTCTGATTATGAAAAAAGATGTCGTTATTGCGACATTGCCGTATCATTTGCGGGAATAATGTCGAGAAAAGGGGAAACATTTCCCCGGAAATCGATGCGTGTCGAATGGCAAAAAAGTCCCCTCTCCGTACGAAATTGCATATCGTACCGCAGGGGGGATTCCTATGTGGTTATGGGTGTCCATGATTTTGCTCGCTTTCAGCGTGAGCATGGACAGCTTGAGCGTAGGCATTACGTATGGAATGGGTGGTGTCCGTTTTTCCTGCTTTTCGTTGGCGCTTATTGCATGCATGTCTGGAATGATGGTGTTTGTGTCTATGAACATCGGCCGTCTGTTGGCGCTTGTTTTGCCATTGCAAGTTGAGAGAGGGCTTGCTTCGGTCATTCTCATGGCGCTTGGCGGTTGGGCGATTTATAACGTCTATAAGCCAAAGGGAGACGGAAGCGATTCCTCTATGGAATGTGATGGAACAGGGGAGGCTAACCGATTCAGCGGCGCTGTTCAAGTATTGAAACGGCCTGAACTTGGGGATCTTGATCGTTCAGGCACGATCAGCCAAAAAGAAGCGTTGTTGATCGGGATCGCTTTGTCGATGGATTCATTTGGCGCCGGGATCAGTTCGTCGCTTTTGCATTTCCCGCCGCTTTCGTTTTCCCTGTTGGTTGGCGTATTTACTCTCATGTTCATCCGAGTCGGCTTATCGTTGGGGTACATGGTGTCGAAAACGGGAATCATGAAAAAGGCGACAATGCTGCCTGGGGTTGTGTTGATTGTCCTAGGGTTGATCAAATTATTTCGGTGACACCATTTTGGCGGCTCGTTCGTAATTCAAATGTGAAAATAGGTTGATGAAAAAGGAGAGAGGTCCGATGTGGAAAAAGTTTTTATCGAAATTCGGCATTGGCGCTGCCAAAGTGGATCTCGTGCTGCATCGCCCTCATGTGCGCCTTGGTGAAACGTTGGAAGGGGAATTTTTGCTGGAAGGTGGTTCGGTCGCCCAACACATTCGGAACCTAGATGTCGTATTGCAATTGGAGGTGCACGCGGAAGGAAAGGCATATCGCCGAACCGCAGCGGTGATCCCGGTCGCTTCCTCGTTTACGATTCAGCCCGGTGAGCGGAAAGTGCTCCCGTTTTCGTACGCACTGCCGCTCCATTTGCCGATCAGCCGCCCAACGGTCCGTTATACGTTCGTCACCCGGCTCGATATTGCCGATGGGGCGGATGCATATGACCAAGACGCCATTCACATTTTGCCGCCGACGGCCTTGGAGCAAGTGTTTTCCGCTTTGGCCGCCCTGGGATTCCGGGAGAAAGCGACATCTGGGAGCATTACGCCGCATGGCCAGGAATTTGCGTTCTTCCCGACGAGCGAATTTCAAGGGATCGTCCAAGAAGTCGAGTTTTTTGCCCTCGTCGAGGGAGAAGGGGTGCGTTTGTATATGGAGATCGACGTCCGCCACGGCTTTGGCGGGGAACGCGAAATGAAACGGGAGCTGTTGATCACTCATGAACAGCTTCGCGATTCGGCGACGGCAGCCCGTCTGCTTCGAGAAGCCATTGAAGAGGCGGTGCGGGCGGCCGGGGCGTTCGGCCAGCTGAGCGGGCATCCATTGGCAACGCCGCATTCGCCAATCTATAGCCATCCAGTAGGCCATTATCCACCCGTCCATCATTCGCATCATGGCGGACACGGGTGGGCTGGTGCCATTGGTGGGTTTGCGGCCGGGATGCTGGCGGGAATGGTAGCGGAGGAGCTGCTCGACGATGCCGTTGATGATGTGGCTGACGGTCTGGATGTCGATGACTGGTTTGACGGCGGCGATGGATTTGATGGCGGGGATTGGCTGTAAACAGGATGGAGGAAGGCGTTTCGCCTGAGGCGGGACGCCTTTTTTGCCGATACGGAAGGCCCGTACAATGGTGACCGTTTCCTTTTTATAGGCATATAACAGTAAATGGAAATGAACTGATAAAAAACAAGGGGGAAGCGTGATGAACCATATGCATGGGCAAATGCACGGCCATCGCCATTTGGCATGGCATGAAACGTTGGAGCTGCATGAATTGATCGCTTTTCAGGCCAACGCGTTAATGAAAATGAAAAGGGCTGTCGGCAAGATCGACTGTCCTGAGTTGAAAGGGCTTTAT
Organism: Geobacillus thermoleovorans; assembly: GCF_001610955.1. Taxonomy (GTDB): domain Bacteria; phylum Bacillota; class Bacilli; order Bacillales; family Anoxybacillaceae; genus Geobacillus; species Geobacillus thermoleovorans. The sequence continues at coordinate 195,518 of NZ_CP014335.1, forward strand.
ACGGAAACGATTCAAGGATTGGAAACGAACTTGCGCGAGCTGCTTGCCTTCATCCCGGCGGCACCGATGATGGAAGAAAGCCGCGTCCATGATGATGGCGACCGGGCCTTGCACGCTGGCGATTTGCTTGGCTTTTCAAAAACGGCAGTGCGTAATTATGCTGCTGCCATTACCGAGGCGGCGACGCCGGTGCTGCGCAAAACGTTTGTCAAACATCTGCTCAAAGCCATTGACACGCACGAAAAAGCGTTCAACTATATGTATGAACGCAGTTATTATCCAGCGTACGATCTTGTCCAGCTCCTTCACAACGACGTCCGCAACGCGCAAAAAGCGTTGTCGATGGGATATGAACGATAACAGAAACGAGCCGCTCCCGCCAAGTGGAGCGGCCTCTTTCATTGCGGCGGGGAGGAGCGGATGGACCGACGGCGAATACATAAAAGCGGAGAAACAGCTAAGCCTAATGGAGCTAGAAGAGAGGAAAGATCATAAACGAAGGAGGCGTCATCGGTGCGTTACTATATCGTTTTTGATATTGGCGGCACATATGTCAAACATGCCGTCATGAACGAGCATGGCGACTTTTTCGAAAAGGGGCGTTACCGTTCGGAGCGGCATGACTTTCATCAATTTCGCGATGACTTGCTTAACGCCGTCCGCCAGGCGCAGGCGAACTATGAACTTTCCGGCATCGCGATCAGTTCCGCAGGAAGCGTTGACAGCGATCTTGGCATCATCGGCGGAAGCAGCGCATTGCCGTGCATTCACGGCCCAAACTTTAAAGAAGTATTCGGCGGAGCGACGGGCCTGCCGGTGGAACTGGAAAATGACGCGAACTGCGCAGCGCTCGGTGAATTATGGAAAGGAGCGGGGCGGCACTGCCGCGACATCGCCTTTGTCATTGTCGGCACCGGCATTGGCGGGGCGATCGTGAAAGACGGACGCATCCATAAAGGGGCGCATTTGCACGGCGGGGAATTTGGCTATATGTTGATGGATGTCCGCTATGGGAACGGAAGGATCGAATGCAAAACATGGAGCGAACTGGCGGCGACAAGTGCGCTGATCCGGATGGCGGCTGAGGAAAAGGGGATGCCGGAGAGGGAGCTGGACGGAGAAAAAGTATTTGCGTTGGCCGAGAGAGGCGATGAAGCCGCGCAAAAGGCCATTGACCGGTTTTATTTTTCATTGGCCCAAGGGATTTTTAACTTGCAGTACGCATACGACCCGGAAAAAATCATTTTGGGCGGGGCCATTAGCAGCCGCCCCGATTTCGTCGACGAAATCAACAAGCGGCTTTCGGTGTTATTGTCGCTCGTTCCAATTGCCAAAGTCCAGCCGGTGGTGGAGACGTGCCAATTCAAAAACGATGCGAACTTGCTCGGCGCTTTGTATCATTACTTAGAGCGGCGCGGGGAGTTAGGGGAAGCGTCCGGCCCGTCCCATTGACTAGCAACAGGAAGTCGATGATTCTGTCTCGAAAACAAGGTCGCTGCCTAGAAAAAGCGCGGGTAGTACAAGACAAAGATTTGTAGTACAATAGAGCAGGCGCGGCCAAAAGCGGAGTGTTATTCCACCCGCTTGGCCCATATGTATAGAAAGGACGACCCCGCGCAGAAAGGATGGAAGGACATGCACTGGATGGAATTATGGAAGGCGATCATTTTAGGAATGGTCGAAGGGCTGACCGAGTTCGCCCCTGTTTCCTCGACCGGCCATATGATTATTGTCGACGATCTTTGGCTGAAATCCACAGAGTTTTTAGGCAAGTACGCGGCGAATACATTTAAAGTCGTCATTCAGCTCGGCTCGATTTTAGCCGCTGTGGTCGTGTTTAAAGACCGATTTCTCGACTTGCTTGGCGTTCGCGGCCGCCATCCGGGCGGACATCCGCGCCTTAACCTCATTCACGTCATCATTGGCCTGCTGCCGGCTGGGGTGCTCGGCGTCTTGTTTGAAGATTACATCGATGAACATTTGTTTTCGACAAAAACGGTGCTGATCGGCCTTGTGCTCGGCGCGTTGTTGATGATCGCCGCCGACAAATTCGCCAAAAAAGCCGCGCGGACGCAGACGGTCGACCAAATTACGTACAAGCAGGCGTTTTTTGTTGGTTTGATGCAATGTTTATCCTTGTGGCCCGGCTTTTCCCGCTCCGGCTCGACGATCTCTGGCGGGGTGCTTGTCGGCATGAGCCATCGCGCCGCCGCCGATTTCACGTTCATTATGGCTGTTCCGATCATGGCTGGGGCGAGCGGGCTGTCGCTGTTGAAAAACTGGCAATATGTCACCGCCGCCGATATCCCGTTTTTCATCGCCGGTTTTTTTAGCGCCTTTGTCTTCGCCTTGCTCGCGATCCGCTTTTTCCTTGAGCTCATCAACCGCATCCGCCTCGTGCCGTTTGCGGTGTATCGGATCGTGCTGGCCGTTGTCATTTATTTCTTATACTTCTAGTCGTGCCGCCTGGCGGGGTTGTTCCGCCGGGCGGTTTTCTGGTTGGGGGAAGGAAATGGAAAGAGAAAAAATTTGAATAAAAATAACCCGTAGTGCTAGCTGAGTGCTAAGACTGAGCCAGCATCACAATTCCAGTACAACATCATGAAGATATCGATCTCTTGTGCGACCATGTGTTCCGTATCAACCGTTATCGGCTTGAGCCGGTGTAAAGGAGAAGGCTCGTTGTGTGGTGATGAAAACAAAACGAGGCGATGCCGAAAAACGGCCGTGGTTGGCCGCATCGGGCATCGCCTGTTTTTACAAACGGGCGGTGTCTTGAATGATTGCAAGCAGCGTTTGCAGCGGATCGCTCGCGCCGGCTTTCTCCATGTTTTTTTGGTAGCGGTCTTTGTTTTCATATAGGCGGTGAATGGCGGCTTGCAGCGATTCGTTCGTTAAATCCTCTTCCATCAGCACTTCCGCATAGCCTGCTTTTTCAAACGAACGAGCGTTTGCAATTTGGTCGCCGCGGCTTGCCGCTTTCGAGAGCGGGATGAGCAGCATCGGCTTGCGCAAGGAGAGCAGTTCGAAAATGGCGTTCGCCCCGGCGCGGGAGACGACGATGTCGGCCAAGGCGAGTAAGTGGGGCAGCTCTTCATTGACGTATTCGAACTGTTTGTATCCTTTTTGGCCTGCGAGGCTCGGGTCGATGTTTCCTTTGCCGCAAATGTGGATGATGTCAAATTCGGCAAGAAGCGTCGATAGGTTGGCGCGCAAGGCGTCGTTAATTTTTTTCGAGCCTAAGCTGCCGCCCATCGCCAGCAAGACCGGTTTTTTTCCGTCGAACTGGCACATCTTCCTCCCTTGTTCGGCGTTGCCATCCTTCAACTCTTCGCGGACGACGGCGCCGACGTAGACGGCTTTATCGGCATTGACGTATTGCTTCGTTTCCGGGAAGGTGAGGCAGATTTTTGTCGCAAACGGCATAGCGATTTTGTTCGCAAGCCCCGGGGTTAAGTCAGATTCATGGATCACCGACGGCACACCGTTCAGCCAAGCGCCGAGAATGACGGGAACGGAGACGAATCCGCCTTTTGAGAAGACGACGTCCGGTTTTTCTTTTTGGATCAGGCGGTACGCCTGCCAAACGCCTTTCAGCACATTGAATGGATCTTTAAAGTTTTTCCAGTCAAAATAGCGGCGCAGTTTTCCGGTCGAAACCGAATAGTACGGGACGCCGTCGATGCGGCCGATAATCTCCCGTTCAATCCCTTGATGAGATCCGATGTAAACGATATCCCATCCCAGCTCTTTCAATTTCGGGATGAGGGCGACGTTGACCATCACGTGGCCGGCTGTGCCGCCGCCGGTTAAGATGATTTTTTTTCGCAATGCGGATCACCTGTCTTTTTTTAATCGCTCGTGTATCGTTATGTATTATAGCAGATTCCACCTAGCTTCGGGAGGAAACCAAGCGGTGGCGTTTTTCGTATAGTAAGAAAACTGGACGGTCTGCATGAAATTTTCATGATTTTCTTTTCGATTTCTCATTTGTTTGTTATATGATAAAACATCTGCAGCGTGATGATCTCGAATACAGAAAGTTCATTTTTCTATTTTCAGAGAGAAGAAATATTGGTAAAGTACAATCAAGAGGTGAATGCCATGTGGGTTTGGCTGTTCGTTTGTTTCATTGTGGGAATTGCCATTTATGGCATTGTACCGACGATCATCATTCGCAAAAAGCGGGTGCGTTTGTTTCGGGAGGGGACGGCATCCGATTGTCTGGCGCTGACGTTTGATGACGGCCCCGACCCGTATTATACGCCAAAGTTGCTTGATTTATTAAAGAAATATGGCGTGAAGGCGACGTTTTTCGTTGTCGGCCGCAAAGTCGAGCGCTATCCGGATATTGTGCGGCGGATGGCCGAAGAAGGCCATGAAATTGGGATTCATAATTACCGCCACATCAGCAATTGGCTGTTGCCGCCGATTTGGTTGGATTGGGGGGTGCGCCGCGCCGCTGCGGCGATTGAGCGGGCGACGGGCCAACGCCCGGTGTATTACCGCCCGCCGTGGGGGCATTTTAACGCTTGGACGCCGATCGTGCAAAAGCGGTATACAACGGTGTTATGGTCGCATATTCTTGGCGATTGGAACGAAAAAATTGGTACAATGGAATTGTTCCGCCGCTTGCGTTCGTCCATACGCGGCGGGGCGGTGATTGTGCTTCATGACAATGGGGATGCGTTAGGTGCTGACAAACGCGCGCCAGAGCAAATGTTGTCAGCGCTCGAGCTGCTGTTTAAGGATGAAGCAGCGAAAAAGATGCGTTGGGTGACGATTACGGAACTGAGAAATGTGCAAACTAATACACAAATCTCGGCGATGTAGCGGGGGAGCTATGGATACAAGCGTATGGTTGCCGTATGTCCAGTCATATGGATATGTGATGCTGTTTTTATTTTTGTTTTGCGGCATTGTCGGCATTCCGGCGCCGGAGGAAAGCTTGCTCTTTTTGGTCGGCGTGATGGTTGCCAAGGAGCAGTTGCTGCTTGGACCGTCGCTCGCTTCATGCTGGGGCGGGGCGATGGCCGGCATGGTGACGGCATACGGCGCCGGCCGGTGGTGGGGGGCGCCGTTTGTGCAAAAGTACGGCAAGTGCGTCGGAATTACGGCTGAACGTTGGGAGCGGGCTCGCCGCTGGTTTGGCCGCTATGGCAAATGGGGGATTTTGTTCGGCTGCTATGCTCCCGGGGTGCGGCAAATTTGCCCGTATATGGCGGGAGTGAGCCGGTTTCCGTTCGGGCCGTTTTTGTTGCTGTCGGCGCTTGGAACGGCAGGTTGGGCAGTTCCGTTGACCGCGGCGGGGCTTTGGCTCGGCCAGCGCATCCATATCCCCCTGATTTCTTTTCCGCTTGCCGGTTTGGCGTTGTTTTTGCTTTTTTTGCTTGCGGCATGGGTTGGGCAGCGGAGGCGCAAAAAATCTTTCGAAAGCTAAAGGGTGCGATCGATGATGAAAGTATTGTTTTTGCCGCTGTTTCAAATGAATACGGGACACCATAAAGTAGCCGATACGTTGATGGATTTTTTGCGCCGCCAGTTTCCGGCGGTCGAAAGCAAAAAGATCGATTTTTTGAGCTATTGCAATGAACTGATGGAAAAAATGGTGTCAGAGGCCTACTTGCGCTGGATTCGCTCGCATCCTGCTTCGTACCACCGTGTGTACAAAACGCTGATGTACCAAGAGCCGCCCCGGTTTGAGTTCATTTCGTTTGAGCCATGGCTGCCTTATTTTGAAAGCAAAATGAAAAAGATGGTGGAAGAAGAACGGCCGGATTTAATCGTCTGCACCCATTCGTTTCCGTCGCGCATTTTGCAGCGGCTGAAGCGAAAACGGGTGCTGACGGTTCCAGTTGTCAATGTCTACACCGACTTTTTTATGAACAGCATCTGGGGGAAACGGTTTATTGACTATCATTTTGTTCCCCATCAAGAGGCGAAATGGGAGCTGATCACGAAGTACGGGGTTGACAAAGGACGCATCATCGTCACTGGCATCCCAGTGCACGATGTGTTTATGAATCGGTCGGAAGCGAGACGCAAGCGGCAGCCTGCTCATGTGCTTGTCGCCGGTGGAAACCAAGGGCTTGGCAATATGCTGGCGTTTTTGCGGGCGGCCCGCACGTCAACGTTGTTCCGCTATTCGGTGCTGTGCGGCGCCAATCGCCAGCTGTACGAGGAAATCGCCAGCTGGCAGCTGCCTCATATCCGGCCGCTTCCATACATCGCTGACCCGGAAGAGATGAATCGGCTGTATGAAGAGGCGGATGCCGTCATTACGAAACCAGGCGGGGTGACGGTCAGCGAGTTGCTTCATAAGCGCATTCCGATTTTTACGATCGATTGCTTGCCTGGGCAGGAGCGCATCAATTTGCAATATTTACAGCAAAATGGTCTCATTTATCATTTGGTCGGGCCAGAAAGCGGCGAGCAGCACATGCTTCGCTTGTTGATGGATGACGTGGAGAAAAACCGGTTTTTCCGCCGTGTGTCCGATTATTTTGCCGGCGTGGAAAAAACGGGGCAAGAAGCGCTCGCCGAAGTGGTAGCGGCCATGCCGCAACGCATGGCTTGGCGCGTGTTGCATCCGTAGCGACAGAAGGTGTCCCAAAACGGTCGGGGCACCTTTTCTTATTCCTGTATATACGTGTAAAACAAATGCTGGAAAACGATATGTTGTGCTTTGTTGAAAGAAGAACCACCTTTGGAAACACCCTCACTTTTTTGTTCCTTATCGCTTATGGGGGGTGGCGAAACAACCTGCATCGTACATATAAAATATCAGACCGTTGGGCGCGAAACGTGTTACAATAGGAACGATGGCCAAGGAAAGAGGAGGAACGATGATGAAAACGAAAGTTGGCGTGTTATACGGCGGCAAATCACCGGAGCACCAAGTATCGTTGTCGACGGCGATGGCGGTGATGAACGCCATTGATCCTCATAAATTCGATGTCATTCCGATTTATATTACACCGGAAGGTCAATGGATCAAGGGCGAACAGTTGACCGGACCGATCGAGGAAATCAAGCAGCTGCAATTCACTTCGGCGGCGACCGCCTTGATTCCGGTTTCCTTGAACCAAGTTCCGGCTGCCGATTCGGCTGCGGGAGGAAACGAGGAAACGATCGATGTCATTTTCCCGCTTTTGCATGGGCCGAACGGCGAAGACGGAACGGTGCAAGGGTTGCTTGAGATATTGAACATTCCGTATGTCGGCAACGGGGTGCTTGCTTCCGCGGTCGGCATGGATAAGGTGATGATGAAAAACTTGTTTGCGCAGGCCGGGTTGCGCCAAGCAAAATATATCGCCGTGACGAAGTACGATTGGCAAAAAAGAGGCGAGACGGTGTATGACCGGATCGAACGAGAGCTTGGCTACCCGTGCTTTGTCAAGCCAGCCAACGCCGGTTCGAGCGTCGGCATTTCCAAATGCAAGCAGCGCGGCGATTTAAAAGCCGCATTTATCGAGGCATTTCAGTATGACCGAAAAATTATTATTGAAGAGGCGATTGTCGGCCGCGAAATTGAAATCGGCGTGATCGGAAATGATGAGCCGATTTGTTCGGTCGTTGGCGAAATTGTTCCCAAAAAGGAATTTTACGACTATGAAGCGAAATACGAAGACGGGCAAACCGAATTGATCATCCCAGCGGACGTAACGAAAGAACAGTATGAGACGATCAAACAAATGGCCATTACGGCGTTTCAGGCGCTGGATTTGTCTGGACTTGCGCGCGTCGATTTTTTCCTCGCCGAAGATGGCGCTGTTTATATCAACGAAGTGAACACGATGCCAGGCTTTACGCCATACAGCATGTTCCCGCTTCTTTGGCAGCACAGCGGTGTGCCGTACCCGGAGCTGATTGAACGGCTTATCGCGCTCGCATTGGAACGACATCAAGAAAAGCAGACGATCACGTACACGTTCAAAAAAGAAAAGAGGTGAGAGCCGATGATCAAACGGACAGTGCGGCAAATCGCCGAAATGGCTGACGGACAGTGTTTAAAGCCGGAATGGGAGAATATGGTCGTAAGCGGTGTGTCAACCGACACAAGGACGATCCAAGCCGGCAACTTGTACGTTCCGTTGCGCGGTGCGACCTTTAACGGCCACGATTTCGTGCAAGAAGCGGTGCAAAAAGGAGCCGCCGCCGTACTGTGGGCGGAAAGGGAAGGAACGCCGCCGGAAGGTGTGCCAGTGGTCGTTGTGGATGATACGCTTTTGGCATTGCAGCGGCTCGCCGCCCGCTACCGCGAGCAGCTTGGAATGAAGGTGATCGGCGTCACTGGCAGCAACGGCAAAACGACGACGAAAGATATGATTGCCGCGCTGCTTTCAACCCACTATCGAGTGCAAAAGACCGAAGGGAACTTGAACAATCACATCGGCGTGCCGCTGACGCTTCTTTCGCTTGACGAAGGGACGGAGATGGCCGTTGTCGAAATGGGGATGAGCGGGTTTGGCGAAATCGAGCGGCTGACCATGATCGCCCGTCCGGACGCAGCGGTCATCACGAATATCGGAGAAGCACACTTGCAGGAGCTCGGGTCGCGGGAAGGCATCGCCAAGGCGAAGTTGGAAATTTTGGCGGGTTTGCACCATGATGGTTTATTCGTCTACCACGGCGATGAGCCGCTCTTGACGGAGCGCGTGCCGAAGTTGCTGCTTCCCCGCCATGTCGTGACGTTCGGGGCGGGCGAACAGAACGATTACTATCCGACCGATGTGCGCATTGAAGCGGGAGGAACATCGTTTGTCATCAATGCGCTCCCCGGCCGGACGCTGTTTATGCCGGTATTAGGCAAGCATCATGTGTACAACGCGCTCGCCGCCATTGCGGTCGCCCGCTTTTTCGGCATCGATTGGGAAGGCATTGATGCGTCTCTCTCCCGCCTGCAAGTGACGCGCATGCGTACGGAAGTCGTCAAAACAAAGTGCGGCTTTACGGTCATTAACGATGCTTACAACGCCAGTCCGACATCGATGCGCGCCGCCTTGACGCTGCTTGGGGAATTAGGCGGCTACCGGCAAAAAATCGCCGTATTGGGCGATATGTTGGAGCTTGGTGACGAAGAAGTGGCGTTTCATCGAGAGATCGGGGAGGTGTTGCGGCCGGGAATGGTGGACTATGTGTTCACTTACGGGCCGCTGGCGCACCATATCGCCGCGGCGGCTGCCCCATTTTTTGATGATGGGCGGGTGAGGGAGTTCGACGATAAAGCAGCGTTGGCCGAGGCCGTGCGTTCCGTCGCGACTTCGGATGACATTGTTTTATTGAAAGCATCGCGCGGCATGAAATTGGAAGAGTTGCTTCGATATTGGGTGTAACATCAAGCAACCCGAGAGAAACTAAAAGCGGCGTCACAGGCGCCGCTTTTCATTCGGGCGGGGGTGGAAATGATGATCGGCTGTTTATGTATTCACGGGTTTACGGGAAGTCCAGAAGAAGTGGCGCCGCTGGCCGATTATTTGCGGGAGCGGACCGATTGGATGATCGAAACGCCGACCTTGCCGGGCCACGGAAGCGAACTGCGGCTGAAAGGAATTGCATACGACCAATGGATCGCGGCGGCGGAACAAGCGTTTTTAGCGCTCCATCACCGTTGCAGTGTGGTGTATGTCATTGGGTTTTCAATGGGTGGAGTGATCGCCGTCTACTTGGCGGAAAAATACCCGGTCGCCAAACTCGTGCTGCTAAGCGCTGCGTTTTACTATGTCAACCCGCGCCAATTATGGCGCGACATCCGCGAGATGTTTGCCAATGGATGGAAAGGAGCGCGGGAGCACCCACTGTTTCTCCGCTATCGAAACAAAATGATGGCGACCCCGTTTTCAGCTGTCAGGGAGTTTTGCAAACTCGTTCGCGATGTGCGTCCCCGACTTCCGCGCGTCGCGGCACCCGCGCTCATTGTGCAAGGAGAAAAAGATGGGATCGTGCCGCTAAAAAGCGCCTACTATTTATATGAACGAATCGGTTCGTCAGAAAAAAAGCTGTTGTTTTTGCCGAATTCGTACCACCACGTCTGCCATAGCACGGATCGCCACGTTTTGTTTGCCGAGGTGGAAACATTTTTGCGCGCTGCCCATGCCCATCATTGCAAATCACCGCATAACATGGTATGATAACTGTCAAACCTTTCTCTCGGATAAAGGGACGATTTTTTATAAGGAGTTTGGATAACATTGACGACATTTCAAGAATTAGGATTAAGCCAAGAAGTGATGAAAGCGATCGAGCGGATGGGGTTTGAAGAGACGACTCCGATTCAAGCGAAGACGATTCCGCTCAGTCTGCAAAATAAAGACGTAATCGGTCAAGCGCAAACCGGAACGGGGAAAACGGCGGCGTTTGGCATTCCGATCGTTGAGAAAGTGAATGTGAAAAACAGCGCTGTTCAAGCGCTCGTTGTCGCGCCGACGCGTGAGCTCGCCATCCAAGTATCAGAAGAGCTGTACAAAATCGGCGCCGTCAAGCGCGTGCGCGTCTTGCCGATTTACGGCGGTCAAGATATCGACCGGCAAATCCGCGCTTTGAAAAAACATCCGCACGTGATCGTCGGGACGCCGGGCCGTATTATCGACCATATCAACCGCGGGACGCTCCGCCTTGAGCATGTGCATACGGTCGTTCTCGATGAGGCGGATGAAATGCTCAATATGGGCTTTATCGAAGATATTGAGGCGATTTTAAGCCATGTGCCGGCCGAGCGGCAGACGTTGCTGTTCTCGGCGACGATGCCGGATCCGATTCGCCGCATTGCCGAGCGCTTCATGAACGAGCCGGAACTTGTCAAAGTGAAGGCAAAGGAAATGACCGTGCCGAACATTCAACAGTACTACTTAGAAGTGCACGAGAAAAAGAAATTTGACATTTTGACGCGGCTTCTTGATATTCAGGCGCCGGAGCTCGCGATCGTGTTCGGCCGCACGAAGCGTCGTGTCGATGAGCTGGCAGAGGCGCTCAACTTGCGAGGCTATGCAGCGGAAGGCATTCATGGCGATTTAAGCCAAGCGAAACGGCTGTCGGTGCTGCGCAAGTTTAAGGAAGGTGCGATTGAAATTTTAGTGGCGACGGATGTTGCGGCGCGCGGCTTGGATATTTCCGGCGTAACGCACGTGTACAACTTTGATATTCCGCAAGACCCGGAAAGCTATGTCCACCGGATTGGGCGCACCGGGCGCGCCGGCAAGACAGGGGTGGCGATGACGTTTGTCACTCCAAGGGAGATCGGCCAGCTTCACCATATTGAGCGGACGACGAAGCGGAAAATGGAGCGGATGAAGCCGCCGACACTTGATGAGGCGCTCGAAGGCCAACAGCGTATCGCTATCGAAAAGCTTCTCAACGTCGTGGAGACCGAAAACCTGTCATTTTACAAACGGGCAGCGGAAGAATTGCTTGAAGAGCACGATTCGGTAACGATTGTCGCTGCCTGCTTGAAAATGTTGACGCGCGAGCCGGATACGACGCCGGTGCAATTGACGGAAGAGCCGCCTTTAGCGGTCAAGCGGGAGAAAAAACGGGGCGGCCGCCCGGACGGCTCAGCCCGCAGCCGGACGAAGAAACGGCGGATTACGGCGCATTAAGCGCCGTTTTTTCATAGCCGAGGCATGTAAAACGACGGCCGCTTGGGGCGGATGGACAAAAAGGGGGCAAGCAGGCCGCCGACGGCGAAGCCAAATAGATGGGCCAATAAATTCCCATGTGGTGTCATGATGCCAATCAGCAAATGAACCGCCATGACCGAAAGCAGCAGCTGGGCGTGGCGGGGGGCGACTAAGTCGCGGCGGAATAGGGCGAGGTAGCTGTACATGCCAAACAAGGCGAAAATGGCGCCCGACGCCCCGACATGGGTGTACAGCGGCGGCAGAAGGAATAAAGTGGCGACATTGGCGCCGATTCCGCCTCCGATATACAGAAACAAAAACTTTCTTTTCCCAAGTGCGCGCTCCAGCCAGGGGCCAAACAGCCATAAGGACAAACTGTTGGCGGCCATATGGTGGAAATCGCGATGCAGCACGATTGGGCTGACAAGCCGCCAGCACTCTCCATGGCGGATCGCGCCGTTCGTCCCGACGGCGTATTGCCAAATGGGTTCAAGCGCTGTCAAGGGAAGAGAAAACAACAGCCATGCGGCGATATGGACCAATAATAAGGCGGCAACGACGGGATAAAGGCGGACAAATGAGCGGACATCGCTTGCATGTTGAAACACGGGTTGGTCTCCCTTCTTCGCGGAAATGGGGCGTTTTTTATAAGCCATCTTATGCGGGTCTCTCATAAAAAATTTGTCCGACCATCAGGGCGGATAGGATAGGTGAGGAAGCAGTGATCGTCGGCATTGGCATTGATATTGTAGAGTTGGAACGGATCCGCTCCCTTCTTGAGCGGAGCCGCAAATTTCCAGAGCGAATTTTGACGCCGCGTGAAAAAGCGCAGTTTGGCGAGTTGCCGCCCGCAAGACAGGCAGAGTTTCTCGCCGGGCGATTTGCGGCTAAAGAAGCGTACGCCAAAGCGCTCGGAACGGGGATCGGGCGGCATCTATCGTTTCAAGACATCGAGATCGTTTCCGATGAGCACGGAAAGCCGAGCATTGCTGCCCGCCGCGATGGCGAGACGGTTCATCTGTCCATTTCCCATAGCCGCGATTACGCCGTCGCCCAAGTCGTCATTGAGCGCCTTGGACCGATGACGCCGGCTGATGCTTGCCATGGCTAGTCTGCATATTCCCGAAAGTTGTCTCATATATTGTAGTGCATGGGTAGAAATCGATATATGAGGCAAAGGGGTTGAAGCGATGGGCAGAAACGTGCTGATGGCGTTGGTCGGCATCATTTTTCTGTTTGCTTTGGCTGGCTGCGGGTCGAAATCGCAGGAAGAGGTGCTGAAGGCGCTTGATGAAAAGGTCGATGAGATGACGGGTTATCAGGCTGAGGCGAAAATGACGTTCCGCACCGGTGAGAAGCCGCAAGTGTATCATGTTGAAGTGTGGCACAAGCAGCCGTCCTACTACCGCGTCAGCTTGAAAAACGCCGACAAAGGACAAAGCCAAATGATTTTGCGCAATGACGAAGGGGTGTTCGTCTTCACGCCGGCGCTCAACAAAACCTTCAAGTTTGTGAGCGATTGGCCGAAAAACAGCAGCCAAGCGTATTTGTACGAATCGCTCGTCAAAGACATTTTGAGCGATTCGAAGGCGAAGTTTAAGGCGACGGACGATTACTATGTGTTTGAGACGAAAACGAACTACCCGAACAGCGAAGTCATTCCAACCCAAGAGATTACACTGCGCAAAAAAGATTTGGCGCCCGTCTCGGTCAAAGTGATGGATACGGACCGGAAAGCGCTGTTGACGGTCGAGTTTTCCAACGTCGAGTTTAACAAAAAGTTTGATGATGACGCGTTTGATACAAAGAAAAACATGACTGGCGCCCGTCTTGAGGTGCCAACGATGGCCGAAGGAAAAGAGCAAGTGATGGCCGTCATGTACCCGAGTCAGCTTCCGAAAGGGGTTCAAGCGCTCGAGGAAAAAGAAGTGAAAGGTGAAAACGGCACGCGCGTCATTATGACATTCGGCGGCAAAAAATCGTTTACGCTCGTGCAAGAAAAAGCGGATGTGCTTCCGGCGACAAGCATGCCAGTTCTTGTCAACGGCGACCCGGTTGATTTAGGATTCACCATTGGCGCCCTCACCGACCGAACGTTGACATGGTGGTACAATGGGGCGGAGTTTACGCTCGCCTCGGACGATTTGACGCCGGAAGAAATGGTGATGGTCGCCAGCTCAGTGCAAGAAAAAGCGGCAAAATGACAGTGCGGTTTTGCAAACAGGCGGCTTTCCGCGTTGAAGCGGAGAAGCTGCTTTTTGTTTTTGTGCAGAAGCAGTGAAGGCAGGACAGTGGACGAATCGTTGCGATCTCCAATGTTTTCCGCCGTTTTTCTCATTTTTCCGCCGCTCATCCTATTCCTTCTTCCCTAGGAACATGGTAAACTAAAAAAGGAATCCAATCGATTCAAGCGCTTTCAAACTGGCTATGACTAGAAAGGCAGCGAGAGAGGATGGACGAGTTTCACCGCGATACGTGGGTGGAAATTGATTTGGACGCCATTTACGACAACGTCGCGAATTTGCGCCGCTTTTTGCCGGAGGGTACGCAAATTATGGCCGTTGTCAAGGCGAACGCCTACGGGCACGGCGATGCCCAAGTGGCGGCAACGGCGCTCGAAGCGGGCGCTTCCCGCTTGGCCGTCGCCTTTTTGGACGAGGCGCTTGCCTTACGAAAAAAAGGCATCGATGCCCCGATTTTAGTGCTTGGGGCGTCTCGTCCCGAGGATGTGGCGTTGGCCGCCGAACACCGCATCGCCTTAACCGTGTTTCGCTCTGATTGGCTCGAGAAGGCGTCATCGCTATATAACGGTTCGACCCCGATTCATTTCCATTTAAAGATGGACACGGGAATGGGACGGCTTGGGGTTAAAGACGAAGAGGAGACAAAGCGAATAGCGGCCTTGATCGATCGCCATCCGCCCTTTGTGCTTGAAGGGGTGTATACGCATTTTGCGACCGCTGATGAAGTGAATACGGATTACTTTTCTTATCAATACGCCCGCTTTTTGCATATGCTTGACTGGCTGCCGTCGCGGCCGCCGCTCGTTCATTGCGCCAACAGCGCGGCGGCCCTTCGTTTTTCCGATCGAGCGTTCAACATGGTTCGCTTTGGCATTTCGATGTACGGGCTCGCCCCATCGCCGGACATCAAGCCGCTCCTCCCATACGAATTGAAAGAGGCGTTTTCGCTCCATAGCCGCCTTGTACACGTCAAAAAACTGCAACCAGGCGAAAAGGTGAGCTACGGTGCGACGTACACCGCGCAGACGGAAGAGTGGATCGGCACGATTCCAATCGGTTATGCGGACGGCTGGCTGCGCCGCCTGCAGCACTTTCATGTGCTTGTTGGCGGGCAGCGGGCGCCGATCGTCGGCCGTATCTGCATGGATCAATGCATGATCCGCCTGCCGGAGCCGCTGCCTGTCGGGACGAAGGTGACATTAATTGGCCGCCAAGGGGACGAAGTCATTTCCATCGATGATGTCGCCCGTCATTTGGGCACAATCAATTATGAAGTGCCGTGCACGATCGGCTACCGGGTGCCCCGTATTTTTTTCCGAAATAAGCGTATAATGGAAGTGAGAAACGCCGTTGGTCGCGGATGAAGCGATGCATAATCTGCTTCGGAAGACAAAGGATAGAAAATGGAGAAATGACTTTGCAGCGCCGTTGTTTAATGGTATCATGAAGTGGAAGCAATCAATGGCTGCAGTTCGTGGAGGTGTATATTTGTGTCGGAATCTGGCGCAACAGCGGAAATCGTCGTTCGTTTGCCGCAGTCGCTGCTGACAGAACTGGACGTGCTCGTAAAGCAGGAAAACGGCAACCGCAATGAACTCATTTATCAAGCGACGAAAATGTACATTCGCGAGCGGAAGAAACGGCAAATTCGCGAGGCGATGAGACGAGGCTACATGGAAATGGCGAAAATCAATTTATCTATCGCTTCTGAAGCGTTTCATGCTGAATACGAGGCCGACCACACCGTTGAACGCTTAGTTAGCGGGGGGTAATGCTTTGATTGTCAAACGTGGCGACGTGTATTTTGCGGACCTTTCCCCGGTTGTTGGCTCGGAGCAGGGCGGCGTGCGCCCCGTGTTGGTGATCCAAAACGATATCGGCAATCGTTTTAGCCCGACGGTGATTGTCGCGGCGATTACGGCGCAAATCCAAAAAGCGAAGCTGCCGACGCATGTCGAGATTGACGCGAAACGCTACGGGTTTGAACGCGATTCGGTCATTTTGCTTGAGCAAATTCGCACGATCGACAAGCAACGGCTGACCGATAAAATCACTCATTTGGACGATGAAATGATGGATAAAGTCGATGAGGCGCTGCAAATTAGCTTAGGGCTGATCGACTTTTGATAGAGCGAAAAACCTTTGCTTTTGGCATAACAGCGAACAGGAGAAACGGCGTTTTCGGTTGCCAACGGGCGGCCGAGCGGATGGGGAAAGCGGCGTTGACGTGCGGCATCGGTCTTGATTATCGAGTGTTCACGTTAGTGAGACGGGCAGATCGGTCTTCCCGGAACGATCTGTCCTTCCATTTTCATCTATGTATACTGTTTCACAAAGCAGCTGCGTACAGGTAGCGCTTTTTTATTTTCCATGTCATTAAGGAGGGAATCGCTTGGCTAACGAACAGCGGCTCATTGAAGTCATTGCCGCCGAGCAGCAGCTGGCAGCGAAGCGAGTCGAAAACGTCATTGCGCTCCATCGAGAAGGAAACACGATCCCGTTTATCGCCCGCTACCGGAAAGAAATGACTGGGGCGCTCGATGAAGTGCAAATTCGTGAAGTACTTGAGAGATGGGAGTATTTGCAGCATTTAGAGCAACGGAAAGAGGAAGTGATTCGCCTCATTGATGAGCAAGGGAAGTTGACGGAAGAGTTAAAGCGCGACATTCTTGAGGCCACGAAGTTGCAACAAGTCGAAGATTTATACCGCCCATATCGGCAAAAGCGGCGCACGAAAGCAACAATCGCAAAAGAGAGAGGGCTTGAACCCCTTGCCGAATGGCTCCTTTCGTGTCCACCGGCCCCAACTCCGGAACAACAGGCCGAAATGTTCGTCAACGAAGATAAAGGAGTCGCAACCGTTGAAGAGGCGCTTCAAGGTGCGAAAGATATCATCGCCGAAAAAGTGGCAGATGACGCTGCTCTTCGTCAATGGGTGCGCGACGAGACACGGCGGAAAGGAACGATTGCTTCGGTTGCCAAAGCGCCGGAAAAGGACGAAAAGAGTGTGTACGAAATGTACTACGACTACGAGGAACCCCTCGCTAAAATCGTTCCGCACCGCGTGTTGGCGTTAAACCGTGGTGAAAAGGAAGAGGTGCTGCGCGTCTCGATCAAGGCGCCTGTTGAGGACATCATTCGCTATTTGCGGCGAAAAACAGTCGCTGATGAATCGTCCCCGGCCGCTCCCATCGTGGCAGAAGCGATCGAGGACGGATACAAGCGGCTGATGGAGCCTGCCATTGAACGCGACATCCGCAACGAGTTGACGGAGAAAGCGGAGGAGCGGGCCATCCATATTTTCGCTGAAAACTTGCGCAAACTGCTTCTCCAGCCGCCGCTCAAAGGAAAAACGGTGCTCGGCATCGACCCAGCCTATCGGACTGGGTGCAAGCTCGCCGTTGTCGACGAAACGGGGAAACTGCTTCGCATTGATGTGATCTATCCGCATCCGCCGCAAGAGCGAAAAGAAGAGGCGCGCGCGAAACTTCTTCGCCTGCTTGATGACCATCACGTTGATATGATCGCGATTGGCAACGGAACAGCATCTCGGGAAACCGAACAGTTTGTCGCCGACACGCTGAAGCATGTGCAACGCGATATCTTTTATTTGATTGTCAATGAAGCAGGAGCGAGCGTCTACTCTGCTTCCGACCTTGCACGCGCTGAGTTTCCCGACCTGCAAGTCGAAGAGCGGAGCGCCGTCTCGATCGCCCGCCGCGTCCAAGACCCGCTCGCCGAGCTTGTCAAAATCGATCCAAAATCGGTCGGCGTCGGCCAATACCAGCACGATGTGTCGCAAAAAAAGCTTGCCGAGTCGCTTCGTTTCGTCGTCGAGACGGTCGTCAATCAAGTCGGTGTCAACGTCAACACTGCCTCCGTCTCCCTGCTTCAGTACGTGTCCGGGCTCACGAAAACCGTTGCAGAAAACATCGTCAAGCGTCGCGAAGAGCAAGGGAAATTCCGCAACCGCGAAGAGCTGAAAACGATTCCTCGGCTCGGAGCGAAAACGTACGAGCAGTGCATCGGTTTTTTGCGCATCGTTGATGGCGACGAACCGCTTGACCGCACGCCGATTCACCCCGAGCGGTACGCGGAAGTGAAGCAACTGTTGCGTAAGTTAGGATTTACGACCGCCGCCATTGGCAGTGATGAACTGCGCCAGGCGCTGCAAGCCATCGAAGTCGAGATGGTGGCTGCCGAGCTCGGCATCGGAGAACTGACGTTGCGCGACATCATTGACGCGTTGTGCCGCCCAGAGCGCGACCCGCGCGACGAGCTGCCCAAGCCGCTATTACGCAAAGATGTGTTGAAGATGGAAGATTTGAAGCCAGGCATGGAGCTGGAAGGAACCGTGCGCAACGTCGTTGACTTCGGCGCCTTTGTCGACATTGGGGTCAAACAGGACGGGCTCGTGCACATTTCCAAACTAAGCAAACAATACGTGCGCCATCCACTCGATGTCGTTTCGGTCGGCGACGTCGTCAAAGTATGGGTCGAGCATGTCGATGTGGCGAAGGGAAGAATATCGCTGTCGATGGTGCCGCCGAAAGAGTGAAATGGAGAAAGCACTGCCTTAGGAGCAGTGTTTTCTCCGATAAAAAAACCAGCATTGGTTCAACAGTTTAATTTGCTCACGGTTTTTCTCATAGTAGGCTCGTCTCATCTGATTTTTCAGCCATGTAGGCAAAATCAGTCACCTCCCTGACAGTGGAAAGGTAATATATATGTATGTAATGGTGAATTGTCCTGTGCCAAAAGATGAAGGAGAGACCCGCCATGGACCAAAAGCAGCTGCAAGCCCTTGTCGAACAAATTTCCATTCGCGTGTTCGGCAAGCCGTTTCGCCATACCGCTTTCTTCAACCCTCGTTTGCGCACCACCGGCGGGCGCTACATGTTGCAAACGCACAACATTGAGCTCAATAAAAAACATTACGAGCAGTTCGGCGAGGAAGAATTGATCGCCATCATCAAACACGAGCTTTGCCATTACCACTTGCACCTTGAGGGAAAAGGCTACCGCCACCGCGACCGCGACTTCCGCGAACTGCTGCAAAAAGTGGGGGCGCCTCGCTATTGTCGTCCGCTTGCTCGAAATACAAAAGCGCCGAAAACGATCTACACATACATTTGCACGTCATGCGGCCTCACCTACCGCCGCAAAAGACGGATCAACATAGACCGTTATGTTTGCGGCCGCTGCCGAAGCAAGCTCAAACTATCCTAGACTTCCATGACAAAAAAATTTGGTTGCCATCGGAAGGATGAAAATATCTCTATGTCGAATATTACAGTTTTACACATTTTGAAGCTCAGGTATTTTCAGAGTAGATGCAATTTGAAACTTTAACATTTGCAGCTTTTCCATAGCCTCGGCATTTGATCGACTGTCGGGCGACTGAACAACGCCGCTTTCAGACCCATGCATGGGTCTGTGAAGCGGGTGGCTGTTCGGTCTTCCGTCACGCCTTGGTGTTCGTCAGTCGAGAAAATAGACAAGCTGCCTTTTCGCCAAGAATATGTTAAACTATAATGTCCAGTCAACGCCAATAATCAAACAAAACATTTTGCGAAAAAAGGTTGACAATCAAGATGATCGTGTGCTAAATTATAAAAGCCGTCGCTAAACGGTGGAAAACAGCAGAGCAAGTTGCGGAAAAACGTATTGACAAACGACAAGTTGCTCAATATAATAAACAATGTCGATTGTCAAACATCATTCCGCAATAGCTCAGCGACGAGCCTCACATCTTCGAATTGGCTACGAGTTGCCTCGACGCATCTCGCTTCCTTGAATTAGCTGGCAGATGAAGAGGCAACGAGCACATCGTAAAGATATGCGTGACATATAATTTTTTCATCATTCCGCAATAGCTCAGCGGTAGAGCAACCGGCTGTTAACCGGTAGGTCGTAGGTTCGAATCCTACTTGCGGAGCCATTTCTTTGGAGAAGTACCCAAGTGGCTGAAGGGGACGGTTTGCTAAACCGTTAGGTCGTGGCTTTACGGCGCGCGGGTTCAAATCCCGCCTTCTCCGCCACTCCAATACGTATATGCGTGGCCCGTTGGTCAAGTGGTTAAGACACCGCCCTTTCACGGCGGTAACACGGGTTCGAATCCCGTACGGGTCACTGAATAGCGCGGGGTGATCCCCGCGATTTGTGGTCCCGTAGTGTAGTGGTTAACATGCCTGCCTGTCACGCAGGAGATCGCGGGTTCGAGTCCCGTCGGGACCGCCATTGCACTAAATCGCTGGGCCATAGCCAAGCGGTAAGGCAACGGACTTTGACTCCGTGATGCGCTGGTTCGAATCCAGCTGGCCCAGCCATTTTTATGTGTTAAATACATGAGCCATTAGCTCAGTAACGAGCGCTGCATCTTCGAGCTCGCTGCGAGTTGCCTCGACGCACCGGGCTTCCTTGAAACAGCTGGTAGAGGAAGAGGCAGGTAGAGTTCATCAGTACTTAGAGTGTTATGATCACCATGAGCCATTAGCTCAGTAGGTAGAGCAACGAGCAAAGCATCTTCGGATTTGCTTCGAGTTGTCCCGACGCATCCGACATCTTCGAATATGCTAGCAGAGGAAGGGACAACGTTCACTGTGAGTGTATACCCAACCATGAGCCATTAGCTCAGTAGGTAGAGCATCTGACTTTTAATCAGAGGGTCGGAGGTTCGAGTCCTCCATGGCTCACCATATTAGCGGGTGTGGCGGAATTGGCAGACGCACCAGACTTAGGATCTGGCGCCTCACGGCGTGGGGGTTCAAGTCCCTCCACCCGCACTGATTAGTCAATATGCGGTCGTGGCGGAATGGCAGACGCGCTAGGTTGAGGGCCTAGTGGGGGCGACCCCGTGGAGGTTCAAGTCCTCTCGACCGCATTTTTTAGATAAACTATTGACAGCAACACAGCGAGTTGCTAAAATATAATCCGTCTCTTTGGTGCAATAATCTATTGCGCTCGTAGCTCAATTGGATAGAGCATCTGACTACGGATCAGAAGGTTAGGGGTTCGAATCCTCTCGAGCGCGCCATCATCGGGAAGTAGCTCAGCTTGGTAGAGCACATGGTTTGGGACCATGGGGTCGCAGGTTCAAATCCTGTCTTCCCGATTTTGTTAAACTAAATATTATGCGGGTGTAGTTTAGTGGTAAAACCTCAGCCACGAGCCTTCACTTCGCCGAATACGCTTCGAGTTGCCCCGACGCATCCAGCTTCTTTGAATCGGCTGGCAGAGGAAGGGGCATGAAAGATTGTGATGGGTGTTTCATCAAAAATTATGCGGGTGTAGTTTAGTGGTAAAACCTCAGCCTTCCAAGCTGATGTCGTGGGTTCGATTCCCATCACCCGCTCCATGAAGAGTCCATAGGATTATTTCGTTCCTTGAAAACTGAACGAAACGAAGCGCGACGAAAAGCGGAGGTCGTTTAGCGCCTTTGGTGCTGCGGCTGAAGCAAAAAGCCAATCAACTTTCTTTGGAGAGTTTGATCCTGGCTCAGGACGAACGCTGGCGGCGTGCCTAATACATGCAAGTCGAGCGGACCAAATCGGAGCTTGCTCTGGTTTGGTCAGCGGCGGACGGGTGAGTAACACGTGGGCAACCTGCCCGCAAGACCGGGATAACTCCGGGAAACCGGAGCTAATACCGGATAACACCGAAGACCGCATGGTCTTTGGTTGAAAGGCGGCCTTTGGCTGTCACTTGCGGATGGGCCCGCGGCGCATTAGCTAGTTGGTGAGGTAACGGCTCACCAAGGCGACGATGCGTAGCCGGCCTGAGAGGGTGACCGGCCACACTGGGACTGAGACACGGCCCAGACTCCTACGGGAGGCAGCAGTAGGGAATCTTCCGCAATGGGCGAAAGCCTGACGGAGCGACGCCGCGTGAGCGAAGAAGGCCTTCGGGTCGTAAAGCTCTGTTGTGAGGGACGAAGGAGCGCCGTTCGAAGAGGGCGGCGCGGTGACGGTACCTCACGAGGAAGCCCCGGCTAACTACGTGCCAGCAGCCGCGGTAATACGTAGGGGGCGAGCGTTGTCCGGAATTATTGGGCGTAAAGCGCGCGCAGGCGGTTCCTTAAGTCTGATGTGAAAGCCCACGGCTCAACCGTGGAGGGTCATTGGAAACTGGGGGACTTGAGTGCAGGAGAGGAGAGCGGAATTCCACGTGTAGCGGTGAAATGCGTAGAGATGTGGAGGAACACCAGTGGCGAAGGCGGCTCTCTGGCCTGCAACTGACGCTGAGGCGCGAAAGCGTGGGGAGCAAACAGGATTAGATACCCTGGTAGTCCACGCCGTAAACGATGAGTGCTAAGTGTTAGAGGGGTCACACCCTTTAGTGCTGCAGCTAACGCGATAAGCACTCCGCCTGGGGAGTACGGCCGCAAGGCTGAAACTCAAAGGAATTGACGGGGGCCCGCACAAGCGGTGGAGCATGTGGTTTAATTCGAAGCAACGCGAAGAACCTTACCAGGTCTTGACATCCCCTGACAACCCAAGAGATTGGGCGTTCCCCCTTCGGGGGACAGGGTGACAGGTGGTGCATGGTTGTCGTCAGCTCGTGTCGTGAGATGTTGGGTTAAGTCCCGCAACGAGCGCAACCCTCGCCTCTAGTTGCCAGCACGAAGGTGGGCACTCTAGAGGGACTGCCGGCGACAAGTCGGAGGAAGGTGGGGATGACGTCAAATCATCATGCCCCTTATGACCTGGGCTACACACGTGCTACAATGGGCGGTACAAAGGGCTGCGAACCCGCGAGGGGGAGCGAATCCCAAAAAGCCGCTCTCAGTTCGGATTGCAGGCTGCAACTCGCCTGCATGAAGCCGGAATCGCTAGTAATCGCGGATCAGCATGCCGCGGTGAATACGTTCCCGGGCCTTGTACACACCGCCCGTCACACCACGAGAGCTTGCAACACCCGAAGTCGGTGCGGTAACCCTTACGGGAGCCAGCCGCCGAAGGTGGGGCAAGTGATTGGGGTGAAGTCGTAACAAGGTAGCCGTACCGGAAGGTGCGGCTGGATCACCTCCTTTCTAAGGACGAAGAAAAGCGGAAGCGCCGCGTTTGGCTCTCGAAGCCAAATGTTCTTCACCCGCAGGGGTGCTTGCACCCCGAGGGGGAAGGTTATTTGGCAGAAGAGAGCCAGGCGCTGGAGCTAGACATCAGTCGTTATTCAAAGCAAAACGCGCTTCTGTTTCGTTCAGTTTTGAAGGAATGAGAAATTCCTTCAGTTGCTTCGCATCTGTGCCTGCGTCTGCTAGCAGGTTCAGGGAAGCAAGATTCCTCGGCACAAAGCCGCAAGGAAGTTTGTTCAAAGAAGTCGCTTTGCGTCTACAAACGGATTCGAGGAAGTGGGATTCCTCGATGCAAGACTGCAGAGAAGTGAATTCAAGAAGCAGTCTCGTTTGCGTCTGCGTCTACAAGTGGATTCGGAGAAGCCGAATTCCTCGACGCAAACCAGCGAAGAAGCAGGTTCAAGGCAGCAACTTTGCATCTGCGTCTTCTAGCAGATTCGAGGAAGTGGGATTCCTCGATGCAAGACTGCAGAGAAGCAAATTCAAGAAGCAGTCTCGTTCCTTGAAAACTAGATAACCGGAAAAGCGGAGGCGAGCGTTTCGCCGCGATGGGCAAATGTTCTTCGCCTGGAGGGATGTTCACATCCCGAAGGCGAAGGTTATTTGACCCCGAGCGGCGGCGAGCCGAAGCTAGACAGTAAGGAAGAAGCCGAGAGCGCAATAGGTTAAGCTGGAAAGGGCGCACGGTGGATGCCTTGGCACTAGGAGCCGATGAAGGACGGGGCAAACGCCGAAACGCTTCGGGGAGCTGTAAGCAAGCGTTGATCCGGAGATGTCCGAATGGGGGAACCCACTGTCCGTAATGGGGCAGTATCCATGCCTGAATCCATAGGGCATGGAGGGCACACCCGGGGAACTGAAACATCTTAGTACCCGGAGGAGAAGAAAGCAACCGCGATTCCCTGAGTAGCGGCGAGCGAAACGGGAACAGCCCAAACCAAGAGGCATGTCCTCTTGGGGTTGTAGGACCGCTCACGATGGGAGTGAGAAAGGGACGGGGTAGACGAACCGGTCTGGAACGGCCGGCCAGAGAAGGTGAGAGCCCTGTAGTCGAAACTTCGTTCCCTCCCGAGCGGATCCTGAGTACGGCGGGACACGAGGAATCCCGTCGGAAGCAGGGAGGACCATCTCCCAAGGCTAAATACTCCCTAGTGACCGATAGTGCACCAGTACCGTGAGGGAAAGGTGAAAAGCACCCCGGGAGGGGAGTGAAAGAGAACCTGAAACCGTGTGCCTACAAGTAGTCAGAGCCCGTTGATGGGTGATGGCGTGCCTTTTGTAGAATGAACCGGCGAGTGACGATGGCGTGCGAGGTTAAGCCGAAGAGGCGGAGCCGCAGCGAAAGCGAGTCTGAACAGGGCGTGTGAGTACGTCGTCGTCGACCCGAAACCAGGTGATCTACCCATGTCCAGGGTGAAGGCCGGGTAACACCGGCTGGAGGCCCGAACCCACGCACGTTGAAAAGTGCGGGGATGAGGTGTGGGTAGGGGTGAAATGCCAATCGAACTTGGAGATAGCTGGTTCTCCCCGAAATAGCTTTAGGGCTAGCCTCGGGTTTGAGAGTCTTGGAGGTAGAGCACTGATTGGGCTAGGGGCCCCAAACGGGTTACCGAACCCAGTCAAACTCCGAATGCCAACGACTTATGCCCGGGAGTCAGACTGCGAGTGATAAGATCCGTGGTCGAGAGGGGAACAGCCCAGACCGCCAGCTAAGGCCCCGAAGTGCACGTTCAGTGGAAAAGGATGTGGAGTTGCCGAGACAACCAGGATGTTGGCTTAGAAGCAGCCACCATTTAAAGAGTGCGTAATAGCTCACTGGTCGAGTGACTCTGCGCCGAAAATGTACCGGGGCTAAACGTGCCGCCGAAGCTGCGGGATGACCGTTGGTCATCGGTAGGGGAGCGTTCTAAGGGCAGAGAAGCCAGACCGGAAGGACTGGTGGAGCGCTTAGAAGTGAGAATGCCGGTATGAGTAGCGAAAACAGAGGTGAGAATCCTCTGCGCCGAAAGCCTAAGGGTTCCTGAGGAAGGTTCGTCCGCTCAGGGTTAGTCGGGACCTAAGCCGAGGCCGAAAGGCGTAGGTGATGGACAACAGGTTGAGATTCCTGTACCACCTTCTTCCCGTTTGAGCGATGGGGGGACGCAGGAGGATAGGGCGAGCAGGCGGCTGGAAGAGCCTGTCCAAGCCGTGAGGCTGATCCGCAGGCAAATCCGCGGATCATAAGGCTAAGCGGTGACGGCGACGGAGTAATCCGGAAGTCCCCGATTTCACACTGCCAAGAAAAGCCTCTAGCGAGGGAAGAGGTGCCCGTACCGCAAACCGACACAGGTAGGCGAGGAGAGAATCCTAAGGCGCGCGGGAGAACTCTCGTTAAGGAACTCGGCAAAATGACCCCGTAACTTCGGGAGAAGGGGTGCTCTTTGGGGTGAAGAGCCCTGAAGAGCCGCAGTGAAAAGGCCCAAGCGACTGTTTATCAAAAACACAGGTCTCTGCGAAGCCGAAAGGCGACGTATAGGGGCTGACACCTGCCCGGTGCTGGAAGGTTAAGGGGAGCGCTTAGCGGAAGCGAAGGTGCGAACCGAAGCCCCAGTAAACGGCGGCCGTAACTATAACGGTCCTAAGGTAGCGAAATTCCTTGTCGGGTAAGTTCCGACCCGCACGAAAGGTGTAACGACTTGGGCGCTGTCTCAACGAGAGACCCGGTGAAATTATACTACCTGTGAAGATGCAGGTTACCCGCGACAGGACGGAAAGACCCCGTGGAGCTTTACTGCAGCCTGATATGGAATTTTGGTATCGCTTGTACAGGATAGGTGGGAGCCTGGGAAGCCGGAGCGCCAGCTTCGGTGGAGGCGACGGTGGGATACCACCCTGGCGGTATTGAAATTCTAACCCGCACCCCTTAGCGGGGTGGGAGACAGTGTCAGGTGGGCAGTTTGACTGGGGCGGTCGCCTCCCAAAAGGTAACGGAGGCGCCCAAAGGTTCCCTCAGAATGGTTGGAAATCATTCGGAGAGTGCAAAGGCACAAGGGAGCTTGACTGCGAGACGGACAGGTCGAGCAGGGACGAAAGTCGGGCTTAGTGATCCGGTGGTTCCGCATGGAAGGGCCATCGCTCAACGGATAAAAGCTACCCCGGGGATAACAGGCTGATCTCCCCCAAGAGTCCACATCGACGGGGAGGTTTGGCACCTCGATGTCGGCTCATCGCATCCTGGGGCTGTAGTCGGTCCCAAGGGTTGGGCTGTTCGCCCATTAAAGCGGTACGCGAGCTGGGTTCAGAACGTCGTGAGACAGTTCGGTCCCTATCCGTCGCGGGCGGAGGAAATTTGAGAGGAGCTGTCCTTAGTACGAGAGGACCGGGATGGACGCACCGCTGGTGTACCAGTTGTCCCGCCAGGGGCACCGCTGGGTAGCTATGTGCGGACGGGATAAGCGCTGAAAGCATCTAAGCGTGAAGCCCCCCTCAAGATGAGATTTCCCACCGCGCAAAGCGGGTAAGATCCCTCGAAGATGACGAGGTCGATAGGTCCGAGGTGGAAGCGTGGCGACACGTGGAGCTGACGGATACTAATCGATCGAGGGCTTAACCAAGAAAAGCGCAGGCGAGCGGGTCGCCGCGACGGGCAAATGTTCTTCGCCTGCAGGGATTTCCGATCCCGAAGGCGAAGGTTATTTGACCCCGAGCGGCGGCGAGCCGGAGCTGGACAATGCGAAAAGCGCAGGCGAGCGGCTTCTTCCAACGGTTATCTAGTTTTGAGGGAATGAACATCCTGTTGACAAATCCAACAGGATGGATATAATAATTACTGTCCAAGATGATCATCATTGCCTAGTGGCTATGGCGGAGGGGAAACACCCGTTCCCATCCCGAACACGGAAGTTAAGCCCTCCAGCGCCGATGGTAGTTGGGGCCAGCGCCCCTGCAAGAGTAGGTCGCTGCTAGGCAGCTTCATTCACCAGGGAGTTTCGACACGCCTCATTCCCTTTTTCTTTTTAGGGGCGATTGCGCAACAGGGCGATCTGTCAGCGAGCCAAAAGGCTGCGCGGGATCGTCCTTTTTGTTTTTCCCTTTCTCCTATGCCTATTTTTCGTTTTGGAAGTGGCGGCAAGATGTTCGGATATGATACAATTTCAAAAGCAAGAGTGAAGATGATAAAAGGGGATAAGGTAGAACAAAATGAAAAAAATTGAAATTTTGGTGCATTCTCCGGAAGAAACGAAGTCGGTGGCCCGCCGGCTGGCGGAACATCTTGAGCGGGGAATGGTCATCGCATTAGAAGGTGATCTCGGGGCGGGAAAGACGACGTTTACGAAAGGTCTTGCTGAAGGGCTGGGCATTACGCAAACGGTCAATAGCCCAACGTTTACGATTATTAAGCAATATGATGGTCGGCTTCCGCTTTATCATATGGATGTATACCGACTTGAAGATGAATGGGAAGATCTTGGATTTGACGAATATTTTGCTGGCGATGGTGTTACGGTTGTTGAATGGGCGCATTTGATCGCCGGCCAGTTGCCTGAGGAACGGCTGACCGTTTTCTTGTTTCATCGTGGCGGCGATGAGCGGTTGCTTCGCTTTGAGCCGTCGGGAGAGCGTTATGAACAGTTGTGCAAGGAGATTTTTCCGTCATGAAAGTATTGGGAATTGATACATCGAATATGCCGCTTGGCATTGCGTTGGTAGATGGTGATGTCGTGAAAGGGGAATTCATCACCAATGTGAAAAAAGACCATTCATCCCGGGCGATGCCAGCCATTGAGTTGTTGCTTCGACGATGTGACGTTGCTCCAAAAGATCTCGATTTAATCGTTGTAGCGAAAGGGCCGGGGTCGTATACCGGGGTGCGGATCGGCGTGACGATTGCGAAAACGCTTGCCTGGTCGCTCGGTATTCCGATCGCCGGAGTGTCGAGCCTTGAAGTGCTCGCCGCCAATGGCCGTTATTTTCCTGGGGTGATCGTTCCGCTGTTTGACGCACGGCGCGGACAAATTTACACCGGGCTTTATCGCTACGAAGGCGGTGCGCTCCGCTGTCTTGAGGAGGACCGGATTGTGGCGGCGGATGAGTGGGCGCGTCGGTTGAGCGAGCGGGAAGAGGATGTATTGTTCATTGGTGCGGATGCACCGCTATATCGTGATTTGTTTCGAAGTCATTTAGGCGAACGGGTTCACGTGGCCCCGCCGTCTTTGGCGTTGCCGCGTCCGAGCGAGTTGGTGATGCTCGGCAAACAAAAAGAGCGCGAGAACGCCCATGTGTTTGTGCCGAACTACCTCCGCCTTGCCGAGGCGGAGGCGAAATGGCTCGCGAAACAAAAAGGGGAACAGAACGATGGGGATCAATGTTCAATTTCGGCCAATGACCATTCATGACATTGATGAAGTCGTGCAAGTCGAGCGGGCATCGTTTACTTCGCCTTGGAGCCGTGAATCGTTTTACAACGAGCTCATGTACAACCGCTACGCCAAATATATCGTCATGGTGTACAACGGGCGGATCATCGGGTATGGTGGGATGTGGCTTGTCATCGATGAGGCGCATGTGACGAATGTAGCCGTGTTGCCGCAGTTTCGTGGGCAAAAGCTTGGTGAAGCGCTCATGCGACGCTTGATGGACATGGCTAGGCAGCACGGGGCGGCGACGATGACGCTTGAGGTGCGCGTGTCCAATCATGTTGCCCAGTCGCTGTACCGAAAGCTTGGGTTTCGCAACGGAGGCATTCGCAAACGGTATTATCCGGATAACTTTGAAGACGCGTTAGTCATGTGGGTGAAGCTGAGATGAATGAGGACGTGTATGTATTAGGCATTGAAACGAGCTGCGATGAAACGGCGGCAGCAGTCGTGAAAAACGGAAGAGAGGTTTTATCGAATGTAGTGGCGTCGCAAATGGAAAGCCATCGGCGGTTTGGCGGCGTCGTGCCGGAAATTGCTTCCCGCCATCATGTGGAGCAAATTACGCTCGTTATTGAGGAAGCGATGCAGCAGGCCGGCGTATCGTTTGCGAGCCTTGATGCGGTGGCGGTGACGGCCGGACCGGGGCTTGTCGGAGCGCTTCTTGTCGGGGTCAACGCGGCGAAAGCGTTAGCGTTCGCCCATGGATTGCCGCTTATTGGAGTGCATCATATCGCCGGTCATATTTACGCCAATCAATTAGTGGCCGAAATGAAGTTCCCGCTGTTGGCGCTCGTCGTTTCCGGTGGTCATACGGAACTAGTGTTCATGAAGGAGCATGGGAATTTTGCGGTGATCGGTGAAACGCGCGATGACGCTGCCGGTGAGGCGTATGACAAGGTGGCGCGGGCTTTAGGCCTTCCGTACCCAGGAGGACCGCACATCGACCGGCTGGCTCATGAGGGAGAGCCAGTGATTGATTTGCCGCGAGCGTGGCTTGAGGAAGGTTCGTATGATTTCAGCTTCAGCGGCTTAAAATCGGCGGTTCTCAATGCGCTCCACAACGCGAAGCAGCGCGGCGAGGAGATCGATCCGAGACAGATGGCCGCGAGCTTTCAGGCCAGCGTCGTCGATGTGCTGGTGACGAAAACGGTGCAGGCCGCCAAAGAATACCGCGTACGGCAAGTGCTGCTCGCCGGGGGGGTGGCGGCCAACCGCGGGCTGCGGGCTGCACTGCAGGATAAAATGAAAGAGCTCCCCGATGTGGAGCTTGTCATCCCGCCGTTATCGCTATGCACCGATAATGCTGCGATGATTGCCGTTGCGGGAACAGTGTTATATCAACAAGGAAAGCGGGCTGATTTGGCGCTCAACGCCAATCCAAGCTTGCCGCTTGTCTAGGCAGTTGGCTGAAACGCGAAAGACACCGAAGGGCGATCCGTTTGCGGCAGGCAAACGGATCGTCCTTTTTATTTTCATGTGTATATTTTTATCCACAAATCTGTGGACAATGTGGAAAAAGCGGTAAAACACTATCAACATAAGAAAGACAATACACAGCGATTTTTGTGTAACAAGGAAGATGTTTTTTGTGGATAATGTGGAAAAGTTGGTGAATAACTTATATTCCATGGTGGAAATTGTGGATTCTTTTGTGGATAATGTGACTAACTAAAGAACAACCCGCCGAAACTAGAGGCGGGTTGTCGGTTATAGTGAAGTATAAAGCTGTTCCCATTCGGCCAATAACATTTCGACTCGCTGCTTTCGCTCGTCGTTTTCTTGCGTCAATCGTTGCATCGTCTCATAGTCGCCGTAAACGGATGGATCACAAAGTTGCTGCTCGATCTCAGCGATTTGTGCTTCAAGCGTTGCAATCTCGGCTTCGATTTCATCCAAGCGGCGTTGGCGCTGGCGCCGTCGTTTTTTTTCCTCTTTTTCTTGCTCGTATGTCGTTTTGGCAGAATCACTTGCCGTTTCTGTCGGGCGGACGTTCAGGAGTGCCAGTTCGCGCATTTCTTCTTTTTTGGCGATGTAGTAATCATAGTCGCCTAAGTATTCCGTTAGGCCTCCGCTGGAAAGTTCAAACACCTTTGTTGCGATTCGGTTGATGAAATAGCGGTCGTGGGAAACGAACAAAATCGTTCCCGGGTAGTCGATGAGCGCTTGCTCGAGCACTTCTTTGCTGTCGAGGTCTAGATGGTTTGTCGGTTCGTCCAAAAGAAGGACATTTGCTTTTTGCAACATCAGCTTGGCGAGCGAAAGGCGTGCTTTCTCCCCGCCGCTTAAAGCGGAGACCGGTTTTAAAACGTCATCGCCGGAAAACAGGAAGTTGCCGAGCACGGTGCGAATTTCTTTTTCTGTCTTTTCGGGGTAGGCGTCCCACAGCTCGTCAAGCACCCGTTTGTTCGATGACAAATCAGCTTGGTCTTGATCGTAATAGCCGATTTGGACGTTTGCGCCGTAGCGGAGCTCTCCTGTTTGGATAGGGAGTTTTCGGGCGATCGCCTTCAGCAATGTCGACTTGCCGATGCCGTTCGGCCCGACTAGGGCGACGCTTTCGCCGCGCGTGATGCGGAAGCTGATTTGGCGGATGATGGGTGCACCGTCGCCATAGCCAACGGCTATGTCTTCAGCGGTGAGCACTTCATAGCCGCTCGGTCGATCGATCGAGAACGAAAAGGAGGCTGATTTTTCATCGCCGACAGGCCGTTCGAGCCGTTCTATTTTTTCCAGTTGCTTTCGCCGGCTTTGCGCCCGTTTGGCCGTCGAGGCACGGGCGATGTTGCGCTGGATGAAGTCTTGGAGTCGGGCGATTTCTTCTTGCTGTTTCTCGTACCGTCTTAACTCTTGTTCGTATTGCTCGGCCCGCAACTCCAAATAGCGGCTGTAGTTGCCGGCATAGTGTTTGAGCGTGGCATTCGACAGTTCGTATACGTCAGTGACGATTTTGTCTAAAAAGTAGCGGTCGTGGGAAACAACCAGGACGGCACCGGGATAGGCTTGCAAGTACTGCTCCAGCCAAGCGAGCGTCTCAAGATCCAAATGGTTCGTCGGCTCGTCCAAAATCAATAAATCCGGCTTGGACAACAGCAATTTCCCAAGGGCAAGACGCGTCCGCTGTCCGCCGCTTAACGACGAGATCGGCGTTGTTTTATAATCATATGAGGAAAACTGCAGCCCGTGCAAAACGGAGCGGATATCGGCTTCGTATTGGTAGCCGCCTTGTTCTTTGTATTGTTCTTGCAGCTCGTCATACGTTTTCAGCGTTTTTTCATAGCGAGCTGGATCGGCGAGTACGTCTGGGTCGCCGAGTTGCATGCTGAGTTCGGCGAGCTGTTTTTCGAGTCCTAGAAGCGGGGTGAATACCTCAAGCATTTCGTCCCAAATGGAACGCGGCGAGTCGAGCCCGCTGTTTTGCGCCAAATAGCCGATTTTGATATGGTTTGGTTTGATGATTTTGCCGCTGTCGAAAGAGAGTTCACCGGCGATGATTTTCAACAATGTCGATTTTCCCGCTCCGTTGCGGCCGACAAGGGCAATTCGGTCGTGGGACTGTATTTCTAGTTTTATATTCGATAAAATAAGGTCAGCGCCGAAATATTTCGTGAGCCCGTGCACTTGCAAAATGATCATGTCATTTCACCTCGCGAATAGTTTAACGTAAGTCGCGAAAACGGTCAAAGACGAATGATGAAAAATCGTGTATAGTGTATAAATGGAGGAGATTGTATTGTCATCGTTCACTCATTTCAATGAACAAGGGCGCGCGAAAATGGTTGATATTACGCACAAAGAAGATACTGTGCGAGTGGCTGTGGCGCAAACGAGCGTGACTGTCAGCCGGGAAATTTACGAAAAAATGACGAGCAATGCGATCGAGAAAGGGGATGTGCTCGCCGTCGCTCAAGTGGCGGGGGTGATGGCGGCGAAGAAGACAGCTGACCTTATTCCAATGTGTCACCCGCTTATGTTAAAGGGTGTGGACATTGCTTTTGCTTGGGAAAACGATGGAGAAGCGCATAAGCTCGTCATCACGGCAACGGTGAAAACGAAAGGGAGCACAGGAGTGGAAATGGAAGCGCTGACGGCCGCTTCGGTCTGTGCGTTGACGGTGTACGATATGTGCAAGGCGCTTGATAAAGGAATGGTCATCGGTCCGACGTATTTGGTCGAAAAAACGGGCGGGAAGTCTGGCCATTACCGACGGAAAACCGATTAGCTAGGGGATGAGATCATGAGCAACGAACAACCGAAAATTCCGCAGGCAACCGCCAAACGGCTGCCGCTTTACTATCGGTTTTTGAAAAACTTGCACGCTTCCGGCAAGCAACGCGTCTCCTCTGCCGAGTTGAGCGAGGCGGTGAAAGTCGATCCGGCGACGATCCGCCGCGATTTCTCCTATTTTGGCGCGCTTGGTAAAAAGGGATACGGGTATAATGTCAATTATTTGTTGTCGTTTTTCCGCCGGACGCTTGAAGAGGATGAGGTGACCGAAGTCGCCTTGTTTGGCGTCGGCAATTTAGGCACCGCCTTTTTAAACTATAATTTTTCGAAAAACAACAATACGAAAATCGTGATGGCGTTTGATGTCGATGAGCGGAAAGTAGGAACGACAGTCGGCGGGGTGCCGGTCTATCATCTCGATGAGTTGGAGGAGCGGCTTCACGAAAACATCCCGGTCGCCATTTTAACCGTGCCGGCCGCCGCGGCTCAAGCGCTGACCGACCGCCTTGTCGCCCAAGGAATTAAAGGCATTTTAAACTTTACTCCGGCGCGGTTGAACGTGCCGAACCATATTCGCGTCCATCATATCGATTTAGCCATTGAGCTGCAGTCGCTCGTCTATTTTTTGAAAAACTATCCATCGCCATCGTAAAAGGAGAGAACAACACATGAAATATTTGTTGCTCGTTGCTGTGATTTTGTTGCTGTTTGGCACGAAAAAGCTGCCAGAATTAGGGCGGTCGTTCGGCCAGTCGCTTCGCGAGTTTAAAGACGCCACAAAAGGGCTCGCTGATGACGAAGAAACGAAAACCGACCGATGACAAGGCAGGATGGAGAAACAATGAATGACAAAGAAATGTCGGTGTATGAGCATCTGGGTGAACTGCGAAAACGGCTCATCATCGTGCTCATCTTTTTTGCTGCGGCGCTTGTCGTTAGTTTCTTTTTTGTCGATGATGTCATTTTGTATTTGCAGCGAACGGCCGAGGCGAAGCATTTGACCATGAACGCCTTCCGCCTCACCGATCCGATTAAAGTGTATTTTCAGTTTGCCTTTGTCATCGCAGCTGTGCTGTCGGCTCCGGTGCTGTTGTATCAAATTTGGGCGTTTGTCAGCCCCGGTCTGTATGAAAAAGAGCGGAAAGTGACGTTAAGCTATATCCCGGCGTCGATCGTTCTTTTTTTAGCAGGCGTCAGCTTCGCTTATTTCGTCTTGTTTCCGTTTGTCGTTCGATTTATGAGCCAGCTGGCTGACCAACTAGGGGTTCAACAAATGATCGGCATTAATGAATATTTTCAGTTTTTGCTTCAGCTCGTGCTGCCGTTTGGCATCGTATTTCAGCTTCCGATTGTTGTGCTGTTTTTCACCCGCTTAGGGCTTATTACGCCGCAGCTTCTTGTTCGCATCCGCAAGTATGCGTATTTAGCGCTGCTTATTTTAGCGGCGGTCATTACGCCGCCGGATGTGTTGTCGCAAGTGATCGTCATGATTCCACTCACCATTTTGTATGAAGGAAGCATTTGGGTGGCGCGCATCGGCTATCGGAAAGCGCAGCGAGCAGTCGAGCAGGAAGGCAATGAGTGAGGCGGGACGAAAAACATTGAGAGGAAAGCGAGCAAGGCCGGGCCAAACGAAGGGGCTGTCTCAAAAGCCGCAAAACAGAGCTTTGAGGCCGGCCTCTTGTTTTTTTGTTTCCATTTTCACGATATGATCGCCGTCATGGGATTGATGTTCTGGTCCCTTCCCGCGCGAATCACGGGAAGGGGGTCAGCGTTTTGAGGCGAAAAGAAGGCGAAGGGCGGTGCCGAAATCAAAGGCAGCGAGCGCCGCTAAAGCGATGGTGGAGACGTTCCAAACCGTTTCATGAGCACTTTCGATGGCCAAATACGTAAACATTGAGCCTAAGACGAAATACAGAAGCGAAAACAGCCGAGGGTTTCGCATCATAGCCAAACCCTCCAAACGGCGAGCGGCAGCTCGGACTGGCGCATCATTTTCTCAATCTCGTCGGCCAATAGCGTCTGCATGACGACGACGAACGTATTCATGGCGACATGGGCGAAAATCGGTACGAAAATGCGTCCGGTTTTTGCGTATAAAAACGCGAATACCATCCCCATGGATGTGTACAGAAGCAAATGTTCTGGCTCCATATGGACAATGGCAAACAAAAGCGAACTGACAAGCGCAGCAAGCCAAAAGTTGTATTTTTCATAAAGCGAGCCGAAAATGATTTTGCGGAAGATGAGCTCTTCCAAAATCGGGCCGATGACGGAGGTGACGACGACCAACAGCGGCGTCAGGCGGATGATATCGATGATTTGCCTTGTATTTTCCGACCCTGGTTTGATGCCGAGCAGCCGCCATTCGATGTTGGCGGCGATGCTTTGGGCCGCGAGCGCCAAAAAGACGCCCAAGACCGCCCACATCCACGAGGAAGCAAGCGGCAGCCGCCGCATCATTCGTTCGTTGCGGTCACCGCGGAGCAGCCATAGGATAATGACAAAAGCGAGCAGGAAACTAATGATCGCCCAATACCCGGAAGCCAGTTTGGCGGCTTCGAGGCGGCTTTCCGTTCCTTGGCCGACGCCGAGGGCGCGAAGAAGCGGCACGCCGACAAAGGCGGACAGCTGCATGACGATATACGTGATGATGACGTACCAGTGGTTGCGTTTCAAACCCTCTACCCCTTTTATTTCAAATTATATCCGTATTGTAGCACATGTATGGCGAAAATAGTAAGAAAACTGCATCCTCGCATCCCACCTGACCGCCGTAAAAAAATTAACCGGAGCCGTTTATCAGTCCGAGGAATGTGAAATAATGAAAACGGGCTCCGCGCGGATGGGGAGTAGAGGCAAAACAACCGGCTCCTTTTGCTCTTTCTTCTTTAGGAGAGAAAAACAGTTATTTTTTTGCATTTCCTACTTGCAAAACTGAAAGAAGTTCATTAATATTATAAGTGTGTTAGCACTCAATAGTGATGAGTGCTAATAAGAACGGTGAAAACTATCGTTAAGGAGGTTGTTCCCCGTGTTGAAGCCATTAGGCGATCGTATTGTCATTGAAGTCGTGGAAACAGAAGAAAAAACGGCTAGCGGTATCGTTCTGCCGGATACGGCGAAAGAAAAACCGCAAGAAGGCCGCGTTGTTGCTGTCGGTGCAGGCCGCGTGCTCGATAACGGCCAACGCATCGCGCCGGAAGTCGAAGTTGGCGACCGCATTATCTTCTCGAAATATGCGGGCACAGAAGTGAAATACGACGGCAAAGAATACTTAATTTTGCGCGAAAGCGATATTTTGGCTGTCATCCGCTAATATATGCGTTCATCACATAAACATTCCGAAAACATACTGGGTACTTAATCGGATACTTAACTTGTGGCACGCAGTCCAACAATTTCATAAGGAGGTAACGGGGTATGGCAAAACAAATCAAGTTCAGTGAAGAAGCGCGCCGTGCGATGTTGCGCGGGGTGGACAAACTTGCAGACGCAGTGAAAGTCACATTAGGTCCGAAAGGCCGCAACGTCGTATTGGAGAAAAAATTCGGTTCGCCGCTCATCACGAATGACGGGGTAACGATCGCGAAAGAAATCGAGCTCGAAGATCCGTTTGAAAACATGGGCGCGAAATTGGTCGCTGAAGTCGCCAGCAAAACGAACGACATCGCTGGGGACGGTACAACAACCGCTACGGTATTGGCTCAAGCGATGATCCGCGAAGGCTTGAAAAACGTAGCAGCTGGTGCCAACCCGATGGGCATCCGTCGCGGTATCGAAAAAGCGGTTGCTGTTGCGGTTGAAGAATTGAAAGCCATCTCCAAACCGATTAAAGGAAAAGAGTCGATCGCCCAAGTTGCTGCGATCTCGGCTGCTGACGAAGAAGTCGGCCAATTGATCGCTGAAGCGATGGAACGCGTTGGCAATGATGGCGTTATCACGCTTGAAGAGTCGAAAGGCTTCACGACGGAACTCGACGTTGTCGAAGGGATGCAATTCGACCGCGGTTACGTTTCACCGTACATGATTACGGATACGGAAAAAATGGAAGCTGTCCTTGAAAATCCGTACATCCTCATCACGGACAAAAAAGTATCGAGCATTCAAGAACTGTTGCCGGTCTTAGAACAAGTCGTCCAACAAGGCCGTCCGCTCCTGATCATTGCGGAAGATGTTGAAGGCGAAGCATTGGCGACGCTTGTTGTCAACAAACTGCGCGGCACGTTCAATGCGGTTGCTGTCAAAGCGCCTGGCTTCGGCGATCGCCGCAAAGCGATGCTCGAAGACATTGCGATTTTGACAGGCGGCGAAGTGATCTCGGAAGAGCTTGGCCGTGAATTAAAATCGACGACGATCGCGTCGCTTGGTCGTGCGGCGAAAGTTGTTGTCACGAAAGAAACGACGACGATCGTCGAAGGCGCTGGCGATTCGGAGCGCATCAAAGCGCGCATCAACCAAATCCGTGCGCAGCTTGAAGAAACGACGTCCGAATTCGATCGCGAAAAACTGCAAGAACGCTTGGCGAAATTGGCTGGCGGCGTAGCGGTCATCAAAGTCGGTGCGGCAACAGAAACAGAATTGAAAGAACGCAAACTGCGCATCGAAGACGCGCTCAACTCGACTCGTGCGGCTGTTGAAGAAGGCATTGTCGCCGGCGGTGGCACGGCTCTCATGAACATCTACAACAAAGTCGCTGCCATCGAAGCGGAAGGCGATGAAGCAACCGGTGTGAAAATCGTATTGCGCGCGATCGAAGAACCGGTTCGTCAAATCGCGCAAAACGCTGGTCTGGAAGGCTCGATCATCGTTGAGCGCCTGAAAAACGAAAAACCGGGCATCGGCTTCAATGCGGCAACAGGTGAATGGGTCGACATGATCGAAGCTGGTATCGTTGACCCGACGAAAGTCACTCGTTCGGCGCTGCAAAACGCTGCATCTGTCGCCGCAATGGTCTTGACGACAGAAGCGGTCGTTGCCGACAAACCGGAAGAAAACAAAGGCAACAACAACATGCCGGATATGGGCGGCATGATGTAATCCACCTAGTCAAAAAAGGAACACTGGGATTATTCCCAGTGTTCCTTTTCTTTTTGGAGAGGGGAAAAGTCATTCTCTCTTTCTATTGAATGGTGATAGGGAACGCGTAAATAGCGTCCCCCTCTTTCCAAGTGGCATGAATGACATAGATGTACGAGCCTTGCTGTTCAGGCAGCTCAATCGTTCCATTGGGAACTAACTGCCAGTCGACATTGTCGCCGTTCCATACGCCAGCTTCGAGTGTTGATGGGCGATAGTCAAATTGAACGCGAAGTTTTGCCCCCGGAGCAGCGGTATAGGGAGAGAGTTCTTTGACGAGCTGCGGCGGGGCGGCGGCGTCAGCAGTAACTGCTCGTCGGCCTGTTGACCACGTGTAAGTCCCGAGCCGGTGGTTGACCGTTTCACCGTTGACGGTCAACGTTCATTTAGGCGGCTCGATATTGCCGAATGAACAGCCGGAAAGCCATAGAAGTAAAATCAGACCTGGGGCCCATCGTATTCGCATAGAGAATTCCCCTTTTTAAATATAGACGTCTTTTTAACCGATAGGTTGCATGAATACGTTCCCGAATGGCCTCTGATCCGGTGACTGAGCGTCCACTCGGAAGAAGGAGATAAGAGATGGATTGGAGTAAGCGAGCGATAAAGAAGGACGTTGCAGCCGTTACTTATTTTTCCGCAACTTCGACTCTTTCCTTTTGCTTCTCCTTCTCCTTAGCTAGCTTCTTATCCCATTTAAATACTTTGTTGAGTAGTTTATAGATCGTTTTGCTTTCTTTGGCAAAGAGTGGTCCCAATATGGCCAACATGAGAACGTAAAGTGCGGTAAAAGGCGTCAGTATCGGGTTTAACCCCGCTGTAATCCCCAGATTTGCAACGATGATGGAAAACTCTCCACGCGCGGTGATTGTCAAACCAATATTTGTAGAGGCTTTGTAGGACAACCCGGCCTTTCTTCCGGCGATCATTCCCGCCACCATATTGGCTAGTAGAGTGACGATAACGGCTCCTAATGATAACCAAAACGCATGAATTAAGGTGGATGGTTCAATAGTCAAACCGAAACTAAAGAAAAAGATAGCTCCAAAGAAGTCACGGAATGGAACAACTAAATGTTCGATTCGATCGCGGTGTTCGGTTTCCGAAAAGACAAGCCCCAGTAGTAAGGCCCCGATAGCTTCAGCGACATGAAGCGTTTCGGAAAAGCCGGCAACGAAAAAGAGAATAGCAAAGATAACGATGATGAATATTTCATCGGATTTGATATTTAACCATTTGTTAAGCAGAGGGGCACCTTTACGAGCGATGACAAAAAATAGCAGCATATAAGCAACAGATGTTAAAACCGATAGGCTGATTCCGAAAAAGGAGGTGGATCCAGCTAGCAAAACCCCTGACATCGTCGTCAAAAATAGGGCAAGGAAGATGTCATCAAAAAGGATCATCCCTAAAATGAGCTCTGTTTCAGGATTGGCCGTTCTCCTTAAATCGACGAGAACTTTGGCCACGATGGCACTTGATGATACACTGAGGAGTCCAGCAATAAGAAGCGTTTCCATCCATGGCATTCCGACGGCCTTGCCATAAACCAATCCTAAAACAAAGTTCATTGTGACGTAGATGCTTCCGCCGACCACGATGTTTTTTCCGGATTTAATCAGTTTACCAACAGAAAATTCAAGTCCTAAATAAAACAGTAAAAAAAGTACCCCGATCCTGCCTAAAAACTGGATAATTTCATTGCTTTGAATAAAAGTGAGGTCAATAATCCCGATTGTGGGGGCATGGGGCCCGACCAGCATGCCGATCACGATCAAAAACGGGATAATGGAGAAGTTTAATTTATTGGCAATGATCGACCCAATGGCGACTAGGACGAGTGCCGTTCCTACTTCGAATACTAAATGGTTCATCTATTCCCATCACTCCTTATTTGATAGTAAATGACTAATGATCTCCTTGATTTGCTGTCTTTCTCCAGACATAATCAAGGTATCTCCAGCTTCAATCAATGTATTTGGACCGGGATTATGGGATTTTTGGGAATGTTTCTTTTTGATAGCGATGACAGTGACACCGAAACGGTTCCTAATATCAAGTTCACCAATTTTTTGATTTACAGCGGGGGCGTTTGGCTCCACTTGAAACCACTCGATAATGAGATCGTCAAAGGCAAACTCAATCGTTTCGAGCGCCTTTGGTTTATATGCCATTCCTCCAATGATTCCTGCAATTTGGCGCGCTTCTTGGTCGCTTAAGGTCACGCTGCTAACGACTTCATCATAATCCTCTGCGTCAAAGTGATAAATTTCCCTTCGCCCATCGTCATGGATCACAATGACAAGCTTATCTTTGTTTCGCGTAATAATTTCAAACTTGTACCCAATTCCCGGCAATTCGCTTTCTCGGATATTCATGATCAAAGATTCCTCCTTGCTTATATTTTGATTATATTGGAGTTTTTTCCTTTTCTGTTATCTACTTTGTCTATAGTTATTATAACAGTAAAAACGTTTTTTTTTTCACTTTTTTAGCTCAGCTAGCTGTTTGAAGGTGATTGAGGAGGAAATATACATATCGGTGGTTTTTCTAGTCTTTTCCGTTTGTATGTTAAGCATAGTGAACGCTTTCTCTCATTTATGCTTACGTTTAAAAGTGGAGGGATCCGGTTTGGGATGATAAAAATCATTGGTGGAAGGGAATGTTGTTTTTTTGCCGGCCGTTTAGGCCACAATGGGAATGAACACGTAATATGAGAGTGTCTAGGCAAAGGGGGCTGACGTGATGAACGAACGAATTGAACGCGACTCGCTCGGCGAGGTGAAGGTGCCGGCCGATAAATACTGGGGGGCGCAGACGGAGCGAAGCCGGCAAAACTTTCGCATCGGCAAAGAAACAATGCCGCTTGAACTCATTTATGCCTATGCCGAGCTGAAAAAGGCGGCGGCGATCGTGAACCATCAGGCTGGAAAGCTGAGCGAAGCGAAGCAGCGGGCGATTGTGGCCGCGTGCGAGGAAATTTTGGCGGGCCGATGGGATGACCATTTTCCACTCGTCGTCTGGCAGACGGGAAGCGGGACGCAGACGAATATGAACGTCAACGAAGTCGTGGCGAGGAGGGCGAATGAGCTGCTAGGTGACGGGGAGGGGCGCATTCACCCAAACGATGATGTCAACATGTCGCAAAGCTCGAACGATACATTCCCGACGGTGATGCATATCGCGATCTACATGAAAATCCAAACACATCTCCTGCCGGCGCTTGATGGCTTGATCGGAACATTCGCTGCGAAAGAACGCCAATATGAAAAGACGATCAAAATCGGGCGCACCCACTTGCAAGACGCGACGCCGCTCACATTTGGGCAGGAGATTTCCGGCTGGCGGACGATGCTGGAAAAAAGCAAGGCCATGATCACCGAAGCGAGTGAGAAGCTGCTTGATTTGGCGATCGGCGGCACGGCGGTCGGAACCGGAATCAATGCGCCGCCGGGATTTGGCGAACAAGTGGCCGAGCAGCTGAAGGCGCAAACCGGCTATCCATTCCGTTCGGCAACAAACAAATTCCATGCGTTGACCAGCCATGACGAGATTGTTTACGTCCACGGGGCATTGAAAGCGCTCGCTGCCGATTTGATGAAAATCGCCAACGACATCCGCTGGCTGGCGAGCGGGCCGCGCTCCGGGCTCGGGGAGATCACGCTTCCAGCCAATGAACCGGGGAGCTCGATCATGCCGGGGAAAGTGAATCCGACGCAAAGCGAAGCGATGACGATGGTCGCTGTTCAAGTGTTCGGCAACGACGCCACGATCGGTTTTGCGGCAAGCCAAGGCAACTTCCAATTAAATGTGTTCAAGCCGGTCATCGCCTATAACGCCATTCAGTCCGTGCAGCTGCTCGGCGATGCGATTCGTTCGTTTGATGAGCGGTGCGCCAAAGGGTTGGAGGCGAATGAAGCGAAAATGAAAGAATACGTAGAGCGGTCGCTCATGCTCGTGACGGCGCTGAGCCCGCATATCGGCTATGACCGGGCGGCGGAAATCGCGAAGCTCGCCCATCGCGAAGGGTTGACGCTCAAGGAAGCGGCATTGAAAACCGGGTATGTGACAGCTGAGCAGTACGAAGAATGGGTGAGGCCGGAGAAGATGATTTAGCGGCACAAAACGACGGGTAGATCAGCCGTGAGCGAATAGGCGGGCCAAAAACGCTCATCCCGATTCAAGGGATGAGCGTTTTTCCATTGAGACAGCCTCCTGCCGCCAGCTGGCTGCTTTGCACCGGGCAAATGTTAAGCAAACAGGCGAATGAGTTCATTAATCGACAAGACGGCAAACAGCGCCAGACAAAGAACGAGCAGCGCATTCGAGAGCCAATGGTTGCGCCCTTCGTCCGGAAGCGCTTTTTTCGAATTGAGCAAATAAAGAAGCGTCACAGCCAAAAATGGCATAAACAGCGCGCCGAGCGCCCCGTAGGCGATGATGAGTCCGACCGGCTTGCCGATGAAATGCAAGAGCATCGGCGGGAAGGTGAGCCAAAAGACGTAGAAGCGGAACGCTTTTGACTGGTTGAGCGATTCGGCGCCAACCGGCGTTTTCCGCATGTTGCGAACAAAATCGGCGAACAAATACGAAACGCCGTTCCAAACGCCGATGACCGATGTAAATGACGCCGACCAAAAGCCGAGCAAAAAGAGCCAACGGGCAGCCGGGTGCAGCTCGTTGCCCATGATCGAAGCGAATGACACAAGCCCCTGCTCGCCGCTGATCGTCGTGTCAGTGCCGTACAACAAGGCGGCCCCAAGCACGAGAAGCGACAACGTAAAGATGGCGGTGACAATATAAGCGACAGCGGAATCATAGCGCATCGGCGATACGTAAGCTCGCCCTTTCCAGCCGTTTTCCTGCAGCCAATATCCGTATGACGCCATGGTGATAGAGCCGCCGACGCCGCCGATCAGCCCGAGAGCATACAAAAGCGACCCTTTCGGCAAATCCGGAACGGCCGTTTTCCAAAGATCATCGAGCTGCGGCAGGACAAGAAGCGCCGAGCCGACCACGGTAATGAACATGAGCCCGACGAGCACATTCATGACCCGCTCAAACAATTGGAATCGGCCGGACCAAGTAATCGCAAAGCCAGCCACCCCATGGATGACGGCCCACGCCCAAAGCGGAATGGACGGGATCATCGCTGACATCGCCAAGGCGCACGATGACGTACCGGCCGCGCCGTATACGAATCCCCAAATAATGGCGTACACGCCAAAATAGATTGAGGCCCATTTCCCCATTGACTGCCAGCCTTCGAAAATGGTTTTGCCGCTGAGCAAATGCCAACGGCCGACCCCTTCATTCAACACAAACTTGAACAATGCACCGACGATGATCGCCCACATAAAGACAAGGCCGTAGTTCGTTCCGGCGACAAGAGCGGCCACCAAATCCCCGGCCCCGACTCCGGTCGCTGCGACGATCAGCCCCGGGCCGATCATCGTCCACTTCGATTTCCCCATTTTTCTCTTCCCCCTTGTTGCAAATGGATTCCAAAAGTTCAGTATATTCGATATTATAGTAATAGTATAAACTGCGCCTTGTCTAC
The DNA here is from genome assembly GCF_001610955.1 of Geobacillus thermoleovorans. GTDB lineage: Bacteria > Bacillota > Bacilli > Bacillales > Anoxybacillaceae > Geobacillus > Geobacillus thermoleovorans. The sequence goes on from NZ_CP014335.1 coordinate 238,711, forward strand.
CGCTGAAAGACCCATTCATTACTATAAAAGGAGTTTGATGTCATGGCGATTTACGAGCCGCTGCTTCCCCCTTTTGAAAAGGTGGTCCGCAACATTGAGCAAGTCATCGTCGGAAAACGCGACGTCATCATCCTCAGCTTAACAGCGTTATTGGCCAAAGGCCATGTGCTGCTCGAGGATGTGCCCGGCGTCGGCAAGACGATGTTGGTGCGTGCGCTGGCGAAATCGTTCAACGTGGAGCTGAAGCGCATTCAGTTTACGCCGGATTTGCTGCCGAGCGATGTGATCGGCGTTTCCGTCTACAATCCGAAAACACAGCAATTTGAGTATAAACCCGGACCGATTGTCGCCCACATCGTGCTCGCGGACGAGATCAACCGGACGTCTCCGAAAACGCAATCGGCGCTCCTGGAAGCGATGGAAGAAGGAAGCGTGACTGTTGACGGCGTCACCCGGGCGCTGCCGCAGCCGTTTTTGGTGATGGCGACGCAAAATCCGATTGAATATGAAGGAACGTATCCGCTCCCCGAGGCCCAGCTTGACCGGTTTTTAGTGAAACTGCACATGGGCTATCCGTCTCCCGATGAGGAAATCGAAATGTTAAACCGTCTCGAAAAAGCGGCGCCGCTTTCGGAGATCGGGCCGGTGATGCCGCTTGATGAACTGCTCACTCTGCAGCGAAAGGTGATGGGCGTGCATGTGAGCGACACCGTGAAGCGGTATATCGTCGATCTCATCCAGCAAAGCCGTGTGCACGAAGCGGTCTATTTGGGCGTCAGCCCGCGCGGGGCCGTCGCTTTGATGAAGGCGGCGCAGGCGTACGCGTTCATCCATGGCCGCGATTTTGTCATCCCCGATGATGTGCAACAGCTCGCTCCGCATGTGCTCGCCCACCGTCTCTTGATTCGTCCTGAAGCAAAATGGGACAAGCTTGACGCCACTGCCGTCATCAAACAGCTTCTAGCCCGTACGCCGGTGCCGGTGCAAGGACGGCGATAAAAGCGATGAACGCGAAGCGAATGAAGAAGGGGAGGCGTTGGCTCCCGCTTGTTGGATTGTTGCTGTTGACCGCCATCTTGTTTTCCTACGCCATGTTTCAAGGCGGATTTGTCAGCTGGTTTTTGTTTTACAGCTTTTTGCCGTTTGGACTGCATGCGTTTGCCGTCGCCTTGTATCCGATCAGACGCGTTGCGGTGAGCCGGACGGTGCCGGCGAAGCGCTATCATGCAGGAGAACCGATTCCGGTGACGGTCCGCATGGAGCTGCCTTGGGCGATTCCGCCCGCTGCCCTCACCGTTTCGGGCCAGGAGCCGCGGCATGGAGGGGCGATGGCCGCGTGGCCGTTTCGACGCCGCCTTTCTTGTGCGTGGTCGCTCTCGTTGCCGCGCGGCCGCCATCAGTTGGACATCGTGCGCCTCGAGGCTTCTGACGCCCTCGGCTTTGTGAACAAAGCAGAATCGTTTTCGGCGCCGTGCACGATCATCGTGTATCCCCGCTATTGGCCTTGGCCGGCAGAAATGGTGCGTGAATGGTTCGCCTATGGAAAAGCGGCCCGCCCGCTTGCTTACCGCCGCGATCTGGCGGTGGCGGCCGGCGCCCGCGAGTACGCGCCCGGTGACAAAATGTCGTGGGTGCATTGGAAGGCGTCAGCGCGAAGGCAAGCGTTGATGACAAAAGAGTTCGATGAGCCGCGCAATGACGATTGGATCGTCGTGCTCGACGGCGCCGCATCGCCATGGTTTGAGGAGCTTGTCACGCTGGCGGCGTCCATCGCGAAAGCGTTGATCGATGAAGGAGTCCCAGTCGGCCTGCTCGTGACTGGAAAAGCCCGTTCTTATTTAGCGCCGCGGCGAAGCGAGGAGCAGTGGCCGTCGCTCCTTCTCCGTCTGGCGGAAGCGGAGGCGAACGGATCAGCGCCGCTTGCGTCTCAATTGGCGGAGGAGGGGAACTGGAGAACAGCGGCCGGTTGCGTGGTCGTGACGTCGAGGTTATCCGCCGAGTTGGCTGCGCAGCTGCGAGCGATGGCGTCAAAACGCTGCATAGTGTTGTATGTGGTCAACCGTGAATGGGGAGAGGACGAGCGGAGGTGGGCGGACGGACTCCGCCATGCGGGGGTGCACGTATCCCACATGCCCCCTCAATCATGGCAAACTGTCCGGCAAGGAGGAGAAGACGGATGAGGCGGTTAGGGACAAGGAAGTTGTCTGCTATGCTGCCCAACGTCCTAGCGGCTTGGCTGCTCACGGAATGGCTTTGGCCGTTGGAAGACGTGACGGATACAGCGCATATTAGAGTGTTTGCGGCCTTTGTCGCCCTTTGCTTCGGGATGTATTGGCTCCGCCTTCCGATCTGGCTGTCCGCTTTGGGGAAAGCGGGATATATATGGTGGTCGCTCGCTTGGCTGTTTTCGTTCCATTCGGCCGCCTCGCTGCCGTATGCCTTATGGCGGGATGGCGCGGCTTGGCTGCAGGGGGGACGCTTGTCCATGCCGAGCGATGCCGTGCGCACCTTTGCCTTTTTTCTGCTGCTATGGGCCATCTCGTTTCTGTTTCATTGGCTGATTGTCCAGAAAAAACGGTGGTTTGTCCCATACGCATTGACAGTTGGGTATATCGCTGTGCTTGATACGTTTTTTCCGTATAGCGGGAACGACGCGATCGTTCGTCTTGTGGCGCTTGGCTTTTTCGCCTTCGTTTGGCTGCATGGCGAGCGGCTGCAGGCAAAAGCGCCGTCTTTTCGCATCGGAACGTGGCGGGCGGCCGCTCTATTCATTCCGGCTGCTGCTTTGGCGGCTGGGTATGCGGGACCAAAGCTGCCGCCCCAATGGCCGGATCCGGTTGCGTTTATCCGCAGCGATCATGCCCAGCCGGAAGAAACGAACGACAACTCGCCTTCTCCTGGCGTGGCAAAAGTGGGATACGGACAGAATGATTCCCGCCTCGGCGGGCCGTTTATCGCGGATGATACCGTCGTCTTTACGGCGAAAGATCGAGGGCTTCATTACTGGCGGATTGAGACGAAAGATATTTACACCGGCAAGGGATGGGAAGTGTTTCCGAGCGAGCAAGTCCGCTCGTTTGCCAACGGCGAAGAGCTCAAGTATGAATGGTGGAGCGATCAAGTTGAGACAGTGGAGCAAAAGGCGGAGATCGAGCGGCGCAATCAAGGGTTTCATCTCGTTTATCCGCTTGGGTTGCGGCGGGTGGAAGCAGCCGAACCGGTCGTGTACCGCATGGATGTGGCGACAGAGAAAATTTATACGACCGATGACAGGGCGAATGCGTTCCCTGTTGGCAAGTATTCATTGACCTATTGGGAGCCGGATTTTCCGATTGCGGCGTTGCGAGCCGCGCCCCCAGTTCGAGACCCTCTTCTGTTGAAACGATATACGCAGTTGCCAAAGACGCTTCCGCAAAGGGTGCGCGACTTGGCGAAGCAAATCGCCGCCGGAGAACAGACGGCTTACGACAAAGTGAGAGCCATTGAGCAGTATTTTCAACTTGGGCAATATACGTACGAAACAAAGGATGTCGCCGTTCCAAAAGAGAACGAAGATTACGTCGATCAATTTTTATTTGAAACAAAACGGGGGTATTGCGACAATTTTTCGACTTCTATGGTCGTGCTCGTGCGTTCGCTCGGCATTCCGGCGCGCTGGGTGAAAGGCTATACGTCCGGAAGGCTGGTCAGCGAGCAAGACGGGGAAAATCTTTACGAAATCCGCAACCATGACGCTCATGCGTGGGTTGAGGTGTATTTTGAAGGCGTCGGCTGGGTGCCGTTTGAGCCAACGCGGGGGTTTGTCAACCCGTATGCGTTTTCACTTTCTCAACAGAATGAGGAGCAACAAGCGCAGCCCTCGCAGCCGGAACCACAGGAACAGCCGCGCGTGCCGCTCGAACAATTGATCAAACGATCATCGCCAGAGCAAGACCGCCATTGGTGGGAGAAGCTGGCCGACAGTTGGTCATGGCAAATGGTGCTGGGCGTGTTCGCGATGCTAGCGGCATTGGGCGGAACGATTTACACGACAAGACGAAAATGGTGGCCCCGTCTTACGCTCCTTCGATTCCGCCGCCGCCAAGTTGACGGCCCGGAATGGCTTGTCCCCGCTTACTTGGCATTGTTGCGTCAGCTGCATGACTACGGGCTGAAACGAAAAGAAGAGGAAACGTTGCGTCAGTATGCCATCCAAGTGGATCGTTTATTCGAAACCGATGAAATGGAACGTTTGACCAAATCGTATGAACAAGCGGTCTACGGCGCAAACAGCAGCCGGATCGACCTCCGTGAGGCGCGTCAATTGTGGGAAAATTTAATAAAAAGGACGATCTCTTGACCGCCTGCCGGCAAGTTGATAGAATGAATTCAAATTTGCATACGGATAGACGAAAGCCCTTCATATAAGCGCAAGAATATGGCTTGCGCGTCTCTACCGGGCCGCCGTAAACGGCCCGACTATGAAGGCAGAAGACGCTGCTATTCTGCCTTCATCCACGTTTTGGGCAACGGCAGCGTTTATTTTTTGGACGGGGTGGAGAACATGAATCAAGGAATGATCGTCGTATTGGACTTCGGAAGCCAATATAACCAACTGATCACCCGCCGCATCCGTGAATTTGGCGTGTACAGCGAATTGCACCCGCATACGATTCGCGCCGACGAGATTCGCGCGTTGAACGCCAAGGGGATCATTTTTTCCGGCGGCCCGAACAGCGTATATGATGAGCAGGCGTTTCGGTGCGACCCGGCGATTTTTGAGCTCGGGCTGCCGATTTTAGGGATTTGCTACGGGATGCAGCTGATGGCGCACCACTTAGGCGGCAAAGTGGAAAAGGCGTCGCACCGCGAGTACGGGAAGGCGCTCATTCAAGTGAAAAACGACTCCCTGTTGTTCCACGGTTTGCCGGACGAGCAAGTCGTCTGGATGAGCCATGGCGATTTGGTGACCGCTCCGCCTGACGGCTTTGTCGTAGATGCCACAAGCCCTTCCTGCCCGATCGCAGCGATGAGCGATGAACGGCGGAAGTGGTATGGAGTGCAGTTTCATCCCGAAGTGCGCCACTCGGTCTACGGCAACGATTTGTTGAAGAAGTTTGTTTTCGATGTATGCGGCTGCCGGGGCGACTGGACGATGGAAAACTTCATCGATGAGCAGGTGCGTCGCATCCGCGAACAAGTGGGCGAAAAAAGAGTGTTGTGCGCCTTAAGCGGCGGGGTTGACTCGTCGGTTGCGGCTGTATTGGTGCACCGCGCCATCGGCGATCAGCTCACCTGCATTTTTGTTGACCACGGCCTTCTTCGCAAAGGCGAAGCGGAAAGCGTCATGAAGACGTTCCGTGAGCAATTCCAGATGAACGTCATCAAAGTCGATGCGAAAGAGCGCTTTTTGTCGAAACTAAAAGGGATCACAGACCCGGAACAAAAGCGGAAAATCATCGGCAACGAGTTTATTTACGTCTTTGACGATGAGGCGGCGAAGCTTGAAGGCATTGAATTTTTAGTGCAAGGGACGCTCTATACCGACATTATCGAAAGCGGCACGGCGACGGCGCAAACGATCAAATCGCACCATAACGTCGGCGGTTTGCCGGAAGATATGAAATTCGAACTGATCGAACCGCTCAATACGCTGTTTAAAGACGAAGTGCGCGCTCTTGGCACACAATTAGGCATTCCGGACGAAATCGTTTGGCGCCAGCCGTTCCCGGGTCCGGGGCTTGGCATTCGCGTCCTTGGCGAGGTGACGGAAGAAAAATTGGAAATCGTCCGCGAATCGGATGCGATTTTGCGCGAAGAAGTGAAAAAAGCGGGGTTGGACCGCGACATTTGGCAATATTTCACTGTTCTTCCCGACATCCGCAGCGTCGGGGTGATGGGTGATGCCCGCACGTACGATTATACGGTCGCCATCCGCGCCGTAACCTCGATCGACGGGATGACCGCCGATTGGGCCCGCATTCCGTGGGATGTGCTGGAACGCATTTCAACGCGCATCGTCAACGAAGTGCCGCACGTCAACCGCGTCGTCTACGACATTACAAGCAAGCCTCCGGCGACGATTGAGTGGGAATAAAAACGAACAAAAGACGAGCATTTCCAAAGAAATGTTCGTCTTTTTTCTTGACAAGCGACCGACAGGCTGATACAATAGCCGTGGAATCATGAATATTGTCGAATTCCGTCGTATAATCCCGGGAATATGGCTCGGGAGTTTCTACCAAGCTACCGTAAATAGCTTGACTACGAGGGATGTGAAATAGAGAGCCGATGTCCTCTCTCTGTTCGTCATTCCTTCTTAGTCAACGCTTCTGGTAGCTGCAGAAGCGTTTTTATTCTTTATAGGGGGGACAGACGTGAGAAAGTATTTTCAGTTTGATGAGCTCGGCACGAATTATCGGACGGAGATCATCGCCGGGCTGACGACGTTTTTGTCGATGGCGTACATTTTGTTCGTCAACCCATTTACCTTGTCGTTAGGGGCGGTGAAAGATTTTCCTGACGAACTGCGCATTGACCAAGGAGCCGTCTTTGTCGCCACGGCTTTGGCGGCGGCATACGGGTCGATTTTAATGGGAGTGCTGGCCCGCTACCCGATCGCCTTGGCGCCGGGGATGGGGCTGAACGCTTTCTTCGCCTTCACGGTCGTCTTGCATATGGGCATTCCGTGGCAAACGGCCTTGGCGGGAGTGTTTGTTTCCGGCATCATTTTTACGATTTTATCGCTCACCGGCATTCGAGAAAAAATCATCGATGCCATTCCCGTTGAACTGAAATATGCCGTCAGCGCCGGAATTGGGCTGTTCATCACGTTCATCGGCCTGCAAAACGCCGGCATTATTGTGAATAACGACGCCACCCTGGTCGGATTGAGCGATTTGAAGGATGGCAATACGCTGCTCGCCATTTTCGGATTGTTCATCACCGTTGTTTTAATGGTGAAAAAGGTAAACGGCGGCGTCTTTTACGGCATGGTCATTACGGCTGTCGTTGGCATGATTTTCGGACTGATTGAAGTGCCGAAACAAATTGTCGGCGCGATCCCGGACATTTCCCCGACGTTCGGCGTCGCGATTGAACACTTGCCAGATATTCTTTCGCTGAAAATGCTTGGCGTCGTCTTGACATTCTTTATTGTCGACTTTTTCGATGCGACCGGCACCCTTTTGGCAGTGGCCAACCAAGCCGGGCTGTTGAAAAACAACAAACTGCCGCGCGCCGGCAAAGCGTTGCTTGTTGACGCGACAGCGGTCATGGTTGGGGCGGTGTTTGGCACATCGACGACGACATCGTATATCGAATCGTCGGCCGGCGTCGCTGCTGGAGGACGCTCCGGGTTTTCCGCGGTCGTGACGGGGATTTTGTTCTTGCTGGCGCTGTTCTTCTCCCCGCTCCTGAGCGTCATTACCGCACCGGTCACCGCACCAGCGCTCATCATCGTCGGGGTGTTGATGGCTTCGTCGATCGGCGAAATTGACTGGAAAAATTTAGAAGTCGCCGTGCCGGCGTTCTTCACCTTGATCACGATGCCGCTCTCCTATAGCATTGCCACCGGCATCGCTGTCGGCTTCATCTTTTACCCGATCACGATGCTGTTGAAAGGCCGCGGCAAAGATGTTCATCCACTGTTGTATGTCCTGTTTGTCGTCTTTATCTGCTACTTCGTCTTTTTGCGAGAATAGAAGAGGAATAAAGGGCTGTTCCTAAGGCGGATTGGCTGCCGTGGGAACAGTCTTTTTTTTGACAAGAGCGTAGCGGGGACGACAGAGTGTGGAAGGTGATGTGCTATAATGGAAGAAATGATGAAAGGGGAATGAACGATGTTTATCCATCGCTTAGAGGAACATTCATGGCTAAAGTTGCTCACAATGGAAGATGCGGAATCGCTTTTTGCGTTAATTGATTCATGCCGCCCACATTTGCGTCAATGGCTCCCATGGGTGGATTCAACCCAAACAGTAGCGGATTCGAAAACGTTTATCTTTCAAGGGTTGCAGAAGTTTGCCGCTGGAAACGGCTTTGAGGCCGGGATTTGGCATCGCGGCCAATTGGCTGGTGTGATCGGAATTCATTATATGGATCGAGCGAATCGAAAAACGAGCATTGGCTATTGGCTTGGCGAATCGTTTCAAGGAATGGGGCTGATGACGAAAGCATGCAAGGCGTGCATCGACTATTTGTTTACAGAGCAAGGGATGAATCGCGTTGAAATCCGCTGTGCAACAGAAAATCACCGGAGCAGAGCGATTCCAGAACGGCTGGGATTTACAAATGAAGGAACGATTCGAGACGCGGAGTGGCTTTACGATCGTTTTGTCGACCATGTTGTGTACGGGATGTTAGCAAGAGAGTGGAAGAGATAAGAACAAAGCGGTTTTGATTTGAAAGAAAAAATCTTGAATGAACAGTTGACACATCAAAACAGAGGTGCTATATTAATAAAGCCGTTTCGGTGCGGCGAAAAAAGCAAAAAATGTGTTGACAAAAACAAAAAAAGGTGATATATTATAAGAGTCGCTTTCGAGGAGGCGAATTCCTCGAACAAAGAAAGAATAGCTCGTTCCTTGAAAACTGAACGAAACGAAGCGCGAAAGAAAAGCTGAGGCCGTTTAGCGCCTTTGGTGCTGCGGTTGAAGCAAAAAGCCAATCAACTTTCTTTGGAGAGTTTGATCCTGGCTCAGGACGAACGCTGGCGGCGTGCCTAATACATGCAAGTCGAGCGGACCAAATCGGAGCTTGCTCTGATTTGGTCAGCGGCGGACGGGTGAGTAACACGTGGGCAACCTGCCCGCAAGACCGGGATAACTCCGGGAAACCGGAGCTAATACCGGATAACACCGAAGACCGCATGGTCTTTGGTTGAAAGGCGGCCTTTGGCTGTCACTTGCGGATGGGCCCGCGGCGCATTAGCTAGTTGGTGAGGTAACGGCTCACCAAGGCGACGATGCGTAGCCGGCCTGAGAGGGTGACCGGCCACACTGGGACTGAGACACGGCCCAGACTCCTACGGGAGGCAGCAGTAGGGAATCTTCCGCAATGGGCGAAAGCCTGACGGAGCGACGCCGCGTGAGCGAAGAAGGCCTTCGGGTCGTAAAGCTCTGTTGTGAGGGACGAAGGAGCGCCGTTCGAAGAGGGCGGCGCGGTGACGGTACCTCACGAGGAAGCCCCGGCTAACTACGTGCCAGCAGCCGCGGTAATACGTAGGGGGCGAGCGTTGTCCGGAATTATTGGGCGTAAAGCGCGCGCAGGCGGTTCCTTAAGTCTGATGTGAAAGCCCACGGCTCAACCGTGGAGGGTCATTGGAAACTGGGGGACTTGAGTGCAGGAGAGGAGAGCGGAATTCCACGTGTAGCGGTGAAATGCGTAGAGATGTGGAGGAACACCAGTGGCGAAGGCGGCTCTCTGGCCTGCAACTGACGCTGAGGCGCGAAAGCGTGGGGAGCAAACAGGATTAGATACCCTGGTAGTCCACGCCGTAAACGATGAGTGCTAAGTGTTAGAGGGGTCACACCCTTTAGTGCTGCAGCTAACGCGATAAGCACTCCGCCTGGGGAGTACGGCCGCAAGGCTGAAACTCAAAGGAATTGACGGGGGCCCGCACAAGCGGTGGAGCATGTGGTTTAATTCGAAGCAACGCGAAGAACCTTACCAGGTCTTGACATCCCCTGACAACCCAAGAGATTGGGCGTTCCCCCTTCGGGGGGACAGGGTGACAGGTGGTGCATGGTTGTCGTCAGCTCGTGTCGTGAGATGTTGGGTTAAGTCCCGCAACGAGCGCAACCCTCGCCTCTAGTTGCCAGCACGAAGGTGGGCACTCTAGAGGGACTGCCGGCGACAAGTCGGAGGAAGGTGGGGATGACGTCAAATCATCATGCCCCTTATGACCTGGGCTACACACGTGCTACAATGGGCGGTACAAAGGGCTGCGAACCCGCGAGGGGGAGCGAATCCCAAAAAGCCGCTCTCAGTTCGGATTGCAGGCTGCAACTCGCCTGCATGAAGCCGGAATCGCTAGTAATCGCGGATCAGCATGCCGCGGTGAATACGTTCCCGGGCCTTGTACACACCGCCCGTCACACCACGAGAGCTTGCAACACCCGAAGTCGGTGCGGTAACCCTTACGGGAGCCAGCCGCCGAAGGTGGGGCAAGTGATTGGGGTGAAGTCGTAACAAGGTAGCCGTACCGGAAGGTGCGGCTGGATCACCTCCTTTCTAAGGAGAAAAGCGGAAGCGCCGCGTTTGGCTCTCGAAGCCAAATGTTCTTCACCCGCAGGGGTGCTTGCACCCCGAGGGGGAAGGTTATTTGGCAGAAGAGAGCCAGGCGCTGGAGCTAGACATCAGTCGTTATTCAAAGCAAAACGCGCTTCTGTTTCGTTCAGTTTTGAAGGAATGAAAAATTCCTTCAGTTGCTTTGCGTCTGCGTCTACAAGTGAATTCAGAGAAGCTGGATTCCTCGACGCAAAGCTGCAAGGAAGCTGTTTCAACGTAGTTGCTTTGCATCTGTGCCTGCGTCTGCTAGCAGGTTCAGGGAAGCAAGATTCCTCGGCACAAGACTGCAGAGAAGCAAATTCAAGAAGCAGTCTCGTTTGCGTCTGCGTCTACAAGCGGATTCGGAGAAGCCGAATTCCTCGGCGCAAACCAGCGAAGAAGCGAATTCAAAGGAGCTACTTTGCGCCTTCGTCTTCCAGCAGGTTCAAGGAAGATGGATTCCTCGGCGCAAAGCTGCAAAGAAGCAGACTCAAGGCAGTAGCTTTGCATCTGCGTCTTCTAGCAGATTCGAGGAAGCAGGATTCCTCGATGCAAGACTGCAGAGAAGCAAATTCAAGAAGCAGTCTCGTTCCTTGAAAACTAGATAACCGGAAAAGCGGAGGCGAGCGTTTCGCCGCGATGGGCAAATGTTCTTCGCCTGGAGGGATGTTCACATCCCGAAGGCGAAGGTTATTTGACCCCGAGCGGCGGCGAGCCGAAGCTAGACAGTAAGGAAGAAGCCGAGAGCGCAATAGGTTAAGCTGGAAAGGGCGCACGGTGGATGCCTTGGCACTAGGAGCCGATGAAGGACGGGGCAAACGCCGAAACGCTTCGGGGAGCTGTAAGCAAGCGTTGATCCGGAGATGTCCGAATGGGGGAACCCACTGTCCGTAATGGGGCAGTATCCATGCCTGAATCCATAGGGCATGGAGGGCACACCCGGGGAACTGAAACATCTTAGTACCCGGAGGAGAAGAAAGCAACCGCGATTCCCTGAGTAGCGGCGAGCGAAACGGGAACAGCCCAAACCAAGAGGCATGTCCTCTTGGGGTTGTAGGACCGCTCACGATGGGAGTGAGAAAGGGACGGGGTAGACGAACCGGTCTGGAACGGCCGGCCAGAGAAGGTGAGAGCCCTGTAGTCGAAACTTCGTTCCCTCCCGAGCGGATCCTGAGTACGGCGGGACACGAGGAATCCCGTCGGAAGCAGGGAGGACCATCTCCCAAGGCTAAATACTCCCTAGTGACCGATAGTGCACCAGTACCGTGAGGGAAAGGTGAAAAGCACCCCGGGAGGGGAGTGAAAGAGAACCTGAAACCGTGTGCCTACAAGTAGTCAGAGCCCGTTGATGGGTGATGGCGTGCCTTTTGTAGAATGAACCGGCGAGTGACGATGGCGTGCGAGGTTAAGCCGAAGAGGCGGAGCCGCAGCGAAAGCGAGTCTGAACAGGGCGTGTGAGTACGTCGTCGTCGACCCGAAACCAGGTGATCTACCCATGTCCAGGGTGAAGGCCGGGTAACACCGGCTGGAGGCCCGAACCCACGCACGTTGAAAAGTGCGGGGATGAGGTGTGGGTAGGGGTGAAATGCCAATCGAACTTGGAGATAGCTGGTTCTCCCCGAAATAGCTTTAGGGCTAGCCTCGGGTTTGAGAGTCTTGGAGGTAGAGCACTGATTGGGCTAGGGGCCCCAAACGGGTTACCGAACCCAGTCAAACTCCGAATGCCAATGACTTATGCCCGGGAGTCAGACTGCGAGTGATAAGATCCGTGGTCGAGAGGGGAACAGCCCAGACCGCCAGCTAAGGCCCCGAAGTGCACGTTCAGTGGAAAAGGATGTGGAGTTGCCGAGACAACCAGGATGTTGGCTTAGAAGCAGCCACCATTTAAAGAGTGCGTAATAGCTCACTGGTCGAGTGACTCTGCGCCGAAAATGTACCGGGGCTAAACGTGCCGCCGAAGCTGCGGGATGACCGTTGGTCATCGGTAGGGGAGCGTTCTAAGGGCAGAGAAGCCAGACCGGAAGGACTGGTGGAGCGCTTAGAAGTGAGAATGCCGGTATGAGTAGCGAAAACAGAGGTGAGAATCCTCTGCGCCGAAAGCCTAAGGGTTCCTGAGGAAGGTTCGTCCGCTCAGGGTTAGTCGGGACCTAAGCCGAGGCCGAAAGGCGTAGGTGATGGACAACAGGTTGAGATTCCTGTACCACCTTCTTCCCGTTTGAGCGATGGGGGGACGCAGGAGGATAGGGCGAGCAGGCGGCTGGAAGAGCCTGTCCAAGCCGTGAGGCTGATCCGCAGGCAAATCCGCGGATCATAAGGCTAAGCGGTGACGGCGACGGAGTAATCCGGAAGTCCCCGATTTCACACTGCCAAGAAAAGCCTCTAGCGAGGGAAGAGGTGCCCGTACCGCAAACCGACACAGGTAGGCGAGGAGAGAATCCTAAGGCGCGCGGGAGAACTCTCGTTAAGGAACTCGGCAAAATGACCCCGTAACTTCGGGAGAAGGGGTGCTCTTTGGGGTGAAGAGCCCTGAAGAGCCGCAGTGAAAAGGCCCAAGCGACTGTTTATCAAAAACACAGGTCTCTGCGAAGCCGAAAGGCGACGTATAGGGGCTGACACCTGCCCGGTGCTGGAAGGTTAAGGGGAGCGCTTAGCGGAAGCGAAGGTGCGAACCGAAGCCCCAGTAAACGGCGGCCGTAACTATAACGGTCCTAAGGTAGCGAAATTCCTTGTCGGGTAAGTTCCGACCCGCACGAAAGGTGTAACGACTTGGGCGCTGTCTCAACGAGAGACCCGGTGAAATTATACTACCTGTGAAGATGCAGGTTACCCGCGACAGGACGGAAAGACCCCGTGGAGCTTTACTGCAGCCTGATATGGAATTTTGGTATCGCTTGTACAGGATAGGTGGGAGCCTGGGAAGCCGGAGCGCCAGCTTCGGTGGAGGCGACGGTGGGATACCACCCTGGCGGTATTGAAATTCTAACCCGCACCCCTTAGCGGGGTGGGAGACAGTGTCAGGTGGGCAGTTTGACTGGGGCGGTCGCCTCCCAAAAGGTAACGGAGGCGCCCAAAGGTTCCCTCAGAATGGTTGGAAATCATTCGGAGAGTGCAAAGGCACAAGGGAGCTTGACTGCGAGACGGACAGGTCGAGCAGGGACGAAAGTCGGGCTTAGTGATCCGGTGGTTCCGCATGGAAGGGCCATCGCTCAACGGATAAAAGCTACCCCGGGGATAACAGGCTGATCTCCCCCAAGAGTCCACATCGACGGGGAGGTTTGGCACCTCGATGTCGGCTCATCGCATCCTGGGGCTGTAGTCGGTCCCAAGGGTTGGGCTGTTCGCCCATTAAAGCGGTACGCGAGCTGGGTTCAGAACGTCGTGAGACAGTTCGGTCCCTATCCGTCGCGGGCGGAGGAAATTTGAGAGGAGCTGTCCTTAGTACGAGAGGACCGGGATGGACGCACCGCTGGTGTACCAGTTGTCCCGCCAGGGGCACCGCTGGGTAGCTATGTGCGGACGGGATAAGCGCTGAAAGCATCTAAGCGTGAAGCCCCCCTCAAGATGAGATTTCCCACCGCGCAAAGCGGGTAAGATCCCTCGAAGATGACGAGGTCGATAGGTCCGAGGTGGAAGCGTGGCGACACGTGGAGCTGACGGATACTAATCGATCGAGGGCTTAACCTAGCAAGAAAAGTGGAGGCCGCCCGCTTATCGGCGAGGTGCGCTGGAGGGCCTGCGAGGAGGCTCGAACCAAGCGAAGCTTGGTTCTGCGTGGGTGGTGCCACAGGAGCGTATGCAATGTGTCGCCGCCGCAGCAGGACCGAAGCGTCGCGAGCCGATGGCGGCCGGAACTAGACAGCGAAAAGCGCAGGCGAGCGGGTCGCCGCGACGGGCAAATGTTCTTCGCCTGCAGGGATTTCCGATCCCGAAGGCGAAGGTTATTTGACCCCGAGCGGCGGCGAGCCGGAGCTGGACAATGCGAAAAGCGCAGGCGAGCGGCTTCTTCCTGAGCACGGTTATCTAGTTTTGAGGGAATGAACTTCCTTCTTGACATTGTTTGTTTTTCAAGTATAATAAATGATGTCAAAATCCAAATGCTTGCCTAGTGGCTATGGCGGAGGGGAAACACCCGTTCCCATCCCGAACACGGAAGTTAAGCCCTCCAGCGCCGATGGTAGTTGGGGCCAGCGCCCCTGCAAGAGTAGGTCGCTGCTAGGCAGGCAAAAAAATGAGGGAGCTGAATGGTTCTCTCATTATTTTTGCCTAATGGGAAATGAGTCATTTTGAATGACGCCATTTTCAATCCTCTCCCCCAAAATGTAAAGCGTGATCATCGTTTCCTAGACCCCCTTTTTCATAAAAGCGATAGGAAACGGAAACTCGCGTAAGGGTGTCCTGTACGGCATGGACACCCTCTTTTTTTACTTTTTTTGGAAAGGCAGGTATCTTCTTTTTTTGCACTCGTGGGGAGATTATTCGCTTTTTTTGATGACAATTTTCTTTTTCGGCTCGTCAGGGATAAGTCGATGCAGGTGGATGAACAACAGGCCGTTATGGTATGTTGCTTCGATGCGGTCCTCTTTGACGGCGAACGGCAGTGGGATTGTTTTTTGGAATTGGCCTTGGAAAAGGCCTTCTTCTACTAGCTCAAACCCTTTGAAGTTTAGATTAATGGTTGCCTTCACTTCCAACGTTTTGTATGATACATACACTTCTGCATCTTCGATTTTTTCGAGCCCCGGGAGGCTGATGACAACGAGCAGCTCGTTGTCTTTTTTGTAAATGTTCATGCCGGATGATGGTTTGTTTGAGTTTGATGACGGCAGCAACGGCTGGATGCTTCCCCAAAAATCATTTTGGAAAAATTGCTGCCAATGTTTTGTCCAATCGGAAAACGGCATAAATGGATTTTCGTTGGTCATAACGTCTCCCTCCTCCGCTCCTTCATCATATGCCGTCTTCTTCGTTTGGTGATTCAAAAAACACGAACATTTGCTTTAGTGAAATACTAAATGTTCGATTTTTTCCTTGACACGCCGAAAAAAAACCTGCTACTATAAAGGTAACTTCATAGTGTATGAGAAGATCCCTCATATAATTTTGGGAATATGGCCCAAAAGTTTCTACCCAATCACCGTAAATGATTGGACTATGAGGGAAAGGATCGGTTTTGGCTTTTTTTCGATCAGCAACTGTCAAAGCCCAGAACGATGCTTTCCCTCGTTTATGAACGGGAACGCATGTTCTGGGTTTTGTTGTGCTAGCAAAAGGAGTGAAACGGTATGAGCCCGCTCGTTGGGGTGATCATGGGAAGCCATTCGGATTGGGAAACGATGAAACATGCTTGCGCCATTTTGGCGGAATTGGGTGTTCCGTTTGAGAAAAAAGTCGTATCGGCGCACCGGACGCCGGATGAGATGTTTCGGTATGCGGAGACAGCCGAGGAGCGCGGCATCCGCGTGATCATTGCCGGCGCTGGCGGAGCGGCTCACTTGCCGGGGATGATCGCGGCGAAAACGACGCTGCCGGTGATTGGGGTGCCCGTGCAGTCAAAAGCATTGAATGGACTTGATTCGTTATTGTCGATTGTGCAAATGCCAGGCGGGGTGCCGGTGGCGACGGTGGCGATCGGCAAGGCGGGGGCGACCAACGCCGGACTGCTCGCCGCATCGATTCTTGGACTGCTTGAGCCACGCTATATGGAGGCGCTCAAAGCGCGGCGGGAAGCGATTCGCAAACAAATCGTAGAAAGCAGTGATCAATTTGACTAAGCAACGGATCGTTCCTGGGCAGACGATCGGCATCATCGGCGGGGGGCAGCTCGGGCGGATGATGGCTTTGGCGGCGCGCGAGATGGGTTTTCGCATCGCCGTGCTCGACCCAACGCCTGACTCCCCGTGCGGGCAAGTGGCCGATGTGGAGATTACGGCGCCTTATCATGATTTGGACGCCATCGCTGAACTGGCCCGCGTGAGCGATGTCATTACGTACGAATTTGAAAATATCGATGCGCGAGCGCTTGAGTGGCTGGAGGCAAACGCCTATGTCCCGCAAGGAAGCCGACTGCTTGCGGTGACGCAAGACCGGGCGCTGGAGAAAGCGGCGATCGTTGATGCCAGCTTGCCGGTGGCGCCCTATGTCGAAGTGAATGGAGCGGAGGAACTTGAACAGGCCGTTCAGACGATCGGTTTCCCGTGCGTCTTGAAAACGCGGCGCGGCGGCTACGACGGCAAAGGACAATATGTGCTGCGCGGCGAAGGCGATCTAGCCAAAGCGGCTGATTTGCTTGGGCTTGGCCCATGCATTTTGGAAGGCTGGGTGCCGTTTGTGAAGGAAATGTCGGTCATTGTCGCCCGCAACCTCGATGGTGAGACGGCTGTTTTTCCAGTGGCGGAAAATATTCATATCGAGAACATTTTGCATCAAACGATCGTTCCGGCTCGAATTCCGGAAAGCGTGCAAGAGCGGGCCATTCGCTACGCGGAAGTGTTGGCCGCATCGTTTTCGCTCGTTGGGACGCTGGCGGTGGAAATGTTTTTGACTGCGGACGGGGATATTTATATTAATGAGCTGGCCCCTAGACCGCACAACTCCGGACATTATACAATCAATGCATGCGCGACGTCGCAGTTTGCCCAGCACATCCGCGCCGTCTGCAACTGGCCGCTCGGATCGACCGAATTGTTGAAGCCGGCGGTGATGGTCAATATTTTAGGCGAGCACGTCGAGCCGGTCATTCGGCATATCGGTGCGTTCGACGGGGGGACCTACGTCCATCTGTACGGCAAACACGAAGCGAAGCCGAAGCGGAAAATGGGGCATGTGACGGTGCTGGCAGACGATGTCGAGGCGGCGTTGGCGAGAATCGAATCGTGGCAAATTTGGCATGATCGGAGGCTGGAACGAGGATGATTGAACGTTACACAAGACCGGAAATGGGAGCGATTTGGACCGAGGAAAACCGCTTTAAGGCATGGCTTGAGGTGGAACTGCTCGCGTGCGAGGCGTGGGCCGAGCTTGGCGTCATCCCAAAAGAAGATGTCCGCCGCCTGCGTGAAAACGCGTCGTTTGACGTCAACCGCATTAAGGAAATCGAAGAAGAAACGCGCCACGATGTCGTCGCCTTCACCCGCGCCGTTTCTGAGACGCTTGGGGAAGAACGAAAATGGGTGCATTATGGTCTCACGTCGACCGATGTCGTCGATACGGCGCTCGGCTACTTGTTAAAGCAGGCGAACGCGATTTTGCGGCGTGATTTGGAAAACTTCATTCAAGTGCTGAAAGAGAAAGCGCGCGAACATAAATACACGGTCATGATGGGGCGCACGCACGGCGTTCATGCCGAACCGACGACGTTCGGGCTGAAGCTGGCGCTTTGGTATGCCGAGATGGTGCGAAATTTGGAGCGGTTTGAACAAGCTGCCAAGATGGTGGAAGTAGGGAAAATTTCCGGCGCAGTCGGCACGTACGCCAACGTGGATCCGTTTGTGGAGCAGTATGTGTGTGAAAAACTCGGCTTGACGCCGGCGCCGATTTCGACGCAGACGCTGCAGCGCGACCGCCACGCTTACTATATGGCGACATTGGCCTTAATTGCGACATCGATTGAAAAATTTGCCGTCGAGATTCGCGGCTTGCAAAAAAGCGAAGTCCGCGAAGTCGAAGAGTTTTTTGCCAAAGGACAAAAAGGCTCATCAGCGATGCCGCATAAGCGCAATCCGATCGGTTCGGAAAACATGACCGGCATGGCGCGCGTCATTCGCGGCTATATGGTGACAGCGTACGAAAACGTGCCGCTTTGGCATGAACGCGACATTTCCCATTCGTCGGCCGAGCGCATCATTTTGCCGGATGCGACGATTGCGTTGAATTATATGTTGAACCGATTCGCGAATATCGTGAAACATTTGCTTGTGTACCCGGAAAACATGAAAAAAAATATGGAGCGCACGTTCGGGCTCATTTATTCACAGCGAGTCTTGCTTGCTTTGATCGACAAGGGGATGACGCGCGAGGAGGCGTACGATTTGGTGCAGCCGAAAGCGATGGAAGCGTGGGAGAGACAAGTGCCGTTCCGCTCGCTTCTTGAAGCGGATGAGCGGATCATGAGCCGGCTGACGAAAGAGGAGCTCGATGATTGTTTTGATTATCGCTATCACTTGAAACATGTCGATACGATTTTTGCACGCTTAGGGTTGGAGTGAGCGGCTGCCGGCTGGTCGAAGCCGGCCGGCTATACAAAAGATTTTCAATCTTCTGGACAAATGGAGGCGTTGATCGTGCCGACGAAACAACAGCTGTTATATGAAGGGAAAGCGAAAAAAATTTACGCGACTGACGAGCCAGATGTGCTTTGGGTCGAGTACAAAGACAGCGCAACGGCGTTTAACGGCGAAAAAAAGGCGACGATCGCCGGCAAAGGGCGGCTCAATAACGAGATTTCCAGCTTGTTGTTTTTGAAGCTGCGCGAAGCAGGCATTGCCAATCATTTTATTGAAAAGCTGTCGCCAACGGAACAATTGGTCCGGCGCGTGACGATCATCCCGCTTGAAGTCGTTGTCCGCAATGTGGTAGCGGGAAGTTTAGCCAAGCGGATCGGTCTAGAGGAAGGGACGCCGCTTGAGGCGCCGCTTGTTGAGTTTTATTACAAAAACGACGACCTTGGCGACCCGTTGTTGTTGGAAGATCATATCTTCATTTTAAAACTCGCCAGCCGCGAGGAAGTCGCCGCGCTGAAGCAGGCCGCGCTTGCGGTGAATGACGTGCTGCGCCTCCATTTTGCCGAGCGGAACGTGCGGTTGATTGATTTTAAGCTTGAGTTCGGCCGTACAGCAGACGGAGCCATTCTCTTGGCGGATGAGATTTCACCGGACACGTGCCGGTTATGGGACGCAAAGACGAACGAAAAGCTCGACAAAGACGTGTTCCGCCGCGACTTGGGCAGTTTGACGGACGCATACGAAGTCATTTTACAACGGTTAGGGGGAGAATCGGCATGTACAAAGTAAAAGTGTATGTCACGTTGCGAGAGAGTGTGTTGGATCCGCAAGGGACCGCTGTAAAAGGGGCGCTGCACAGCTTATCGTATACGGAAGTGAAAGATGTACGAATCGGGAAGTTTATGGAGCTCGTGATTGAAGAGAGCGACCGCGACATCAACGAGCTCGTTCGCGAGATGTGTGAAAAACTGCTTGCCAACCCGGTGATTGAAGACTACCGCTATGAAATCGAGGAGGCCGTCGCCCGATGAAGTTTGCCGTCGTTGTGTTTCCGGGATCGAATTGCGATGTCGATATGTATCATGCGATCGCCGATGAACTTGGCGAAGAGGTCGAATACGTTTGGCATGACGAGGACGATCTAGACCGTTTTGACGCCATTTTGCTTCCAGGCGGGTTTTCGTACGGCGATTACTTGCGTTCCGGAGCCATTGCCCGTTTCTCCAAGGTGATGGCTGCCGTAAAAAAAGCCGCCGAAGCGGGAAAACCGGTGCTTGGGGTGTGCAACGGGTTTCAAATTTTGCTCGAAGCCGGCTTGCTTCCTGGGGCGATGCGCCGCAATCAAGGGTTGAAATTCATCTGCCGGCCGGTCCAGCTGACGGTGGAAAATCATGAAACGATGTTTACGTCTGCCTACGAAAAAGGCGAAGTCATTACAATTCCAATCGCCCATGGTGAAGGGAATTATTATTGCGATGAACAGACGCTCGAGCGCCTTGTCGAGAACCGGCAAATCGTGTTCCGTTACCATGGAGAAAATCCGAACGGCAGCTTGGCGGATATTGCCGGCATCGTCAATGAACAGGGCAATGTGCTCGGCATGATGCCGCATCCGGAGCGGGCGGTCGACGCCTTGCTCGGCAGCGCGGACGGATTGAAACTATTCCGATCGATCGTCAACTATTGGAGGGAGACGCATGTCGTTACTGCTTGAGCCGAGCGCGGCGATGATCAAAGAACAAAAGTTGTACCGTGAGATGGGGTTAACAGATGAAGAGTTTGCGCGCATTGAAGCGATTTTGGGGAGACTGCCGAACTACACGGAAACCGGCATTTTTGCCGTCATGTGGTCGGAGCATTGCAGCTACAAAAACTCGAAGCCGGTGCTGAAAAAATTCCCGACTGATGGTCCGCACGTGCTGCAAGGGCCGGGTGAGGGTGCAGGCATTGTCGATATTGGCGACGGGCTGGCGGTGGCGTTTAAAATCGAAAGCCATAATCACCCGTCAGCGATCGAGCCGTACCAAGGAGCGGCGACCGGGGTCGGCGGCATCATCCGCGACGTCTTTTCAATGGGAGCGCGGCCGATTGCGCTGCTGAACTCGCTTCGATTTGGCGAATTGACGTCGCCGCGCGTCAAATATTTGTTCGAGCAGGTCGTCGCCGGCATTGCCGGGTACGGCAACTGCGTCGGCATCCCGACCGTCGGCGGCGAGGTGCAGTTCGACCCGGCGTATGAAGGCAACCCATTGGTCAACGCCATGTGCGTCGGGATCATCCGCCATGAGGACATTCAGCGCGGCGTGGCGACCGGGGTCGGCAACACGGTCATGTACGTCGGGGCGAAAACGGGCCGCGACGGCATCCACGGGGCGACGTTTGCTTCGGAAGAGTTGAGCGAACAGTCGGAAGCAAAGCGTCCCGCCGTGCAAGTCGGCGACCCGTTTATGGAAAAACTGCTGCTTGAGGCGTGTCTTGAAGCAGTCAAGTCCGATGCGTTAGTCGGCATTCAAGATATGGGGGCGGCAGGACTCACGAGTTCATCCGCCGAGATGGCAAGCAAAGGCGGATTTGGCATTGAAATGAATTTGGATCTCGTCCCGCAGCGTGAGGCAGGCATGACGCCGTACGAAATGATGCTGTCCGAATCGCAGGAACGGATGCTGCTTGTTGTCAAGCAAGGTTGTGAAGACGAAATCGCCGCGATTTTTGCCAAATACGGCCTCGAGGCCAAAGCAATCGGCAAAGTGACCGATGACAAAATGCTCCGCCTCTTGTTCCGAGGCGAGGTGGCGGCGGAAATTCCGGTGGACGCCTTGGCGAAAGACGCGCCGGTGTATCATAAACCGTCTGCCGAGCCGGCTTATTACCGCGAGTTTCAAGCGATGCCGCCGTATACTCCGCACATCGAAGACTACAATCAAACATTGCTCGGGCTGCTCGCCCAGCCGACGATTGCGAGCAAAGAATGGGTGTACGACCAGTACGACTATATGGTGCGGACGAATACGGTCGTCGCCCCGGGATCGGACGCGGCGGTCGTGCGCATCCGCGGCACGAACAAGGCGCTCGCGCTGACGACGGATTGCAATTCGCGCTACTTGTATTTGGATCCGGAAACGGGCGGGAAAATCGCGGTCGCCGAGGCGGCGCGCAATGTCATCTGCTCCGGAGCAAAGCCGCTCGCCATTACGGACTGCCTCAACTTTGGCAGCCCGGAAAAGCCGGAGATTTTCTGGCAGCTCGAAAAAGCGGTCGACGGGATGAGCGAAGCGTGCCGGGCGCTCGGGACGCCGGTGGTGAGCGGCAACGTCTCGCTGTACAATGAAACGAACGGCGAGGCCGTGTACCCAACCCCGGTCGTTGGCATGGTCGGTCTCATTGACGATCTTTCCCATATTACGACTCAGTCGTTTAAACAAGCGGGCGACCTCATTTACGTGATCGGCGAGGCGAAGCCGGAGTTTGGCGGCAGCGAGTTGCAAAAATGGCTGGAAGGCCGCATTTTTGGAAAAGCACCGGAGATTGACTTAGAGGTGGAAGCAAGCCGCCAGCGCCAGCTGCTTGCGGCGATCCGCGCGGGGGTGGTGGCGTCAGCGCATGATATTGCCGAAGGAGGATTAGCCGTTGCGCTTGCTGAGTGTGTCATGGGTGCCTCGGGGCTTGGCGCCAAGGTGACGATCGGCGGTGACCTCGTCAGTGAACTGTTCAGCGAAACGCAATCACGCTTTGTTGTCTCGGTGAAAAAAGAGCAAAAAGAGGCGTTTGAGCAACTGGTTGAAGCGAAACAAATCGGCGAAGTGACAGACGACGGCGCATTCGTGGTGAACGGGGAGCACGGTGAGACGCTCATTCACCTTTCCGTTGCCAAGATGCGAAACGTCTGGAAAGGGGCTATTCCATGCTTGCTGAAATCAAAGGATTGAACGAGGAGTGCGGCATTTTCGGCATTTGGGGGCATGAAGACGCCGCCCGGCTCACATACTACGGGCTTCACAGCCTGCAGCACCGTGGGCAGGAAGGGGCCGGCATCGTTGTCGCGCATAACGGGAGCTTATCCAGTCATAAAGGGCTGGGGCTGGTGACCGATGTGTTTCAAAGCGGTACGCTCGATGCGCTCAAAGGGGCGGCGGCCATCGGTCATGTCCGCTATTCGACGGCGGGCGGGGGCGGCTATGAAAACGTTCAGCCGCTCTTGTTCCGCTCGCAAACCGGCGCGATGGCGCTCGCCCATAACGGCAACTTGACAAACGCCATCGAGTTGAAGCTCGCGCTTGAAGGGCAAGGAAGCATTTTTCAGACGACATCGGATACGGAAGTGTTCGCCCATCTCATCCGCCGCAGCCAAGCGCCGACGTTTGTCGAGCAAATGAAAGAGGCGCTCAGTCAGATCGAAGGGGCGTTTGCGTTTTTGCTGCTGACGGAAAAGGCGCTCTATGCGGCGCTTGATCCGCACGGGTTTCGGCCGCTGTCGCTCGGCCGGCTCGGTTCGGCGTATGTCGTGGCGTCGGAAACGTGCGCGTTTGACGTCATCGGCGCCACATACGAGCGGGAAGTGGCGCCTGGGGAATTGCTCATCATCAGCCGCGAAGGGGTGCGTTCAGAACGGTTCGCTCCTAGGCAGCCGCGGTCGATTTGCAGCATGGAGTACATTTATTTCGCTCGTCCGGACAGCCATGTCGACGGCATCAATGTCCATAAGGCCCGAAAAAACTTAGGAAAGCGGCTGGCCTTGGAAGCGCCGGCAGAGGCCGACATCGTCACCGGCGTGCCGGACTCAAGCATCTCTGTTGCCATCGGCTACGCTGAGGCGAGCGGCATTCCATACGAATTGGGGTTGATTAAAAACCGATATGTCGGGCGGACGTTCATCCAGCCGTCGCAGGCGTTGCGCGAGCAAGGAGTGAAAATGAAGCTGTCGCCGGTGCGCGGGGTTGTGGCCGGCAAACGGGTTGTGATGGTGGATGATTCGATCGTGCGCGGGACGACGAGCCGGCGCATCGTCGCGATGCTCCGTGAAGCCGGGGCGGTTGAAGTGCACGTGCGCATCAGCGCGCCGCCGATCACCCATCCTTGCTTTTACGGCATTGATACGTCGTCAAAGGAAGAATTGATCGCGGCGAATCGCACTGTTGAAGAGATTCGGCGCTTGATTGGCGCTGATTCCCTCGCCTTTATCAGCCAGGAAGGGATGCTTGAGGCCATCGGGCGTCCGGACGTCTCGCCGCAGCGCGGGCAATGTTTGGCGTGTTTCACTGGCCAATATCCGACCCGCCTCGGTCAAGCGGCGCGGCCATGTCTGACGATGAAATGATGGAGGAAGTATAACCGGTGCAACTGACGAATGTGGTGGCGCGTTTCCGCGAGAGAAACGCTGCGCAACAAGAGCGTCGCCTGGCGTCCTGAGCGTGATGGGCGGCGAAAAGGAGGAGTTGACGTGGCAAAGGCATACAAACAAGCAGGGGTCGACATCGAGGCTGGTTATCAGGCCGTCGCCCTCATGAAAGAGCACGTGCAAAAAACGATGCGTCCCGAAGTGCTGGGCGGGATCGGCGGGTTTGGCGGCTTGTTTGATCTATCCGCGCTTGGTTACCGCCAGCCGGTGCTCATCTCCGGCACGGACGGTGTCGGAACGAAGTTGAAACTAGCGTTTTTGCTTGACCGGCATGATACGATCGGCATCGACTGTGTCGCTATGTGTGTCAACGATATTATTGTCCAAGGGGCGGAGCCGCTCTTTTTCCTCGACTATATCGCTTGCGGCAAGGCGGTGCCGGAGAAAATCGCCGCCATCGTCAAAGGGGTGGCCGACGGCTGCGTCGAAGCCGGCTGCGCCTTGATCGGCGGGGAGACCGCGGAAATGCCAGGAATGTATGATGAAGATGAGTATGATTTGGCTGGGTTTGCGGTCGGCGTTGCGGAAAAAGAGCGACTCATAACCGGAGAGACGATCCAAGCGGGCGATGCGCTTGTCGGCCTGCCATCAAGCGGCCTTCACAGCAACGGCTATTCGCTTGTGCGCCGCATCGTGTTTGAACAAGCGAAATTGTCGCTTGATGAGATTTACGAGCCGCTTGATGTTCCACTCGGCGAGGAGTTATTGAAGCCGACGCGCATTTATGCGAAACTGTTGCGCTCCGTGCGCGAGCGGTTTACGATCAAAGGGATGGCGCATATTACCGGCGGCGGGTTGATCGAAAACATTCCGCGCATGCTGCCGCCGGGAATCGGCGCGCGCATTCAGCTCGGTTCATGGCCGATTTTGCCGATTTTTGACTTTTTGCGTGAAAAGGGCAGCCTTGAGGAAGAAGAAATGTTTTCCGTCTTTAATATGGGCATCGGCCTTGTGCTCGCTGTCAGTCCGGAAACGGCGGCTCCTCTTGTTGAGTGGCTTTCGGAACGAGGCGAACCGGCGTACATCATCGGCGAAGTGGCCGAAGGAGCGGGCGTGTCGTTTGCTGGAGGGGGCTGGGCATGAAGCGGCTGGCGGTGTTCGCTTCAGGAAGCGGCACGAACTTTCAAGCGATCGTGGACGCGGCCAAACGCGGCGATTTGCCGGCTCGTGTGGCGCTTTTGGTCTGCGACCGCCCTGGTGCGAAAGTCATTGAACGAGCGGCGCGCGAAAACGTGCCGGCGTTTGTGTTTTCCCCAAAAGACTACCCGTCCAAAGCGGCGTTTGAGAGCGAGATTTTGCGTGAGCTAAAGGGGCGCCAAATCGACTGGATTGCGTTGGCCGGCTATATGCGCTTGATCGGGCCGACGCTGCTTTCGGCTTATGAGGGGAAGATCGTCAACATCCATCCGTCGCTGTTGCCCGCGTTTCCGGGCAAAGATGCGATCGGCCAAGCGTATCGGGCTGGTGTATCGGAAACGGGCGTTACCGTTCATTACGTCGATGAGGGAATGGATACCGGGCCGGTCATCGCCCAGCGCGTTGTTCCGATCGTGCCGGGCGAGCCGATCGAGGCGCTTGAGGAGCGCATCCATCAAGTCGAACACGAGCTGTACCCGACGGTGTTGCGCATGCTGCTAGGGGAAAAGGAACAACAGGAAGAAAGGATCGAGAACGATGGCAGTGAAACGAGCATTGATCAGCGTGTCCAATAAGGAAGGCATCATTCCGTTTGCGAAGCAGCTGGCTGAACTTGGCATTGATATCATTTCGACCGGTGGGACGAAACGAGCGCTTGAAGACGCCGGCGTTCCCGTCATTTCGATTTCCGATGTCACCGACTTTCCGGAAATTTTGGACGGGCGCGTCAAAACATTGCATCCGGCCATTCACGGCGGCATTTTGGCGGTGCGCAGCGATGAGCGCCACCAAGCAGCGCTCGCAGAGCATGGCATTCGCCCGATCGATTTGGTCGTCGTCAACTTGTATCCGTTCCAACAAACGATCGCCAAACCGGATGTGACGCTCGCGGAGGCGATTGAAAACATCGATATCGGCGGCCCGACGATGGTGCGTGCGGCGGCGAAAAACTATGCTGATGTCGCGATTGTCGTCGATCCAGCCGACTATCCGATGGTGATTGAAGAACTGAAAACGACCGGTTCGATCCAAGCAAAAACGCGGCAACAACTGGCGGCGAAAGCGTTCCGCCATACGGCGGCGTATGACGCGATGATTGCGGAGTATTTGACAAACCTCACCGGAGAGAACTATCCGGAAACGCTCACGGTCACGTATACGAAAAAACAATCATTGCGCTATGGCGAGAATCCGCATCAATCGGCAGCGTTTTATGCCAAGCCGCTCGGTGCGGCGTTCTCGATTGCCAACGCGGCACAGCTGCATGGCAAAGAGTTGTCGTACAACAACATTAACGACGCCAATGCGGCGATCAACCTCATTCGCGAATTTCAAGAGCCGGCTGTGGCCGCCATCAAACATATGAACCCGTGCGGCGTCGGCGTCGGCGCGACGCTTCTTGAGGCGTTTACGAAAGCGTACGAAGCGGACCCGGTGTCGATTTTCGGCGGCATTATTGCGGTCAACCGTGAAGTGGACAAAGAAACAGCCGAACGGATGCACGACATCTTTTTGGAAATCGTCATCGCTCCGTCATTCAGCGACGAGGCGTTTGCCATTTTGACGAAAAAGAAAAACATCCGTCTGTTGACGCTTGATTTTACCGCGCCGGACGTCAAGGAAAAAATGCTCGTTTCCGTCAATGGCGGCTTGCTCGTCCAAGAGGCCGATACGTTCACGCTCGAAGACGCTGAATGGAACGTCGTTACGAAGCGCGAGCCGACCGAGGCTGAGCGCGAACAGCTTCGGTTTGCTTGGAAGGTTGTCAAACATGTGAAATCGAATGCGATTGTACTGGCCAAAAACGGGATGACAGTCGGCGTTGGCGCCGGGCAAATGAACCGGGTCGGCGCGGCCAAAATTGCGATCGAACAAGCCGGGGAACAGGCGGTTGGCGCCGTGTTGGCCTCCGATGCGTTCTTCCCGATGGACGATACGGTCGAGGCGGCGGCGAAAGCCGGCATTACCGCTATCATTCAGCCGGGCGGCTCGATTCGCGACGCGGATTCGATCCGCAAAGCGGATGAATACGGCATAGCCATGGTCTTCACCGGCGTGCGCCACTTTAAACATTAAGCGTGGCAAAGGAGAGGGAGACGATGAATGTACTGGTCATCGGACGAGGCGGGCGCGAGCACGCCATCGCCTGGAAAGCGGCGCAAAGCCCGCTTGTTGGCAAGCTGTATGTAGCGCCGGGAAACCCGGGCATCGCGGACGTGGCGGAACTGGTCCATATTGATGAGCTCGATATTGAGGCATTGGTGCAGTTTGCGAAACAACAGGCGATCGATTTGACGATCGTCGGGCCGGAAGCGCCGCTTGCTTCCGGCATTGTTGACCGTTTTATGGCCGAGGGGCTTCGCATTTTCGGCCCAAGCCAGAGGGCGGCGCTCATCGAAGGAAGCAAGGCGTTTGCCAAAGAGCTGATGAAGAAATACGGCATCCCAACGGCGGACCATGCGGCCTTTACGTCGTACGAAGAGGCGAAAGCTTATATTGAACAAAAAGGCGCGCCGATCGTCATTAAAGCGGACGGATTGGCCGCCGGAAAAGGCGTCACCGTCGCCCAAA
This sequence comes from Geobacillus thermoleovorans, assembly GCF_001610955.1. Classification (GTDB taxonomy): domain Bacteria; phylum Bacillota; class Bacilli; order Bacillales; family Anoxybacillaceae; genus Geobacillus; species Geobacillus thermoleovorans. Next base: position 266,281 of record NZ_CP014335.1, read on the forward strand.
CGGTGGAAGAAGCGCTTGCCGCGGCGAAGGCAGCGCTTGTCGACGGACAATTCGGCACAGCCGGCAGTCAAGTTGTCATTGAGGAGTATTTAGAAGGGGAAGAATTTTCGTTTATGGCGTTCGTTAACGGCGAGAAGGTGTATCCGCTCGCCATCGCCCAAGACCATAAGCGGGCGTATGACGGAGACGAAGGACCGAACACCGGCGGCATGGGAGCCTACTCGCCGGTGCCGCAAATTTCGGATGAGATGATGGATGCCGCGCTAGAGGCCATTTTGCGGCCGGCGGCGAAAGCGTTGGCGGCGGAAGGACGGCCGTTTCTTGGCGTGCTGTACGCTGGATTGATGGCCACGGCAAATGGGCCGAAAGTGATCGAATTCAACGCCCGCTTCGGCGATCCGGAAGCGCAAGTCGTGCTGCCGCGTCTGAAGACCGATTTGGTGGAAGCGGTACTAGCGGTGATGGATGGAAAAGAGTTGGAGCTTGAATGGACGGATGAGGCGGTGCTTGGCGTCGTGCTGGCAGCTAAAGGTTACCCCGGGGCTTACGAGCGCGGGGCCGAAATCCGCGGGTTGGACCGAATTTCCCCTGATGCGTTGTTGTTCCATGCTGGCACCAAACGAGAAGGCGGCGCATGGTACACCAATGGCGGACGCGTTCTCCTGTTAGCGGCCAAAGGGGAGACGCTCGCAAAAGCGAAGGAAAAAGCGTACGAGCAGTTGGCGGCGATCGACTGCGACGGCTTATTTTACCGGCGCGACATCGGCCGGCGCGCTATCGAACGCGCCTCCGCCGCATATACACGTATGAAAGGGCGATAATGCCGCCGATTAACGCGGCCAATACGAACGACATATCGGTCATATACTCGAGCAGCATGGTGGTTCACTCCTTTGTAGTCGAAGGTGTCCCAAGTATGGGACACCTTTTTTGATGATGTTTGGCTAGTCCACAATGCCAAGCCGCAGATCATTTTGCTTTCTTCTCTTTCGTTGACAGTTGGCACTCTTCATTGGCCGTTTCGATACATAGCAACACGTATCGCTCACGATGCGAAAAATGTTGCCGAATGACGGTGGAATGGAAGACATCGGCAAAAGCGGTGCGCAACGTCGGACGGATGTCCTCCCTCATGTCGGATTGACGACCGCTTCCTTTTCCTCTTCAAACAGCTGCCGGCGCTGCATATTGTCAAACAGGGCGGTCATCGGACAAAAACGGGTGATCCCTTCTCCGACTTTCATCGCCCCAAGCAAAGCGGCCCACAAATAGGATGTGCACCATGGCCGCCGGGCGAGGCGGGCGGTGGCCCAGGCGATGACAGTCAGGCCAACCGTGATGCGAATGAATGCGTTCACAATGCCGATATTCGCCATCGGTCTGTCCCCTCCTTAATATTTTTATTGTGAAAGTCGCTTTTGTGCGTTAAAATGGTTGTATGGAACGATTAGGAAACAAGGGACGGGGTGTCAATGGGCGAACAACGTTACCGATGGAAAGGCAGCGAACTGCGTGCACAAGCAGCGGTGATTGATGGCAAACAATCGCCGACGAAAGTATTGGTGAACGCCACATATTTGCATTCGTATTTTCGTGAATGGGTAAAAGGAAACATATGGATCCATGGCGACCGCATCGTGTATGCCGGAGAGCGTCTTCCCGATCGTGTCGACGAGGCGTGTGAGATCGTCGACTGCCGTGGGTACGTGCTCGTTCCCGGCTACATTGAGCCGCATGTTCATCCATTTCAATTATATAATCCCCATTCGTTTGCTCGTTATGCAGCGGCGCACGGAACAACAACGCTCATCAACGATAACTTGTTTTTGCTTTTGCAGCTCGATGATGAAGACGCGCTTTTATTTTTACAAGAAATGAATGCGCTTCCAACGTCGATGTATTGGTGGTGCCGGTTTGATGGGCAAACGGAGCTCGAGCGCGAAGAGGAACAAGTGTCCAATGCTCGGATCAAGCGCTGGCTTGACCAAGAGGCGGTGCTTCAAGGCGGTGAGTTGACCTCATGGCCAAAAGTGGCGAGCGGTGATGACATCATCTTGTATTGGATGCAAGAAGCGCATCGGCGGCGCCGCAAAATTGAAGGGCATTTTCCGGGGGCGTCGGAAAAGACGCTTGTCAAAATGGCGCTCTTTGGCGCAGATGGCGATCATGAGGCAATGACGGGAAAGGAAGTGCGCATGCGCCTTTGGCACGGCTATACCGTCGCGCTTCGGCATTCCTCGATTCGCCCGGATTTGCCGGTGCTGCTTGAAGAGATGAAAGCGCTTGGCATCCGGCATTATGATAAATGCTTGTTGACGACGGATGGCTCGCCGCCGGCGTTTTATGAGAATGGGGTGATCGATTGGCTGATCCGCATCGCGATCGAGCATGGCGTGCCGGTGATCGATGCCTATGCGATGGCGACGATCAACGCTGCCCGCCACTACGGCATCGAGCATCTTCACGGCAGCATTGCCACCGGCCGCATCGCTCATATCAACTTTTTGCGCTCGGCTCACGATCCGACGCCGGCGCAAGTGCTCGCCAAAGGCGAATGGGTGAAGCGCGATGGAGAAGCGCCGCCTCTCTGGCCGGCGCCGGAATGGTCTCGGTTTGGCATTCGGCCGCTTTCGTTGTCATGGGAGCTTGAATGGGATGATTTGCAATTTTCGATGCCGATGGGGCTGCGCATGGAAAACGCCGTCATTTTAAAACCGTATTCCGTGTCGATCGATACGTCGCGCGATCGTTTAGGGCATGACCATGATGAGTGTTTTCTGGCCTTGTTTGACCGAAACGGCCGCTGGCGCGTCAATACGATGTTAAAAGGTTTTTCATCGGTGCTTGGCGGGCTGGCGAGTTCTTACTCGAACACCGGGGATTTGATTTTGATCGGCAAGCATAAGGAAGATATGATGCTCGCCTTCCGGCGGATGAAGGAGATCGGCGGCGGCATTGTGCTCGCTGAGGACGGAGAGATTTTGTTTGAGCTCTCGCTTCCTTTAGGCGGCATGATGTCCTCCTTGGAGGTGGATGAATTGATCAACGAAGAAAAAACGTTCGTCCGTTTGTTGCGCGAGCGTGGATATCCGTTCGAAGACCCGGTGTATTCGTTGCTCTTTTTGCAATCGACCCACCTGCCGTATGTGCGCGTCACCCAACGCGGCATTTATGATGTGATGCACAAAACGGTACTCTTTCCTTCGATAATGCGGTAAAATAAAAAAGAAAAGGTTGTGTGTCCATTGAAACATTGGCTGTTCGTCATCAGCTGCGCGGCATTGTTGTTGTTAGGGGGCTGCACGACCAAAAGCGAGCCGAAGCAGGCTGAACCAGCCAAACCGGCTCCTCGGCAGGAGCAGCCGTCCAAGCCTCCGGCGGAGGAAAAACAAACGTTCCCGCTGACGGGGCTGCCGGCGAAAGGGAACATCCATCAACGGGTCGTCGGCGTGATGATCAACAATCACCCGAAGGCGCGGCCGCAATCGGGGCTTCGTGCGGCGGACATCGTGTATGAGGTGCTTGCCGAGGGCGATAACACCCGTTTGTTGGCGTTGTACCAAAGCGAATTGCCGGAGCGGGTCGGACCGGTGCGAAGCGCGCGTGATTACTATATTGACTTGAGTGAAGGCTACCATGCACTGTATGTATGTCACGGCTGGAGTCCGGAGGCGAAAGCGCGTCTTGAGGGAGGCGGAATCGACTATTTGAACGGATTGTTTTACGACGGCACATTGTTTCAGCGCGTCCCGTTCCGCAAGGCGCCGCACAACTCATACATTTCATTCGCCAACATCGAAAAAGGAGCGAAACAAAACGGGTATGCTTGGACGGACCACGTTGCCCCGCTATCGTTTCGCACCGATGAGCCGAGCGGCCAAAAGGTCGAGACGGTTCACATCGCCTATTCGCATCGCGCCTATGCCCAGGTTGAATACCAATATGTTCCTGAACAAAAGGGGTATTACCGGTACAGCGGCGGCGAGCAAACGATCGATTATGATACGCATAAGCCGGTTGTCGTGCAAAACGTCATGATTATCGCTGCCCGGCATCGAGTCATCGATAGCCACGGACGGCGCGACATCGACCTCGCCTCCGGTGGCAAGGGGTACTTGCTGCAGGGCGGCGTCATGCAGCCGATCGAATGGAAAAACGTCGACGGCCGGCTGCTGCCGTACCATAACGGGGCTCCGATCGGATTCGTGCCGGGAAAAACGTGGATCAATATCGTGCCGGAACTGGCGATCGTCCAGTGGAAATCATAACCGCCTTGTCTGTTGCAAGGCAAAGGGGCGGTGGATTCGCAGATTGGTTGGCTACAACATTTTTCCCGCCAAAACGCAAGGAGGAAGCAGCTATGCAAATTGACAAACTGCGCGGCAGAGAGTTGGATCAACTGTTTAAAGCGATTTTATCGCTGCGCGATTTAGAAGAGTGTTACCGTTTTTTTGATGATTTATGCACCGTGAATGAAATCCAGGCGCTCGCCCAGCGGCTCGAGGTCGCCCGCATGCTGCGCGAAGGATATACGTATCACAAAATCGAAACGGAAACCGGAGCGAGCACGGCGACGATTTCGCGCGTCAAGCGCTGCCTCAACTACGGCAATGATGCTTACGCCATGGCGCTCGATCGCATTAAAGAGGAGCAACAGCAAGAAGAGAAAGAAGCCAACGAAGCGGTCACAGACTGACGCGGCAAGGAGATTCCTTCCATTTGCAAAGGAACTCCTTTTCTTTTTGCGGATTTGTTATAATGGAACAATGGAGACGGAGTGGAGGGTTGCCGCTATGGAGGAGATTCGCGCTTGGCGCCATGTGTTTAAACTCGACCCGAATAAACCGATTGATGACGAGCGCCTTGAGCGCCTTTGCGAGTCGGGAACGGATGCCGTCATCGTCGGCGGAACCGACGGGGTGACCATCGACAACGTGCTTGATTTATTGGCTCGCATCCGCCGTTTTTCGGTGCCATGCGCGCTCGAAGTCACCGACGTCGAAGCGCTGACGCCGGGATTTGACGTATATTTGGTTCCGATCGTGTTAAACAGCCGGCAGGCGGAGTGGATCATCGGCCGTCATCACGAGGCGGTGAAACAATACGGTGATATGATGAACTGGGATGAGATTGCCGCAGAGGGCTATTGCATTTTAAATCCGGAATGCAAGGCCGCCAAGCTGACGAGAGCCGATACGGAGCTTGACGTCGACGATATTGTGGCCTATGCCCGTTTGGCTGAGCATTTGTACAAGCTGCCGATTTTTTACCTTGAGTATAGCGGAGTTTATGGAGATCCGTCTGTCGTGGAAAAAGTGAAACAAGCGCTTGATCAGACGCAGCTGTTTTACGGCGGCGGCATCACAACTTCTGAGCAGGCGGAGCATATGGCGCGCTATGCCGATACGGTGGTCGTCGGCAACGCGATTTACGACGCGTTCGAACAGGCGTTGGCGACGGTGGCGGCGGTGAAGCAGATGGCTGGTCAACGCAACGGCGATGACGGAAAATAGAACATATGTTTTGTTGGTGGTGGACATGATGAATTTTTTATCGGAAAAGCTGCTTGCGCATTTAAACAAAGAGCAGCAAGAAGCCGTTAAAACGACAGAAGGCCCATTGCTCATCATGGCGGGAGCGGGCAGCGGAAAAACGCGCGTGCTGACGCACCGGATCGCCTATTTGATGGCGGAAAAACAGGTGGCGCCGTGGAATATTTTAGCCATTACGTTTACGAACAAAGCGGCGCGTGAAATGAAGGAGCGGGTGCAGGCGCTCTTAGGCGGGGCGGCGGAAGACGTGTGGATTTCGACGTTCCATTCGATGTGCGTCCGCATGTTGCGCCGCGACATTGACCGCATCGGCATCAATCGCAATTTTTCCATCCTTGACCCGACGGATCAGCTTTCGGTCATCAAAGCGATTTTGAAAGACAAAAATATCGATCCGAAAAAATTTGAGCCGCGGACGATTTTAGCGACGATCAGCGGGGCGAAAAACGATTTGCTCACGCCCGAGCAATTCGCAAAGCGGGCATCGACGTACTACGAAAAGATCGTCGGCGACGTGTATCAAGAGTATCAACAGCGCCTTCTCCGCAATCATTCACTCGATTTCGACGATTTGATCATGACGACGATCCACTTGTTTGACCGCGTGCCGGATGTGCTTCAATATTACCAGTATAAGTTCCAGTACATCCATATCGATGAGTACCAGGATACGAACCGCGCTCAATATACGCTGGTGAAAAAGCTCGCAGACCGGTTTCAAAATATTTGCGCCGTCGGCGATGCCGACCAGTCGATTTACCGGTGGCGCGGGGCGGACATTCGCAATATTTTATCGTTTGAGCGCGACTACCCGAACGCGAAAGTCATTTTGCTTGAACAAAACTACCGCTCGACGAAACGCATTTTGCAGGCGGCAAATGAAGTCATTGCGCATAACGTCAATCGAAAACCAAAGCGGTTGTGGACGGAAAACCCGGAAGGGAAGCCAATCGTCTATTATGAAGCGATGAACGAAGTGGACGAAGCGCAATTTGTCGCCCGCCGCATTCAAGAGGCGGTTGAGAGCGGGGAGCGCCGCTACCGCGATTTTGCCGTGCTTTATCGGACGAACGCCCAGTCGCGCGTCATCGAGGAAATGTTTTTAAAAGCGAACATTCCGTACCAAATCGTCGGCGGCTTAAAGTTCTATGACCGGAAAGAAATTAAAGACATTCTCGCTTACTTGCGCGTCATCGCCAACCCCGATGACGATTTGAGCTTGCTTCGCATCATCAACGTGCCAAAGCGTGGCATCGGCGCCTCTACGATCGACAAACTTGTCCGCTATGCGGCCGAGCATGAGCTGTCCTTGTTTGAAGCGCTCGGCGAGCTGGAGATGATCGGCTTCAGCGCGAAGACGGCCGGGGCGCTCGCCGCGTTTCGCGGACAGCTTGAGCAATGGACGCAGCTGCAAGAATACGTTCCGGTGACGGAACTTGTGGAGGAAGTGCTCGACCAATCGGGCTACCGCGAGATGCTCAAGGCGGAACGGACGATTGAAGCGCAAAGCCGGCTTGAGAACTTGGACGAGTTTTTGTCGGTGACGAAGCATTTCGAAAATGTAAGCGACGATAAATCGCTCGTCGCCTTTTTAACCGACTTGGCGCTCATTTCTGATTTGGACGAGCTGAATGGGACAGATCAGGCGGCCGAGGGCGATGCCGTCGTCTTCATGACGCTGCACGCCGCCAAAGGGCTTGAGTTTCCGGTCGTGTTTTTGATTGGCATGGAAGAAGGCATTTTTCCGCATCTTCGTTCACTGGAGAATGAGGATGAAATGGAAGAAGAGCGGCGGCTGGCGTATGTCGGCATCACTCGGGCCGAGGAAGAGCTCGTATTGACGAACGCGCAAATGCGGACGCTGTTTGGCAACATCCAAATGAACCGGCCGTCGCGCTTTTTAGATGAGATTCCCGCGCATTTGCTGGAGACGGTCTCGCGTGGGAAACCGTCTGTTTCCCGTTCAGCGTCCGCTCGCTTGCAGGCAGGCGGCGCCATCAGGGTGTGGAAAGTCGGAGACCGGGCGAACCATCGGAAATGGGGAATCGGTACGGTTGTCAGTGTCCGTGGCGAAGGTGACGACCAAGAACTCGATATCGCCTTCCCGAGCCCGATCGGCATTAAACGTCTGCTCGCTAAATTTGCGCCGATTGAGAAAGTATAGAAAGGAGAACGGGTGAACGTATGGACCGCCAACAAGCCGAACGGCGCGCGGCCGAGCTGCGCGAACTGCTGCACCGCTATGGCTACGAATATTATGTGCTCGACCGGCCGTCCGTCCCGGACGCCGAGTATGACCGGCTCATGCAAGAGTTGATGGCCATCGAGGAACAGTATCCGGAATTGAAAACGAGCGACTCGCCGACCCAGCGCATCGGCGGCCCTCCGCTTGAGGCGTTTCGCAAAGTGACGCATGTTGTTCCCATGATGAGTCTCGCGAACGCGTTTGACGAAGGGGATTTGCGCGATTTTGACCGCCGCGTCCGCCAAGAGGTCGGCGAAGCAGCGTACGTGTGCGAGTTGAAAATCGATGGTCTCGCTGTCTCCGTCCGCTATGAAGATGGTTATTTCGTCCAAGGGGCGACGCGCGGCGACGGAACGACCGGCGAGGACATTACGGAAAATTTGAGAACGATCCGTTCACTGCCGCTTCGGCTGAAGGAGCCGGTGTCGCTGGAGGCGCGCGGCGAGGCGTTCATGCCGAAAGCGTCGTTTTTGCGCTTGAATGAGGAGCGAAAAGCCCGAGGCGAGGAGCTGTTTGCCAACCCGCGCAACGCTGCGGCTGGCTCGCTCCGCCAGCTCGATCCGAAAGTGGCGGCGTCGCGCCAGCTCGATTTGTTCGTTTATGGTTTGGCCAATGCTGAAGAGCTTGGCATTGAGTCGCACAGCGAGGCGCTCGACTACTTACAGGCGCTTGGGTTTAAAGTGAATCCCGAGCGGCGGCGCTGCGCCAACATCGATGAGGTGATCGCCTTCGTCAACGAGTGGCACGAAAAACGGCCGCAGCTGCCGTACGAGATCGACGGCATCGTCATTAAAGTCGACTCGTTCGCCCAACAGCGGGAGCTTGGTGCGACGGCAAAAAGCCCGCGCTGGGCGATCGCCTACAAATTCCCAGCCGAGGAAGTGGTGACGACGCTCATCGGCATTGAGGTGAACGTCGGCCGCACGGGCGTCGTCACTCCGACAGCGATCTTAGAGCCGGTCCGCGTCGCCGGCACGACCGTGCAGCGCGCCACTCTTCATAATGAAGATTTTATACGGGAAAAAGACATTCGCATCGGCGATGCGGTCATCATTAAAAAAGCGGGCGACATCATCCCGGAAGTGGTCGGCGTCGTCGTCGACCGGCGCGACGGGGATGAAACGCCGTTTGTGATGCCGACGCATTGTCCGGAATGCGAAAGCGAGCTCGTCCGCCTAGATGGAGAAGTGGCGCTCCGTTGCTTAAACCCGAAATGCCCGGCCCAGCTGCGCGAACGGCTCATCCATTTTGCCTCAAGAGCAGCGATGAACATTGAAGGGTTGGGCGAAAAAGTCGTCACCCAACTGTTTAACGCTGGCCTCGTCCACGATGTCGCCGATTTGTACCGGCTGACGAAAGAACAGCTCATCGGTTTGGAACGGATGGGCGAAAAGTCAGCAACCAACTTGCTTGCAGCGATTGAGGCATCGAAGCAAAACTCGCTCGAGCGGTTGCTGTTCGGTCTTGGCATCCGCTACGTCGGAGCGAAAGCCGCCCAACTTTTGGCTGAGCATTTTGAAACGATGGAGCGGCTGGAAAAAGCGACGAAAGAGGAATTGATGGCCGTGCCGGAAATTGGCGAGAAAATGGCGGACTCGATCATCGCCTTCTTTTCCCAGCCAGAAGCGGCCGAGCTGCTCCATGAGCTGCGGCTTTACGGCGTCAACATGGCATACAAAGGGCTGAAGCGGGCGGCTGAAGCGCCTGCTGACTCCGCCTTCGCCGGCAAAACGGTCGTCTTGACCGGCAAACTCGCGTCGATGTCGCGCAATGAGGCAAAAGAAGAGATTGAACGGCTCGGCGGGCGCGTCACCGGCAGCGTCAGCCGCAGCACCGACATCGTCATCGCCGGTGAGGACGCCGGATCGAAGCTGGAGAAAGCCCAGCAGCTTGGCATTGAGATTTGGGACGAATCACGATTTTTGCAAGAGATCAGCAGGGGGAAACGATGAAACGAATCTCACCACTTCGCAGTTTGGTTGCCTGCCGTTGGACGAATCGGGCCCGAAAGCGGTTGGCCGCTGTCGGCCTCGCTTCGATTTGTTTGTTGTCTGCGTGTGCGCCGAAGTTTGACAAAGGTGAGGAAGTCGTGCAAGACAAAGGCAGCAAACAGCAAGAAGCCGTCATCCCGAAATACAACATTGCCGACTCGTATTACCGCGTCATCCTTCCGTTCAAACCGTCCGGGGCCCGTGGGGAGGTCGTCAATGATTTAAATACGCGCCTTGATGTCGACGAATTTGAGACGGGGCTCATGCGCTTGGCCACTGAGCAGTTTCCGTCGGATGAGTACTTGTTCCAAGAGGGGCAATATTTAGACAGCGAGACGGTTGGAAAATGGCTCGCTCGCAAGAAGACGACTCGCCAGCTGAAGGAAGAGAAAATGAAGCCGGAAGACAACATCGGCTTAAACCCACCGATCAGCGACACGGGAACAAACGAACAAAAAAACAAACAAAGCCCGATTTATTTGGCGAGCATTTTGGAACATGATTATTTGGTGAAGATCGACAACGACAAAGTGAAGCTCGGCGGCATCGCTATCGGCCTGGCGTTAAACTCCGTCCACTATTATTCGACCGAGCAAGGCTATCCGCGGGAGGTCAAAATCAAAGACGATGTCATCGAACGGGAAGGAAAGCGGATCGCCGCCGAGGTGCTGAAGCGGCTGCGGAGCATGAAAGGGCTTGGGAACGTGCCGATTACGATCGCCCTGTACAAACAAGCGCCCCGTTCATCTGTTGTTCCAGGCCACTTTTTCGCCGTCGCCCATGTCGATGAAGGAAGCAGCACCATCGATGATTGGGAGGCGGTGAACGAGGAATATTATTTATTCCCGTCTGATGAGGCGGAAGAAAACCACCGCGACGACTGGCTGAAATTCAATAATTTTAAATCAGACGTTGAGGACTTTTTCCCGAACTACACCGGCATCGTCGGCAGAGGGCTGTATGTCAACGACCAGCTTCAGAAGTTAACGATCAACATTACGATGCCGTTTTACGGCAAAGCGGAAGTGATCGGCTTTACCCAATACGTGACCGGCTTGGTGATGGAAAAATTCCCGGACTACATCACCGTCAACGTCTACATCGCCTCGGCCGGCCAGCCGGAAAGCCTCATCGTGCGCCAGGCGAAAGCAGACGAGCCGTTTGTGCATATTTATCAATGACAACGTGCCACATCCCCTCTGGACGAGCCAGAGGGGATGTGTTTTTTGCGATGTTGCGGTTCGAAAAGGCTGGTGTAAACGGATTCGGTGGCAGCCTGTCGGTGTGATTTGCCGGATGGGGGACAGACTGATAAAATAATGAAGACCTAGATGCGAGTAAAGGTGTGTCACGATCATGAAAGCCATCTGTGTGTTTTGCGGATCAAGTTATGGACAAAGCGTAAAATACAAGGAAGCGGCGAAAGAGCTCGGAACGTTTTTAGCCCGAAGCGGCATGACGCTCATTTATGGCGGCGGAAAACGCGGCTTGATGGGGGAAGTCGCGGAGGCGGCGCTTCGGCATCAAGGGCGCGTGGTTGGGGTCATTCCGCAATTTTTGAAGGACCGGGAAGTGGCGCATAATCGATTGAGCGAACTGTTGGTCGTCGATACGATGCATACGCGCAAAGCGAAAATGTATGAGTCGGCCGACGGGTTTATCGCCCTGCCAGGAGGGTACGGGACGTATGAAGAGCTGTTTGAAGTGCTCTCATGGTCGCGCGTCGGCCTCCACCAAAAACCGATCGGCCTGCTCAACGTGGACGGGTTTTTCGACCCCCTTCTTCATTTGCTTCGGCATACAGTCGAAAACGGATTTGCCGCGCCGGAAGATCTCGATCTGATTGTCAGTGCTGAGGATGTTTCGACGCTGTATGAGCGGATGAAGACGTTCCGCCATCATCGCTGTTCTGGAACATGAAGGAACGGGTTGCCGCTTCCTGCTAAGCTGGCAAATTGTTCACTTCATAAGCGGCTCGGATGCCGGATTCAATGGCGCCTTGAATCCATCCGTGGTGGGTGGAAGCGTGTTCCCCGGCAAAATGCACCCTTCCTTCGGGAGCGGCGATATACGGCGACAGCTCCGTCACTTGATTCGGCTTCATCATCGTGAAGGCGCCGCCTGAGTACGGATAGCGAACCCAGCTATGGCTTGTTCCGGTTTCAAATTCACGGTACACTTGTTCGCCATGGAGGACAGCTAAGTTTTTGAGCGTGTATTCAAGCCGCTCTTCATCGCTTAAGCTGTCCCACGGGATCGTGTCGTCTTCCCACGTATAGCTGGCCAATACGACGCCAGGCCCTGCCGTGCCGATGCCTTGGCTCGGATATTGAGTGTATCGAATCGGCAAGTCCGAGACCGTTTTGCCGCCGAACATCCCTTCTTTTTCCCAAAATCGTGTTTTAAATTGGATGCCGGTTTTCGTCGAGCCGACGTAATGCAGTTCGCGGATCGCTTTCCATTTGTTTTCGGAAAACGAATGGCGCGGCTCCATTTCGATAAACTGCAAAATCGAAAACGGGATGGTGACGATCACGCGATCTGCGGTGATTTGAAACGGCTGGAGAATTTTTGTATGGGTGGCGTGGATGGTGACGCCGTTTTCGTGCTGGACGATTTTTTGCACTTTATGGCTAAAGAAAATCTCGTCCTTCAGCTGCGGCAAAAAAGCTTTGGGAAGCCGATCGTTGCCGCCGACAATTTCATAAAAGCGAATATTCGGCGTAAACAGCACCATCAGTTCGCGCAGCATCTCCAGAAACGAAAGTTCAGGGAATCCTTCTAACGAGAGAACGGCTTTGATCATATCGATGGCTCCCACGGACAACGGTAGACCGAATGGGTTGTAGCGCAAATAGGCGTCCAGCGAGTAGCGGTCGAGCTGTTCAATGACAATCGGCCAATGTTTTTCCGGATTTTGTTCGATGAATTGAATGACCGGACGAATCGCCATCTGCAATAATTGGGAAGCGGTTTTGCCTCGTTCATGCGGGGCGACCGGAAAGCCAAAGAGGTCGGGATGCCGCTCATATTCACCAAGGCGCGCTTTCACGCCGCGAAAATACAGAATGTCGCGCGGAGTGCTGTTGATAAACGGGTGAAGCGGCAAGTTGAATTTTTTGATGTATTCCAATGTCAATTGATGGGTGTGCGGGATGCGCATGGCGCCAGCTTCAAGATACTGGTCGTCGCGAAAGTTGGAGCGGAGCGTGTAGATTCGGCCGCCGACCCGCTCGGACGCTTCAAGAATCGTGATGCGATGGCCGGCTTGCTTCAGCAATGACGCTGCGACAAGTCCGGCCATTCCGGCGCCGATAATGACGATGTTTTGAGGGGTGGATGTTTTCGTCAACCCATTTCGGATGATCGCAATCATCGTTTCCATTGGGAGTTTCGGAAACACATAAGGATGTGCCACGTTTGAATCCCCCTTTGCCGTTTTCACCGCGCGAGGATGAAGGTGCGGTTATTCCATCTTATTCCGCGGCAAAGGGGAGTATGTGAGAATAGGAATGCCCGTCACGGCCTGGAAACGATATACGTCCCGCCATCGATTTCGATGCGGCGCTGCTCCTGCATGCCCACAAGCCGGCACAAAAAAGGGCGCGTTGACGGTCGATGGTCGGCTTCATAAAAACAAAGGGCGATGCCGCCGACGGCTAGTTCAGCGTACGCCCCTGCCTCATCGCGCCCAAAGCGAGGGACAGGAAGGCCAAACAGCCGCCGATACGCGTCGATGGCGCGGCGAAGGTCAAGCGTATAGACGCCGATGGACGACAAAGAAGAAGCCCCGATTCGATGGTGCATGAGCGGCGCCAGCTCGTTCATCCGCACGTCATCACCGTCGCCCCATTGGATGAAAAACGGATAGCGAAATGCACCGTCTGTGTCGTCTTCGATAAACAGCATCGACCATGTCAGCCGCTTGCCGTCATCGCGCTCGCGGCTGCCGGGGAGCGGACCGATTGGGGTAAACCCGTTTCGTTTGAGATGTGCCGCCACCGCTCCGATGTTGTTCGTGCGGAAGGCAAATTGGGAGAAGCCGTTTCCTTCTTGGCGGTCGGCGACAAGCTGGTCGATGAGCGGATTTCCGCATGTTTTCGCCGTCTGCTCATCGGCGATGCCGATCCACTCAATGTAGCGCAAATGCTCGAAGCAGCATAATGCGTTATACGTTCCCCATGACGGATGGCGGCCGCCGTGGATGGCTGTAAACCCCCATTGTTCAAACGCCGTTTTCGCTTGCTCCGGTCGTTCGGTTAAGTGGACGAGATGGTCAAACGCGACATTCATGGCGGCGACCTCCTCCTAGATGGAATCGATCAGCGGAACAACATTTCTTTCAGCTTGTAAATGATTCGTTCGTTGTCGACGGTGCGGTGGGCGATAAAATTCAAGTCCAGCTTGATGTCTTCGATTTGGGCAGCCAATTGTTCGTAACGGGAGTCCATTTTTTGTTCGAGGCGGTCCACCGTTTGTTTCAATGAGGCAAATTCCTGGTGAAGCTGGTGGACGTCAGCGGCGAGAGCTTCCAGTTTGGCGTCTGTTTCGTCTTGGCGGTGGAGAAGAGCGGCCACGATGCCGTTCAATTCCTTTTGCCCGGCGCGAAGCGAATCTTGTTCTTGACGCAGACGCTGTTGTTCCAAACGGATTTCCTGCTGCTCTTTTCGGATTTCTTGTTGTTCTTTTCGAATTTCTTCTTGTTCCTGGCGAATGGCGATTTGTTCCCGCTCGAGCCGCTCTTGGCCTTCCACGAGCTTTTGCAGCGTCCCGTCCATCGCGTTCAAGCGGTCAAGCACTTGGGCGAGCAAAGCGTCACTCATCGTCATTATTCCCCCTTTTTTGTCCGTTATGGCCATTATAGTACATATGTTCGTTTTCGTCAACGGGCAACTAGGCAAAAGAGGGCCAGACGGTTGCTTTATTTCCTAAACGTTTGGTATCATCATAGTATTGTGGAAGGTCGACCATGTCGGAGGTGAATACAATGTCGCGAATTTCGATTGAACAAGTGAAACATGTCGCCGATTTGGCGCGGTTGGCGATTACGGATGAAGAGGCCGAGATGTTTACGAAACAGCTCGATGCGATTATTACGTTTGCCGAGCAGCTGAATGAATTGGATACGGAGAACGTTCCGCCGACTTCGCACGTGCTTGATATGAGAAACGTGATGCGCGAGGATATTCCAGAACCGGGGCTGCCGCGCGAAGAAGTGTTGAAAAACGCGCCAGATCAGCAAGACGGCCAGTTCCGTGTGCCGGCCATTTTAGAGTAAGGAGGGGGATTTATGTCGCTTTTTGACCATTCCGTGTCAGAATTACATACGTTGCTGAAGAAAAAAGAAGTGTCGATTTCCGATTTAGTCGACGAATCGTACCGCCGCATCGATGAAGTGGAAGAGAAAGTGCAAGCGTTTTTAACATTAAATGAAGAACAGGCGCGGGCGAAAGCGAAAGAGTTGGATAACCAGCTCGCCAAAGGCGAAGAAACGAACCCGCTGTTCGGCTTGCCGATCGGCATTAAAGACAACATCGTCACAAAAGGGCTGCGTACGACATGCGCCAGCAAAATTTTGTACAACTTTGACCCGATTTACGACGCCACTGTCATGGAGCGGTTGAATGCCGCAGGGACGATCACGATCGGGAAGTTGAACATGGACGAGTTCGCCATGGGCTCGTCGACGGAAAACTCCGGGTTTCAGCTGACGCGCAACCCGTGGGACTTAGAGCGCGTTCCGGGCGGCTCAAGCGGCGGTTCGGCGGCGGCGGTGGCGGCCGGCGAAGTGCCGTTTGCTTTAGGTTCTGATACGGGCGGTTCGATCCGCCAGCCGGCGGCGTTTTGCGGGGTCGTCGGGTTGAAACCGACGTACGGACGCGTCTCGCGCTTCGGGCTTGTTGCGTTTGCGTCGTCGCTGGACCAAATCGGCCCGATTACGCGCACGGTCGAAGACAACGCGTATGTATTGCAAGCGATCGCGGGCGTCGACCCGATGGATTCGACTTCAGCGAACATTCCAGTGCCGAACTATGTGGAGGCGTTAACGGGCGATATCAAAGGGTTGAAAATCGCTGTGCCGAAAGAATATTTAGGTGAAGGCGTCGATGAAGGCGTGCGCCAGTCAGTGCTTGCGGCGCTTGCCGTGCTTGAGAAGCTTGGCGCGGCGTGGGAAGAAGTGTCGCTGCCGCATTCAAAATACGCCTTGGCGACGTACTATTTGCTCGCTTCGTCCGAGGCATCAGCGAACTTGGCTCGCTTTGACGGCGTCCGCTACGGCTATCGGACGGACAACGCGAAAAACTTGATCGATATGTATAAACTGACGCGAAGCGAAGGGTTTGGGGCGGAGGTCAAGCGCCGCATTATGCTCGGGACGTTCGCGTTAAGCTCGGGCTATTACGATGCGTATTACAAAAAAGCGCAAAAAGTTCGGACGTTGATCAAGCGCGACTTCGAAAACGTATTTGAACGATATGACGTCATCATCGGCCCGACAACGCCGACGCCGGCGTTTAAAATCGGCGAGAAAACGAGTGATCCGCTGACGATGTACATGAACGACATTTTAACGATTCCAGTCAACCTTGCGGGTGTACCGGCGATTTCTGTGCCGTGCGGCTTTGTTGATGGCTTGCCGGTCGGCTTGCAAATTATCGGCAAGCACTTTGATGAAAGCACCGTCTACCGCGTCGCCCACGCTTTTGAACAAGCGACCGACTACCATAAGCAAAAACCGGTGTTGTAAGGGAGGTTAGGTGATGAACTTTGAAACGGTCATCGGACTTGAGGTGCACGTCGAGCTGAAAACGAAATCGAAAATTTTCTCCAGCAGCCCGAACGCGTTCGGCGCGCCCCCGAACACGCAAACGAACGTCATTGACTTAGGGTATCCAGGCGTGCTGCCGGTGTTGAACCGACAGGCGGTCGAGTTTGCGATGAAAGCGGCGATGGCGTTAAACTGCGAAATCGCGACCGAGACGAAATTCGACCGCAAAAACTACTTTTATCCGGACAACCCGAAAGCGTACCAAATTTCGCAATACGATCAGCCGCTTGGCCGAAATGGCTGGATTGAAATTGAAGTAAACGGAAAAAAGAAAAAAATCGGCATCACCCGCATCCATCTCGAAGAAGACGCCGGCAAGCTGACGCATACGGGCGACGGCTATTCGCTCGTGGATTTTAACCGTCAAGGGACGCCGCTCATTGAGATCGTCTCCGAGCCAGACATCCGCTCGCCGGAAGAAGCGTACGCCTACTTGGAAAAATTAAAAGCGATCATCCAATATACCGGCGTTTCCGACTGCAAAATGGAAGAAGGGTCGCTTCGCTGCGACGCCAATATTTCGCTTCGCCCGCTCGGTTCGGACAAGTTCGGCACAAAAACGGAATTGAAAAACCTCAACTCATTCAACTTCGTCCGCATGGGGTTGGAATACGAAGCGAAGCGGCAGGAGAAAATTTTGCTCTCGGGCGGCGTCATCCGTCAAGAAACGCGGCGCTTTGATGAAGCGACGAAAACGACCGTTTTGATGCGCGTCAAAGAAGGTTCGGAAGACTACCGCTACTTCCCAGAGCCGGACTTGGTGATGCTCTATATTGACGACGAATGGAAAGAGCGCGTCCGCGCCTCGATTCCGGAGCTGCCGGACGCCCGCCGGAAGCGGTATGTCGAAGAGTGGGGCTTGCCGGAGTATGACGCCAAAGTGCTCACACTGACAAAAGAAATGGCCGACTTCTTTGAAGCGACCGTCGCAAACGGCGCCGATCCGAAACTGGCGTCGAACTGGCTCATGGTCGAAGTATCCGGGTACTTAAACGCCGAGCAAAAAGAGCTCCATGACATCGCCTTGACGCCGGAAAGCTTGGCTGGAATGATCAAACTCATCCAAAACGGCACGATTTCGTCGAAAATCGCCAAAAAAGTGTTCAAAGAACTCGTCGAACACGGCGGCGATCCAGAGAAAATCGTCAAAGAAAAAGGGCTCGTGCAAATTTCCGACGAAGGAGCGCTGCGCAAAATCGTGCTCGAAGTGCTCGACGCCAACCCGCAGTCGGTCGAAGACTATAAAAACGGTAAAGACCGCGCGCTTGGCTTCCTCGTCGGCCAAGTGATGAAAGCAACGAAAGGGCAAGCGAACCCGCCGCTTGTCAATAAGCTGTTAGTAGAGGAAATTGGAAAACGATAATGAAACAATAGGAGGCCTGCCCACCGGCAGGCTCTGTTTTCAATAAAAATTTTTGCACTATTAAAAAAATACAATTGACAAACGCTGTGATCGAATGATAGATTTTTTATAAGAAAAAACCAATTGATTTAGTAGGATATGAAATCTCGAAGGGTCAAAGAGGGGAGAGGAAACGATGAGCAATGAACAAACCTTCCGCCCGGAGACGCTCGCCATCCACGCCGGGCAAAAACCGGATGCGGAAACGGGCGCGCGGGCGGTGCCGATTTACCAAACAAGCTCATATGTGTTCCGCGACAGCGAGCACGCGGCCAATTTGTTTGGTTTGAAAGAGGAAGGTTTTATTTATACGCGCATTATGAACCCAACGAACGATGTGCTTGAAAAACGGATCGCGGCGCTTGAAGGCGGGATCGGGGCGCTTGCGCTCTCATCAGGGCAGGCGGCGGTGTTTTATTCGATCATCAACATCGCCTCGGCGGGCGATGAAATCGTCTCGTCCTCGTCCATTTACGGCGGCACGTACAACTTGTTCGCCCATACGCTGCGCAAGTTTGGCATTACGGTGAAGTTTGTCGATCCGTCCGATCCGGAAAACTTTGAGCGGGCGATCACCGACAAAACGAAAGCCTTGTTTGCGGAAACGATCGGCAACCCGAAAAACGATGTGCTCGACATCGAAGCGGTGGCCGACATCGCCCATCGCCACGCCATTCCGCTCATTGTCGACAACACGGTGGCCAGTCCATACTTATTGCGGCCGATTGAATTCGGCGCCGATATCGTCGTCCACTCAGCGACGAAGTTCATCGGCGGGCACGGCAATTCGATCGGCGGTGTGATTGTGGACAGCGGCAAGTTTGACTGGAAAGGGAGCGGCAAGTTTCCGGAGTTCACCGAGCCAGACCCAAGCTACCACGGTTTGGTGTATGTGGACGCCGTCGGCGAAGCGGCGTACATCACGAAAGCGCGCATCCAGCTCTTGCGCGACTTAGGGGCAGCGCTGTCGCCGTTTAATGCGTTTTTGCTTTTGCAAGGATTAGAGACGCTTCACTTGCGGATGCAGCGTCATAGCGAAAATGCGCTCGCTGTTGCTAAGTTTTTGGAAGAGGAAGAAGCCGTCGAATCCGTCAGCTATCCAGGGCTTCCAAGCCATCCGTCACATGAACTCGCGAAAAAGTATTTGCCAAACGGGCAAGGTGCGATCGTTACGTTTGAAATCAAAGGCGGCGTCGAAGCCGGGAAAAAATTGATCGACTCGGTGAAGCTGTTCTCGCATTTGGCCAACATCGGCGATTCGAAATCGCTCATCATCCACCCAGCCAGCACGACGCATGAGCAGCTGACCCCGGAAGAACAGCTGTCCGCCGGCGTCACCCCAGGCCTTGTGCGCCTGTCTGTCGGCACCGAAGCGATCGACGATATTTTGGACGACTTGCGCCAAGCCATTCGCCAGAGTCAGACGGTGGGGGTGAAATAGTTAGGAAGGACGAAGTCACCCGGCGAGCGGGTGGCTTTCAAAGTGCGGGGAGTTCTATACGGAAAACGCTTGACGATGGTTCTTTATTCGAATATGCGTTCCCTATTCGCATGATCTGAGGGAGAGACTCATTAGTATTGACGCCAGCCTGTTCCGGCCGTTCCGAGGTGGAAGGGCAGGGACGCGGTGTTCGAATTCTTGTTGGGGTGGCGCCAAAGGGCTGATTACAGCCCCTTGGGCGTCACTTTCTTTTCCACTTTGCGCAGCAGCCAGTCAAACACAATCGCCAACATGGCGGCTGGGATGGCGCCGGCTAAAATTAAGTTTTTGTCGGCGATGCGCAGACCGCGGTCGATCAAGTCGCCAAGCCCGCCGGCGCCGATAAACGTCGCTAAGGCGGCGACGCCGATCGTCAGCACCGTCGCGGTGCGCACGCCGGCCATAATGACGGGAAGCGAGAGGGGAAGCTCGACCATCCATAAAATTTGCCGCGATGTCATCCCCATCCCTCGTCCGGCGTCAACGAGCGTCGGGTCAACGCCGAGAATGCCCGTGTACGTGTTACGCAAAATCGGCAATAGGGCATAAAGCGTCAAGGCGATAATCGCCGGCAGTTTGCCGATGCCGAAAATCGGCAGCATAAACCCAAGCAACGCCAAGCTCGGAATCGTTTGGATGATGGCGGCAATGCCGATAATCGGCTCGGCGAGTTTGCGATACCGCGTCAACACCACACCGAGCGGCACGGCTATGACGATCGCAATGCTCATAGCGATGGCGGATAAGAGCACATGTTCTTGAAAGGCGATCCAAATATCATTCTTTCGTTCGATAAACGTCTGCAATAATTCCATCGTATCCCTCCTTGGCGGAAAAGCGGCAGCGGGTGGCTGCCGCTTGGTCATGGGCTGAGACCGAAAACTTGAAAAGGTTTTGGTTCACTAGCGGAACGAATCCCATCGGCAAGCCCGCTTGGAGCGGCCTTGTCTTTTCAAAATGAGACGTGTGATTCAGGCGGGGCGACGGCCGCGGCAACGTTTCTGGCTAGATGACAAGAAACGGGGCGGCATCGTTTTTTCAAGCCCCCATTCGCCCGTCTTCGTTGGCATTAGGCATGTTGCTGGAACGTCCACTCCGCGAGTGCGCGCATCATGCTCGAGCGCGTGATCCCGCCGACGAGCCGGTCGCCGTCCAACACCGGAATGATGCGCACATCCGGGTCTTGGAACAGGGCGGCGACGTTGGTGACGTCCGCTTCTTTCGACAACGTCGTCACATCGTAGTCGGCGATGTCGGCGACTAATAAATGTTCTTCTTGGTAGCGCTGTTCGATTTGTTTTAAGGTGACGATGCCGAGAAAGACCTGCTTTTTATCGACGACGACCAAACTGTCGACCTTTTTCGCTTTCATCAATCGGAACGCTTCGGCCAAGCCGCGCCGCGGCGAGATCGTCGCGACGTCAGCCGACATTAAATCCTCCGCCGTCGGCACGGCCGTATGGCGGATCCGCAGCCGGTCTTCACCAATAAACTCGCGGACAAAGGAGTTCGCCGGCCGCCGAAGCATTTGGTCCGGCGTCGCAAACTGGACGATTTCCCCGTCTTTCATGAGCGCAATCCGATCGGCGATTTTAATGGCTTCATCCATATCATGGGTGACAAAGACGATCGTTTTGTGAATCTCCTCTTGCAAGCGGACGATGTCATCTTGCAGCTGTTCGCGGCTGATCGGGTCAAGAGCGCTGAACGGCTCATCCATCAAAATGATATCCGGTTCTGCGGCCAACGCGCGAACGACGCCGACGCGCTGCTGTTGCCCGCCGCTGAGCTCCGACGGATAGCGATGCTTGAATGTCGCTGGATCCAATCCGACGAGCTCAAGCAATTCGTCAACCCGTTTTTCATAGGCGTGTTTTTCCCACTTTTTTAGTTTCGGCACAAGTGCGATGTTTTCTGCGATCGTCATATGCGGAAACAGCCCGATTTGCTGGATGACGTAGCCGATGTTGCGCCGCAGCTCAACCGGGTCAAGCTGGGAAATGTCTTGCCCATCGATGTACACTTTGCCTGATGTCGGCTCGATCAAGCGGTTGATCATCCGCATTGTCGTCGTTTTCCCGCAGCCGCTCGGCCCGATGAGGGCGACAAGCTCGCCTTTGCGAATTTCAAGATTGATATTTTTTAAGGCGACAAAGCCGTCCTCATACTGTTTCGTGACGTTTTCAAATCGAATCATCCAAATTCCTCGCTTTCTAGTCGATCAGTCCTTCCGCTTTTAAGAAGTCAATCGCCACTTCACGCGGCCGTTTTCCTTCCAAGTTCACTTCGCCGTTTAGTTCCATCATTTTTTCATCGGTCAAAATGTTGGCCAACTTGTTCAGTTTTTCTTCGAGATCCGGGTTGGCATCCAACACTTCCTGGCGGATGATCGGCACGGCGTGGTACGGCGGGAAGTACTGTTTGTCATCTTTCAATACGACCAAATCATATTTTTTTATCCGGGCATCGGTCGTGTAGGCGGTGATGACGTCAATCTCTCCATTTTTCGCTGCTTCGTATTGCAAGTCTGGGTCGATCGTCACTTTTTTCTTGAACTGAAACCCGTACGTATCAACAAGCCCGTCATAGCCGTCGCTTCGCT
Organism: Geobacillus thermoleovorans; assembly: GCF_001610955.1. Lineage (GTDB taxonomy): Bacteria > Bacillota > Bacilli > Bacillales > Anoxybacillaceae > Geobacillus > Geobacillus thermoleovorans. The sequence continues at coordinate 288,382 of NZ_CP014335.1, forward strand.
CAAAAAACTCGGCGTCTGACCCAAAGGTGAGGGAAGACGAATGTTTCGCCAAATCGGAGTACGTTTTCACCCCGAGCTTTTCCGCGAGGTCTCTGCGCATGGCCAAGGCGTAGGTGTTGTTAAACCCGAGTGGTTTGAGCCAAGCGATGTTGTATTTTTCCTTATATAATTTCTTTGTTTCGTTGTAAATTTGTTCGGGCGTCTTTTTAGGATCGTACGGCTGTTTTAAAATGTTCAAATACCCTGTCCCCGTGTACTCGACATACATGTCGACATCGCCATTTTCAATGGCTTGCTGCAACATAAACGCGCCGCCTAGACTGTCCTTCACTTCCACGTCCAAATCGGTGTTGGCCTTCACATACTCCGCCAGTAAATGCGTCAAAATAACTTGCTCGGTAAACTTCTTCCCACTGATAACAATTTTTCCTTTCGCATCACTCGTTCCGCTGCAGGCCGCTAGTCCAAATACAAGCCCGACAGCGAGCAAAATCATCATCCATTTTCGCAACACAATTCCTCCTTCTTTTTCAGCTGATATCATACAAATGAACGGGGATAAAAAAAGCAGCAAAAGGACGCGGAGGGAGGTGAAAAAGCGTCACAAACAAAGGATACCGTAATTTGGGTGCGGCTGGCAAATTTGGTATCGGCCGATATGTTTGCTTCTCGCTTGCTCTCGCGGCGATGAGCGTTCTCTCCTCCTTGATCCTGAAAAATGCTCGGGAATGCTTGCGAATCCTCCTAGATGCTCCGAATTCGAGATGTTTGCATAAGCCTCGTGTTCATCCATCGATGCGCCAGCCAGGCATGACCCGCGCCGTTCATCGAGAGTGCGGGGTGATGCTACCACTTGCCGCGAGAAGGCCGGCGCCTTGGCAAATGGTCAAGGTGAAGGCTAATCGATAAACACTAGAACAAAAAAGGCAGCTCACGGCTGCCTAGTGAAAAGGGAATAGGTGTTGAACATTTCTCTGTGGGGAACGTGTTACGCATAAACAAGGCGATGAAGGGCGCTTTCCGTTTTGAAGACGCGGGCGTTTAAAACAGAGAGTCCCGCTTCATGTTCGGCGAGGGCAGGCAGCACTTTGTCTTCAAGGATGGATGTGATACGGGTGAGGTCGCCTTTCATATGATGAAGGTCGTGCGCCATCGCCTCGTATTTGGCGGTCAGCACTTCTTGCCCATGGCGGAGCGCTTCAACGATCGCCTTCGTTTCGTTCGTGCGCTCATCAAGCAGGTCGATTCGCCGTGCAAGCGTGTTCGTCTGTTCGTTCAGTTGGGCGACTTGGTGTTCGACGGTGCCCATGCGTTCGTTCAGTTGGGCGACTTGGTGTTCGACGGTGCCCATGCGTTCGCTCAGTTGGGCGACTTGGTGTTCGAGGTTGCTTGTCCGCTCGTTCAGCTGAGTGAATTGTTGCTCAAGGGCGCTCGTCCGCTCATTGAGCTGGGCCATTTGCGCTTCGAGAGCGCCCGTTCGTTCATTAAGGTTGGCCGCCAGCACTTCAAGGGCACCCGTTCTTTCATTGAGATTGGCCACTTGTCCCTCCAAGGCGCCAACCCGCTGCTCGAGCGACTCGACCGCCGTGCGCGTCGCTTTCACTTCATGCAAAATTTCCCGCAGCAACGCTTCCATTCGTTTCACCTCCTTTTCCCCTCTATTTTACAAAAAACGCGCGCCGATGGCGAGAAAAAATAGGAAAACGGTTTTTGCTAGAAAAAGAGCGGAGAAAATCGTTACAATAAACATAGGAAAAAACCGAAGCAAAGGTGGACGGAGATGGACGCCACGTGGTTGAAGCCCATTGTCGAAACAAAATATTTATCGACGGAAAACGCGCACCGCTACCGGGCGATTTTGCGCTATTTCTACATTCAGCACGAGCGGATGCGGCAATATTTGTTTCCGGAAGAAGTGTACGCCTTTTTAAAGCAGCACGAGGAGTTTGCCGATTACACTGAGGAAGAGCTGCAGCAAGACCTCGACCAGCTCGTCAAATGGAACAACTTGATCGCCCGTCAAGAGACTTCTCACGTGCGGACGATTGAAGAGTTTAAGAAAAAGCGGTTCCGCTATCAATGCAGCCCGTACACGGTCGAAATCGAACGGATGATCCGCACGCTCGAGCAGCTTGGGGATTCATTTGGGGGGTCGCTCGAGAGAACGCGGTTTGACCGTTTGTATGCCTCTCTTTCTCGCATGGAAACGATCATCGCCTCTGATTTTCAAGAGCAGCCGGATGAAATGCATCAAGTATGGGAAGAGACGTTCGATTATTTCAAAAAAATCATCCAAAATTCCGCCGACTATATCGCTTATTTGCACGGTGAAAATTTGGAAGAGCGGATGACATCGGAGTCGTTTCTCGTTTATAAAGAGCAGTTTACTGCTTATTTGCGCGATTTTATCGTCGCCTTGCAAAAAACGTCGATACAGATTGAGCAATTGCTTGAAGACTTGCCGGAAGACGGGGTTCGGCAGTTCATCGAGCATGTCGTCGACTATGAGAGGTCCATCCCTCGCTTTGCCGATGCGCTGCCGCCGCGCGCTGTCCAGATTGAAGAAAAATGGGAGACGTGGCGCAGCCTGTGCGAATGGTTTTTAGGCCGCGATGGGCACGAGAGCGAGCTTTCGTTTTTGCAATACCAGACGAATGAGGCGATTCGCCGCCTGACGCGCGTCGTGCAACGGCTTGGCGAGCGGCATCACCATTTTCGCAGCCGCAAAGGCGACTACTTGCATTTGGCCCGTTGGTTTTCCCGCCTTGAATCGATTGAAGAGGCGCACTGCCTGTCAGCGGTCGTGTTCGGTTGCTTCCATACGAAACATCTCGTCGCCGATTTCGGGGCGACAGACAACATATACCGCGACGTATGGGACGAGCCGCCAGCCGAGTGGGTGACGAAACCGCGCGTCCGCCATTATGGGGAAAAGAAAAAGCCGCAGGCGATTGAAGACAAAGAACGGGAGAAAGAAGAAGCGCGTCTTCGCTATTTGGAAGAAAAAGCGCGCGAGGAAGCCGAGCTGAAGCAATTTGTGACCGACGGGAAAATCGTGCTTGCCGACCTTCCTGAGGTGACCCCATACGTACGGAAAACGCTGCTCGGCTGGATCGCCAAAGCGATGGGGCGCGAGGGGCAAGCAATGAAGACGGAAAACGGGTGGGTTGTCAACGTGGTGAACAAAGAGGGGACGATTTGCCTTCGCGCAGAAGATGGAGAACTCGTAATGCCGAACTACGAAATTCATGTGCTTTCGCGAGGTGAGTGAGGATGGAAACGGCGTTTGACGACAAGGCGAAAGAGGCGCTCGCCGCGCTGTTCGAACAATTTTGGATCATTCGCGACAAAGAGCCGGATTTGTATCAGCTCGTCCGTGAGCGCGAACATGTGTTGAAAAAGTATGTGGAGGAGAAGTTTGGCTATCGGCTCATCGTTCACCGCTATTTTGCCAAGCTCGAGAAAATTCCCGCCGAACCGGAGCCGTGGATGGGCATCGAGTCGTTTCAAGAGCCGCTTGACTATGCGTTGTTTTGCTGTTTGATGGCGTATTTGGAAGGAAAAGCAGTGGAAGAAAAGTTTTTGCTTTCTGACGTATGTGAAGAAATCCGCGCCATGTACCCGGGTGATCTACCGGTCGATTGGACGAACTATTCGCATCGGCGCGCGCTCATCCGCGTGTTGAAAACGGCGGAACAAATCGGACTCGTCCGCCGGATGGATGGGGAGATTGAGGCGTTCGCCCAGCATGTGGAGGAAGAGGCGTTGTACGAAGTGCCAGTGTTGGCTCGTTATTTTATGCGCACGTATCCGAAAGATTTGTTGCAATATGAATCGATCGACGAATTGCTCGCCGAGGAGTGGAAAGCATCACCGCAAGATTATCGGCGCCATCGCCTGTATCGAAAGCTGTTTTTATCCCCGGCGGTGCACCGGACGGAAGGGGACGAGCAAGACTTTTACTACTTGCGCAACTTCCGCCATCGGCTGCGGGATGATATCGAAGCGCATACGCCGTTTCGGTATGAATTGTACAAAAACGCCGCCATGTTGACGCTTCCCGAACGGCAGGCGCCGTACACCGTATTTCCTGATCAGAAAGGAACGTCGGAGGTCATCCTTCATTTTGCCGCCTTGGTGCGCGAGCGGCTTGGGGAATATCCGCCGGATGAATACGGCCGCATACGATTGACGCCTGAACAATTTTCCGCCTGGCTTGCCGATTGCCGGCGCCGCTACGGGGCTGGGTGGGGGAAAACGTACCGCGACATGTCGGCTGCCGAGCTTGTCCGCGTAGTGCTTGCGGCGCTCAACGAATGGCGCATGGCCGATGTGGAGCACGACACCGGAATGATCGTCCTTTATCCCCTCCTCGGGCGGATGTCGGGACGGTATCCGGATGATTTTGACGCGAAAGAGGGAGGAGAACATGGCGAATCCATGGGTGCTTCATCGTGCGGGGCTGATTAATTTTTGGTATTACGACGAGCAGTATTTTCATTTCGCTGACGGTAAGCTGCTCTTGCGGGGAAGCAACGGGGCGGGCAAGTCGGTGACGATGCAAAGCTTGATCCCGGTGCTTTTAGACGGCAAGAAGACGCCCGATCGCCTCGATCCGTTCGGTTCACGGGCGCGGCGCATGGAAGACTACTTGCTTGGGGAAAAAGATGTCGTCAATCGCGATGAGCGGACCGGGTATTTGTTTTTGGAATATAAACGGAAAGAATCCGACCAATACGTCACAACGGGCATCGGCCTGCGCGCGAAGCGGCAAAAAAGCCTCGATTTCTGGGGGTTTGTCCTCTTTGACAACCGCCGCATCGGCTATGACCTTCAGTTGTATAAACAAGAAAAAACAGGTGAAAAAATCCCGCTGACCAAGCGGGAGCTGGCCACAGCGCTCGGCGCGGGCGGGACGGTCGTCGAGACGCAAAAAGACTATATGGAGCTCGTCAATAAGCATGTGTTTCGCTTTGAATCGCTTGAGGCGTTTCAAGAATTGATCGAGCTGCTCATTCAACTGCGCAGCCCGAAGCTGTCCAAAGACTTTAAGCCGACCGTGATTTATGAAATTTTGGAAAGCTCGCTGCCTCCGTTGACCGACGACGAGCTCCGCCATTTATCGGACACGATCGAAAACATGGACCAGGCGAAGCAGCAGCTTGAGCAGCTCGAACGCGACGAGCGGGCGTTGAAGCGTCTTTGCGATCAATACCGCCTTTACAACGAATATATGATCGCCGAAAAGGCGACAGAATACGTAAAAGCGGTCAAGCAAGCTGAACAGCTCGCTGCTGCACAACACCGCCTTCACGATGAAGAAGAGCAGGCGCGAAAGACGCTTGATGAGCTTGATGAGTCCATCACCCGCCTCCGCCGTGAAGAAGACGTGCTGCGTTCACGTGAAATCGACTTGGCTGGCCACGAAGTGTTCCAGCAAGCGGAGAAGTATGAACAGTTGAAATCGGAGAGGGAGCGTCTGCAGGAGCGGTGGGAGCGGCACGAGCAGACGATCGCGGAAAAAGAACGGCTGGAACGCCAACATCGCCGCCGCCTCGATGAATCGGAAGCGCGGCTGGATGACCTTGAACGGAAACTTGAAGACGAGTTGGCGCAGCTGCGAGCGGATGCGGAAGAAGGAGCCTTTTCTTTGCATGAAACGAACGAAGACGATTTTCACCGCCATCGCCAAAAGCAACAAGAGTTTTCGTTTGCCGCTTGGAAACAGGAAGCTGACCGCCATATCGAGCAGCTCGAGGAGTTGGCGCGCCTTTGGCGCAGGCATGACGAGGTGAAACAGCGCTATGAGGAAGCGAGCAGCGAAGCGGGCGAACGGCAGCGGGAAATGGACGAATGGCGCCATCAGCAGCGGAAATGGGAAGAGCTGCTCGAGCAGGAGAAAGAGCGGTTTGAACAAGCCGTGCTGGCTTGGATCGGGCAAGGAGACGTCGACATTTCCGAAGCGGATATTCAGTCATTTTTGCAACAAATGGACGCCCTCTATGAGCAGTATTCGCTCGATGATCTGAAGCGCCCGTTCGTGCAAGCGTATTACGATGCCGTCGGGAAGAAAAAGGATGAGAAATGGCGGCTCGAGCATGACATCCGTCTGTTGGAAGAAAAACGGGCAGAACGTGAAGCCGAACTGCGCCGTTGGCGGGAACAACGCGACCCCGAGCCTGAACGGGATGAACAAACCACTGCCGCCCGGTTGGCGTTGGAGGAGAAAGGCATTCCGTTTGTCCCGCTTTATGCCGCGGTGGAATTTGTCGACGATGTGCCTGACGATGTGCGCGAGCGAATCGAATCGGCGCTTTCGCACGCGGGGCTGCTTGACGCCCTCATTACTGCTCGCGAGATCGACGTCGCCTGCGACCGTGTGCTCATTCCGAAACCGGTCCATATGGCGCACACGCTTGCTGATTATTTGCGCCCAGATGCCAATGCCCCTGTGTCAATGGAGCGGATTGACGAAGTGCTCCGAAGCATCGTCATCACCGATGCCGACCAAGAAGGCGGCATGACGATCGATGAAACGGGGCGCTATTCGCTCGGCCTTGTCCGCGGCCATGCACCGCGGGGATCGAAGGCGGCGTTCATTGGCCGTGCGGCGCGCGAGCGGTGGCGGCTTGAGAACATCGCGGCGCTGGAAGCCGAGATCGCCGCGATGGGGCAAGAGATCGACCGTCTGCGTGGGGCGCATGAGGACGTGGAAGCGGCCATTCAAGCGCTCGCCGACTGGTTGGCGTCCTTCCCGGCGGACCGCGACGTGCGCACCGCGTTTGACGAAGCGCAAGAAGCGCGCCGCCAAGCGGAAAGCAAAGAGCGGGAATGGAAGCGGCAAGAAGAAAAAGCGGCCCTCCTTGCGCGCGAATGGAAACAAATCAAACAGCAGCTTCGTGACGAATCGGCTGAGCTTGATTTAGCCTTCACCTTGGACGGCTGCGAACAAGCCATGCTCGCCATGAAATCGTACGTCCGCCATTTGCACGAGCTCGAAGTGCTTTACCGCGAAACGCGCCATACCGAAGCCGTGATCGCTCAGCAGCGCGAGCAGCTTGCGGTGCTGGAAGCGGAGATCGACGAGGCGAAAGGCGAACGAAATCGACTTCGGGATGAAACCGAGCGGCTCGCCTTGCGAATCGCGGAGATGGAGCGGACGCTCGCACAAATGGGAGCGGATGACATTCGCGCCGAAATCGCCCGCATCCAAGAACGATTGGCGTTTTTGCGCCGCGAAATTCCGCGCCTTGTCAACGAACGGGCGCGGACGGAACAGCGGCTCATGCGCTTAGTCGAAGAGCGGGAAAAAGGAGCGCAGCGGGAAGCGTTCGCCCGCGAGCTCGCCGCGATGTGGGAAAAGTCGTTTGCCCGTGAAGCGGCGCTTGGGCTTGTGGATCTTGATCGTTCCCGCTCCCTCCTGGAGCAGGCGAAAGAAGCGAAACAACGGTACGAAGCAGTGTTAAAAGAGACGCGTTCCTCGCTTCTGGCGCGGCTGAACACCGTCTTTTTCCAAGAGTCGTCCAACTTGACCGAATACCGGGCGTCCTTCGAGCCGCTGGAAGAACAAACGAAGCCCGAATGGACCGCCGCTGCCCCAGACGATGAGATGGCCATGAAAGCCGCGGACTGGCGGGAGAAACAAGAACGGCACGTCATTTACCTCGACTACAAAGGCGAGCGCGCCACGCCGTTTGCGGTGCTGGCGGAAGTGGAGCGCGACATCGTCTTGCAGCACGAGTATATGAAAGAACAAGACCGCGAGCTGTATGAGGACGTCATCTTAAAATCAGTCGGCCGCATTTTGCGCAGCCGCATTCAGCGCGCCGAACGGTGGGTGAATGATATGAATAAACTGATGGGCGGCCTCGACACATCATCAGGGCTTGTGCTGTCCATTCAATGGAAGCCAAAAACGGCGGAGACGGAAGCGGAGCTCGATACGAAAGAATTGGTGCGCCTGTTGCGGCTCGATCCGCGGCTGCTTAGAGAGGAAGATTTACAGCGAGTGACGAACCATTTCCGCTCGAAAATCGCCCGCGCCCGCGAATTGCTTGAAGAGCGCGGCCAAGGCAGCACGCTCCATCAAATCATTAAAGAAGTGCTCGACTATCGGAAATGGTTTTCCTTCACTTTGTACTATGAAAAAACAAACGAGCCGAAACGCGAGCTGACGAACCACCGCTTTTACCAATTCAGCGGTGGGGAAAAGGCGATGGCGATGTACATTCCGCTTTTCGCCGCGGCGTATTCGCGCTACCAAGAAGCGGGCGATGATGCCCCGTACATCATTTCGCTCGACGAGGCGTTCGCCGGCGTTGACGAAAACAATATCCGCAATATGTTCGGCCTTGTCGAACAGCTTGGTTTTAACTATATCATGAACTCGCAAGCTCTTTGGGGCGACTACGACACCGTGCCCGCTTTGTCCATTTGCGAACTCGTCCGCCCGCGCAATGCATCGTTTGTCACCGTTATTCATTACCGTTGGAACGGGCGTGTCAAACAGCTCATGGTTGATGACAAAGAATGGGAGATGATCAAAACGTGAGCACCGTCAAAGAAGCCGCCGCCTTTTTCCGCTCCGAGCGGGCGTTTCATCGTCTGTTTGTCGAGATGAAACGCAAGTACGAGTCACTTGGCCGCGTGGGAGGTACGGTTTCGCTGCAATCGTTCTCTGACGAAGAACGGGAGGCCATCGCCGCCTTTTTCGGCAAAGACGTCTCCCGCGTCTCCCTTATTGCGTTTGAAAAACAGCTCGGACAGACGAGGTTTGCGGGCGTTGGGCTTGTCGAGCTGCTTGAACAGTACTTCGGCGCCCCGCTTGTCTCAAACAAAGAACGGCGCCAGGCGGAGGAAGAGGAACGGGATCGTTTTTTTGCGCGTCTGACCGAGGAGCATCATTGGGTTGAGTCGGTCCGCCCTCAGCGCTTCGTCCAAACGGCGTACGAAACCGACCGCCGCAGCCTGGAGGAGGCCATCCGCCTTGTCAGCGCGGCTCTCGGCCGCCTCCCGCTCCCGTCATACATGCGCCTCCCGCTCTTTGCCCAGCAAGTGGCGGGCGACCCGCATGCGTTCGATTTGTCCACGCTACCGGGGAGATTGTTGCTTTCGGCGTTGCAAGCGACCGTGCCCGGGGATTGGGACATGGCATCTGTAGAGAGCGTCAACGAGTTGCTCCAGTCCGTCGGCTTGCTCCGTGAGGATATCCTGAACTTTGTCACATGCGCCAACATTCTTGCTGAAACCAAGGACGGACCGCATCCTGTTTTCTCCGCTGCCTGGGAGGCGAACACGGCGCTGAACATGCCGCTTAGAGATGTGCTGTCGCTTGTCCGCGCCCGCCCTGCCCATGGGGGGACGGTGTACATCGTCGAAAACGCGGGCGTCTTTTCGACGCTGCTTGACACCCGCGCCCCGCTTGTCAGCACGAACGGGCAAATGAACTTGGCGACGATGAAGCTGCTCGATCTTCTCGCCTCTTCAGGCGCCAAGCTGTATTACTCCGGCGACTTCGACCCAGAAGGATTGGCCATGGCAGAGCGGCTGCAGGAGCGGTATGGACAGGCCGTCACCCTTTGGCGCTTTTCCGTCGAGGATTATAGGGCCGCCAACCCTGTCGTCGACCTCACCCCCGAGCGCCTCGCCAAGCTCGCATCCGTAACGTCGACGCCGCTGCAGCCGCTGAAAGAGGAGATGGCGGAAACGAAAAAAGCGGGGTATCAAGAGGCAATTATCGGGAGGCTGACAGAGGATATCAACGGGTAGTCCATCCACGAGCCAGAGAAGGAGCCCGGAGCGATCGGGTCTCCTTCTCCAAAAGGAATTTTTGCGCATGCTCGTCCGTCTCGAGCTGGATGAAGCGAAACAGCGGCTGTTGTTCGGTTTTTTCGAGACGTATTTGCGGCTATCTGAAGAGGAGGAAGCAAAACCGCGACACGAGGTGAGCCAAATGGAAACGAAGGAAGCGAAACGTGTGATGGAGCTCATCGTCTCATACGAACAGCGGGGACTGGAAAAAGGAATCCAACAAGGAATCGAACAGGGGTTAAAGCAAGGGATGAAGCAAGGACGCCAAGAAGGGATCGAGGAAGGGAAGCTCGACGTGGTGAAGAGAATGCTGGCGAAAGGATACGATGTCGACACGATCCACGAACTGACCGGACTGCCGATGGAGAAGATTGAAAGGATGAAGGGGTAAGACGGCTCTTCGCCGTCAAGCCCCACATTGTCGTCGACCCCAAATCGTGCCAAACCCCCGGGGGATCGACGACATTGGTTTTGATCGCTTAATCTCTAAAGCCATCATGGATGGGCTTGGTTGACAGAATATTCGGGACGCGTTATGCTGAAGTTGCGGTTGCGGGAGAAAGCTTGATATGGCAACGCTTTTTGGATTTTTACCATACCTTATGAGGGATTGAAACGATGCCCCATTCCTACTTCGGGGTCGTTTTGTGTTTTTATCGTGCCTATGAGGAATGAAGACACCTGTTCTTCCTATAGCTTATCGGTAGTATGTCATTGCTTTAATGTCATAGTTCCCCTGAGATTATCGCTGTGGTATAATTTGGAAGTAACCGACATCGGCTACGACAAGGTCATAGTTCCCCTGAGATTATCGCTGTGGTATAATTTTGAGATTCTACTGCGATGCGCAACTTTGGTCATAGTTCCCCTGAGATTATCGCTGTGGTATAATTGGACGTATGGCAAGACCTGGACTTGCACGGTCATAGTTCCCCTGAGATTATCGCTGTGGTATAACTCACATTTCGCACCCTAACAAGGTCAAAACAAAGGATTTTTTATTTAGTTTTTCAGAATAACTTTTTGACCAACACGACGAGCGATGGCTATCCTTTTTTTACCATCGCTGGTCGTTCCGTATGACGTTACACGTAAATGCTCTCATCCAGCCCCAACCCCTGCAGAATCCTTCGTTGTTCAGGGGTGAGGGAGCGATCCAGTGAGCGTTGGATGCGTCCATCCGGCAGCTCCAGGAGGACGACGTTCACATATTGAAACAGCTGGAAAATCGCCTGCCCCGTCGGTCGGGTCAGCTTGCGGCCTCCGGCGCCCTTTAATGGGTGTTCGGGTGTGATGAACTGGCGCACCCGGCGCTGAAAGACGCGGTAAATGGCCAAGGCCAAGAGAAACAAATAGCCCAATACCGCAACTCGTTCTGGCTTTTTGACATAGATCTCATCCGTGAAAAAAGGGTCTTTCAAAAAAGCGAAGTTCATTTCCACCGAGATCTGCCCTTTATATAGCTTCAAGATCTCTTGGGCATCCATTTGTTGGCCCTTCCATTCCTCCGGAACGGTCGTGACGAGGACAAACCGGGACGCTTTCCGTCTTGCCTGTTCCCACGCGTTTTGGTCGAATTCGACGTCAAGGCGCAAGAGATACCGCGTCTCCATCTCGGGTTCCGCCCCTTTTTTCGGCCGTCCGCGCCGTTTTTTCGGGCGTACGATCTCTTCGACCGCGGCCTTGACCTGATGAAACCGTGGGCGAAGGGACGTCTTGAGGGACGCCAAGGCTTGTTCAGCGTCTTCCCGGCACGAGAAAGGGTGACGCTCCCAACGGGCTTGTTCCTCGCGAAGAAGCTCCGCTTCTTTGGTTCGTTCTTTTTCGAGCGTCTTTCCTTTTCGCTGGTCGAGCGCGCTCGATTCAACAACGATCAGCCGAACGGGGTGGCCTTCATACGTCGAGGCCGTTTCCCATACCCGGTACGTGGCGCCGTTTCTCTCCGCCAACGTAAAGGGATCGCTCCACGTCGTGTCCTCAGCATCCGCTTCGGCCAGCGCGGTTTTCACGATCCGGAGCGACGAAGGGCCTCTGGTGATCAAAAAGGCGTTGGCCGCTTTGGTTTGCGCCAGGGTCTCTTTCGTCATCGCGGCAGAATCGGCCACGTAAATCCATTCGTCTTCGATTTTGGCCTGCTTCAGCTGTTCATGGACACGAGACAGCACCTCGGGATTCCATGTTTTATCGGGCAGGTTGCCATCGTGCACATCGTCGTAAAACGGGATGCCATCCTCGTTGCCGACCAGTCCGAAACCGATCTGTTTTTGCCAACGATGATGGCGGTTGTAGCCATGTGTGATTTGTAAGGCCTCTAACGAGGCCGATTCATACGCGCCGTAAACGGTCTTGTCCGTCGTATCGGCGTGGAAGGCTCGGAGGGAAAGGCCTTCTTTGCGATAAATATGAATCAAGCAAGTGCTGATGACGTTGTGAATGCCAGCCTCATACAGGCGATCGAGATGACGGGCCAACGCATCGTCGTTCAACCAGGAAGGATGGAGATCGGGACGGATGAGTTTCTCACAATCGACCTCCTGAGCCCAATGTTCCAAGTGAACAAGGGCTTGCCGGCCGTCAAACACATTGTAGAGGATGGCCTGAACGGCATCGCTGACTCGCGTTTGGCACTGCGGATCGACGGGCACGAGATGGTCAATCAATTGAGGCAGACCCAGTTTCTTGAATAGAGCACTTATTATATTCAAATAAGAATTGCGATAGACCTTTTTGACTTGAACGTTCATAAGAGAAAAACTCCTTTACGTTCCTTGTGTGTCAAGGATTCATTCGACATCGGAACGAAAAAATCCTCCCGATTTTCGTCGAGAGGGTGCGAAATGTGAGTAAAGAGCAAATAGTTGAGATGATAAGTGTAAATTAGCACATTATTTCAGAATCCCTTTTTCAAATTATTTCGGACGGATTCGGAAATAATGTGCAAAATCTTTGCGAATTATTCCAGGTTTTGCAGATTATTTCCGAACATTTGCACATTATTTCGGATGATTAACTAGAATGAGGATGGATCGGGATGAAACATAACAGGGGCCGATCAGCCCCTGCTGTGTCAGTACCCCATTTCTTCGGCTGCCATACGCACAATGTCTTCGTCAATCATATGTTTTTTTAATTGAGCGCCGTATAACAGGCAAGTGGTGGCGAGGTTGTTGATGATCCGCGGCCACCCCTGCGACTGCAGGGCGATCGCTTCTAAGGCAGCTGGGGTAAAAATCGAGTGTTTCGCCCCCGCCTGTTTCAGGCGGTGTTCGATATATCCTACCACTTCTTCCTTATCAAGAGGCCCCATCTGGTATCGCATGATGATTCGTTGGTGAAGCGGACGGTGTTGATTCAAGCGTAGTTTTGCCTGTAAATGGGGCAGCCCCGCCAAAATCAAGACAAACGGATTTGTTGAGTCCATGTGAAAGTTGAACAGGATCGCGATATCCTGCAGAAAGGCATCCTTCGCTAAATGCATTTCATCGAGGATGAACACTGACGTTACCCGTTGTTCATGATACAAGCGCTCGATCCCTTGTTGGATTTGATAAAACAAGTCGACCTTGCGGTATTTCGGCTCTTCCCCGAGCCCGAAGGCAAGGCCGCGATAAAAGTCCATCACGCTTCCCGTTGACAATGGAAAATAAACGACGTGATACAGTGACGGATTCAGGGATTCCTTAAACGCCCGAAGGGCGAATGTCTTGCCGGCCCCTGGTTCACCGATCAATAGCCCGATCCCTCTTGTTCGTTTCACGTAGTCCAAAGCGGCGAGGGCCTCTTGATACGAGGCCCCTTGATAAGCCTCTGGTGGATTCGTCTCCTTCGAAAACGGCTCTCGGGAAAGGGAATAAAACGTTTTATACATCGTTTTCGCCTCCCTCTACCGGAACCGCCGCAAACGGTGACCGATGGCGTTTCACATAGGCATTGTCCTCGAAGCGAACAAGGACCGCTTCGGCGACCCGTTGACCGTCTTCGTACACATACACGCCTTGTTCATCATAACGGAGTTCGATCGATTGTCCGATGAACCGGGGCGGAACTTCATACAGCTGCTTGTTCAACGTGACCGTACCATCGGCCTTCACTTTACGGTATTCGCGTTTCAAAAAGATCGAGTCGAGCCAATCCGAATCGTCGACGAACGACACCAAATGGACTTGCGATTGAAACACTTCATGTGGCGTCTTCCCGTTCAACGAGGCATGCGGTTTTCGATGGTAATCTTCCTCCAACCACTTCCAAAATCGCTCGTTTAGCTCTTCGAGCGACTTCGGTGAATTCATTTCGAGCAACGGGTAAAACCGCGTCTGTACGGTGCGGAAAAATCGTTCGATTTTCCCTTTGCTTTGCGGATCGTACGGCTGGGTATGGATCAAGGTGATCCCTAACTCCGCGCAGGCGTACTGCAAGGGTTCCGCCCGATAAATCTTGCCGTTATCCGAGTAAATTCGCTTCGGCTTTCCGTATCGAAGCAGCGCTTCCTTGGTTACGATCCGCAACCCGTCAAATTTCTCGGAAGAGAAAAACTGAGCGTACGGCACGACCCGCGAGCAGTCATCGATATAGGCAATCAAAAACGTTTTTTGCGTTTTGCCATTCACGCGAATCAACGGGCCATGGGACAAATCACCTTGCCAGAGCTCATTGACCTGATCGTACGCGAATCGTTTTCGTTCAGGAATCGGTAAAATTTCTTTCCCCACGAGGTTGTATTTTTTTAAAAGTCGGTATATAGTGAAATAAGAGATGGATTGGATTTCCCCCTGCTCGATAAGGTGTTGGTAAAACACCGTCACGGGCATGTGGGGGTGTTTTTTTCTCAGGGCTAAAATGTGATCCTCTTCTTCAGGTGACAGCCTCCGGGAATGGCCACGGTCCGACCGTCGTTTCGGCTTCAGCGCCTCAAAGCCCCCTTTTTTGTACTGCGTGCACCAGTCGAGGATCGTTTTGGCGGCGATGCGTTTCTCTCCATGGTGGGGAACTTGATGGATCCGTTCCGCTACTTCCTTCAAGTACGTTTTTGGATCGACTTGTCCATTCACCAATGGAGCGATCAATCCATACCGAAATAAAGCGATCTCCTGTCTCATCGACTCATTCATTTCGATCTCCTCCTTCGTTCATCCCATTCTAGGACCTTATCGGTCCATCCTGTCTCTATCCTATCGGATCATTCCCCCGACCGTCGAGAGGAAAGGTTTGTGGAATCTATAAATGATTCCATATAAGGGTATAAGGGGATATAAGTAAAATCAGGAACTGAATGTACGTGCAAAAAGATGCGTCGATCGGTGCTCCCATATCTCTTGGATGACGAAAAAGAGGCCGATCTCCTCCATCGTCTGGATCCACCATAGGGCTCGTTCTCTCGCTTGGGCGATGGCAGGACCAATTTTTCTCCAGCGCTCCGCAAAAAACCAATGAAGGTGGTTCAAATTTCGGAATAAACGTCGGACATAAAATAAAACCCCTTCATCCGTAGGAAGGAGTGGAGCCTCCTCCATCCCCCGTTTCGGAGTCAGGCCCAACCGTTCTTTCACCACTCTCCATATGGTGGGCAACGTATACTGAAAATAAGGGAGAAGAAATGAAGGCAACACGGCCACCGTCCTCCTGCACTCCGGGCAGCGATACCGAGCGATCCAAATGCGATAAGACTGATGCGACGTCACGGCATTTCGTTCGTAGTACCCATGGCGATAAAGAGGGCGTTTTGCCTGGCAATGAGGGCACCGCTTAAGAAGGGGAAAGTCGTTTTGTTTTCCCCGCTGGGCATATGTCTGGACATCGACCTGAAAGTCATGAAACCGAATCACGTCCTCGTCCCCCCTCTGGAAATCACCCATGTCCCATTCCGAAATAATTCACAAAAAATTTAGCACATTCTTTCGGAAAGGGGGAGAGGGATATTCCGAAGGAATGTGCAAAAAAGAGTCTTTTTTGTGCGGAAATAAAGTGATAATTTACACTTAAATTGCTGGCTGTGCTTGATTTGCCCAAATACCGGCTTGTTTTCGAGTCTTTGCCTTTTGAGCATGTCGCTTGAAACGGACATCCAGCACATGCTGTGCACCGATACGTCTGCTTGAAGGTGACGTAACCCTGTCGGTCATTTCCTTCCGTTCATATACAAAGACCAACTGTTCCCTCTTGGCTCAAATCCACTCATCCAGCCCCTTATCATACGTCATGTTCTTGACTCGGCCGATCTATTTCGCCCACGCCTTCGTCTGTTCCCAGTCCAATGTGTTGTACTTGATCAAAGCAACGATATTCTGTTTCTCGCAGTACGTGTAGTTCTCCTCACCCCCACAGGCGGAATCCTCAATGGCTCGTTTGGGCATGGGACACTCATAAGCCGTCAATAGCTCAAAATGCGGAATGAGACACCCGGCATCCCCGGGGTGTTTCTGGAAACTAAATCCAACGGCAAACTGGTTTTCTGTTCCCATTTGTACATTGTATCCCCACTTTAACTGGCCATTTTTCATATGGTCATCTTTCATTCGAATGAATGTCGTATCCGGATCGGTTTTCGAAAAACTGTTTCATTTGCCTAGCACGTCTTTGAATTCTTCATTTTTTTCTTGCGCGGAAGAATATCCTGTTCCAATCGACGTTTGATTTTCTTTAACGTACGATTCTTTGGCTCTTTCTTTAAGCATTCCTCTCCTTGTTCGATTACGGATTCGGTCACCTCGGACGTAATCGCCGAAACCTCCAGTTTTTCTTGGAAATCTCCTTCCTGTTCCGCTACTTCATCTTCTTTCGCCACCTGTTTAATCGAGGAGATGATTTGCCAGAATTTCTCGTCCAACTTCTGGTAGAAGATTTCGGTGGATTTGCCTCAAACGAAAGGAGTATTGATTGGTATTGGCTTCGATTTTTTTTTTTCCGTCTAAAAAGTAATCCTCCAGCTTTGACAAGCCCTTCTTGGTGCAGCAGATCGACAATGGACAAAACGTTTCGTAAATGACGTCCTTCATCCGTTCTGACCGAAATCGGTTAATCGTGCGGAAATCCGGGGTTTGATGGCCAGATAGCCACATAAAGTAAATGTTTTCTCTCAACTGCTTGTCGATTTGGCGAGAGGAATCAATCCAGTTGACATGTGCATACAGGATAACCTTCAATATCATTTTCGGATAATAGGCAGGGTGTTTTCCACCAAGATATAGGGAAACGAGCAGAGCTGGATCCATTTTTTTACGGCTAGATACACAATCTGGCAAAGATGATGTTCTGGAATGGACATTATCAAGATTCATTGGCAAAATGAGTTGATTTCGGTTATAATGAATGTACATTAGAAAACCGTCCTTTCTTGGTAGGGTTGTGGTGACCTTATGATACCAAAAAAGGAACGGTTTTCTTCTTTTTTGCCAAAAAAATTCCCCAAAAGTGAACAATATACGAACGCTTTTGAGACATCCTTGTTTTTATATAGTTGAAAAAATTTCCGAAAACTAAAAGCTAAATTATAACTCTTTACGTCTAATAATTGATAAAGCAATTATTGGAGGTGTTTTCAATTATAAGATTGATTAAAAGAGCCCAGAAAGGCGATAGAGAAGCATTTTTGAAAATATTTCAGCCGTATGAAGGAGAAATTTATAGAATTGCATTTATTTATCTAAAAAACAAAGATGATGCACTGGATGTAGTTCAAGAAACTGCATATCGAGCATTCAAATCGATAATCAGTCTTAGAGAACCAAAATACTTTAAAACTTGGTTAATTAGCATTGCAATAAGATGTGCTTTAGATATTATTCGCTCTCAAAAGAAAATTACGTTAATCGAAAATTACGATGTAGTCGAATCTCAGGTAAGTAAACAAGATATAGATGACAATATTCCAAATTCTGTTACAATAAAGGATTTGATTGAAAAATTATCATTAGATGAGAAGAATGTCATTATCTTAAGATTCTATAATAGTTGCACTATTCAAGAAGTTGCGGACATACTTAATATTCCTTTAGGAACAGCAAAAACAATTTTATATAGAGCGTTAAAAAAACTTCAAAAAGAATGGAAAGGAGATGATGTATGTGAGCAATAAAATTACACAGGAAATAAATAAGATTGAAGTCCCGAAGGAAGTTCACACTAGAAGTAAGTTGGGAATACAAAAAGCTAAATTAGAATTAAAAAAGCCAAAACGTAAATGGGTACTTGTTTTAGCGCCAGTGATGATTGCGTTTATATCAATTATATATTTTGTTCCTAATTATTTTACAAATACTCCACCAAAAAATCCTATAATTAAGTCTATAGATTTAAATTATGCTATTGATATTAGCAATCCTAGAGAGGTTGTAGGTTTTTCAGATAATGTTTTTGTAGGTAAAGTTGTAAAGCAAGTTGGAACAAGAAATAGGGATTATCCAGAAACACAATTCGAAGTTGAGGTTCTTTATAATATTAAGGGTGAAGTAAACGGTACAATAAAAGTGAACCAAGTAGGTGGGTATGAAGGAGATTATTTGTTTTTAATGGAGGGTGATAAACTAATTGAGGAAGGACAAACTTACTTGTTCGCGACTAGATATTTAGCGGAAGAAAAGTGGCACACACTAATCCCTGTTGGTGGAGATATTCCAATTAATAGCGATGTGGAGAAGAAGGAGTTGATTGAAAAATATACAAAGGCTTATAAAGAAGAAATCCCATTTAAAGTTGATTAAAACCATTTCTTAAAAAGGTACTGCCACTAAGATTTTCCCTACGCTAAGGGAAAAATCGTCTGTTTAATTCTATATAGCGCTTCAACAATCACTTAGCCTTTTTGACAATTGTTTTTAAAACCAAATACACTTAATCACGAGTGTTGATTATCCAAAATTAGACATACGTCTTCCATAAATTTGGGCATACTCAAACAAAGCAGCGGCCATCCCGGATTTCCAATCGAGAGGAAGCTGCCCAGAGAAAAAACGGCGAACAAACGAAATGAAGGAAAGAGAGACGTTCGTCCGTTTTTTGGTTTGATCATACAGCCATCGCAGCAACACATACGCAATGAACGCCCCAAACAGCTGATTGTATACCGCATTTTCCGTCGTGCCAAACAAGGTTGGGACATTCAGATATTGCTTTACCCAGCGGAAAAAGACTTCAACGG
Source organism: Geobacillus thermoleovorans (assembly GCF_001610955.1). Taxonomy (GTDB): domain Bacteria; phylum Bacillota; class Bacilli; order Bacillales; family Anoxybacillaceae; genus Geobacillus; species Geobacillus thermoleovorans. Next base: position 307,325 of record NZ_CP014335.1, read on the forward strand.
TCCAACGTTGTTGGTACATGTCGGCAATGGTTTCCGCAGACGCATGGAAGAGATTCGTCACGACCCGAATGTCGCGGCCATTTGCATCTCGAAAGATCACTACCCGGTGACGCTTGGTCGATCGGCATTGTTTCGTCCCCAACTGGCACGTGAAGTCGGCTTGAACCGATGAAGATGTGCTGGAAAGGCGTTTCAAGCTTTTTTTCTGATGAAGTTCGATGTTGTCCTTCATTCGAATGACAAAGAGCTGATGCTGCTCCACAAATCGATCGAGGCGTTCGATTTTGAAATACGCCCGGTCTTCCACGAGCACTTGTTGAGCGTTCGTCAACTGTTCTCCCACCGGGCCATCATGACGCAGTCCGATGGTTTCCACCACGTCTGCCGGCAACGAGGATTCCGGCGAATACGCGACGTGCAGCTTCACTCCGGCGCGTTCGCCGTGATACGGCGCCCATGGCAGGCGGTTTTTCCCGACCGTGACGGTCGTCGAATCCACCACCCGAAGCGGTTTGGGAAACCGAAGCGAGCGGCGGGTTTGGCGGTTGCACTTGGAAATGATCAACGCCAACAAGCGTTTCATGATGTCATAGGGAACTTCTTTCGCTTTCTTGGATACAGTTGAATAATGGAATCGCGGCAATCCATACAGAGGCCCCACATCGGCTCCGTGGCGAAAGCTTTTCCATTGATGCATGGCGGCCAGCAGGAAGAAGTGAATCAACTCGCGCAACGTAAAGGTTCGAGACGAATCACGATACCCAACCGCTTCGGCAATCAGTTGAATCTCTTCATCCGAAACAAGTTTTTGCATCAAATTCGGGAGTGTGGTATGCTTGTTCATAGAGAGCACCTCCTGGGTTTGTTTGTGTCGCTACTCACATTCTACAGGAAAGGTGCTCTTTTTTCTATACCCTTTGGATTTTATTGGATAATCAACACGCCTGATTTCCCATCTTTTTCAAATACGTCAACCCGAACGATGTTGCTGTTGTAGGCGACGGTTTTGCCGTCATTGAGCGGGATGACCTGGTTTTTTGTGTCGATGATTTTTACGGTCCGAATGACAGGCCCGGGTTCGCCGTTCTTTTTCGGCTTGTACAAAGGCTCTTGGAATGCCTTTTTCGGGTCATTGTTATGTTCAAGCAGACGCTGGCGGATCGCTTCGTATGTCCTTGGGTCACTTTCTTTGCCGTACATAGGAAAATGTCCACTTGCATCCAGCTTGATTTCGGACAGTTTCGTTTTGACAACAGTTTGGATTTTCCCGCTCCGTTCATCGATGCCAATATAACGTCGCAATGTCTCTTGATGAGCCGCCCCTGTGACGCTCCGCTTCGGCATGCGGGATACAAAAACCGGCTGCAACGATTCGAGTTTCTGATCATCATAATTTCCAAGATTGAGAGCTTTTATACTCTCTTTCGGATGTTTTGATAAACGCGCCCGCAGTTCATCGGCGAAGTGCGGCCAAGGTTGCGGAAACTGCGGTTCGGTCTTTTTGGCCAGTTCTTTGTTTTGCTCGCGCCGTTGGTAAAAGGCGGTGACTTTGGCGATATCGCTTGGCGTTGTGCAGGCGACGATGGCGGCATCTACTGCATGATGCAAATCGGATTCTTCACGGTTTTTGTTGAAATCCCAGCGGCTGCGCAAATGGGAGGTAACACGGCCGTTGACCGTATATACTTTTTGCTTGTCGTCACTTTCGGCGAACTTCAGATGTTCACGAATAAAGTTGGCGAAAAAGCGTGAAATATACCGAGTGTCATTTAAATTTCGGCTTTTAAATTCCATTTCTTCATTTTCATCGTAATGAAGCCGGAGCAGTCGATCCCGTTTCTTTTTGGAAAACTGCTTGTTTGTTAACACAAACGTTTCAAACTGCTGCCAGCGTTCAGTTCCGACACCTAAATACTCGGCAGGAATGCGGTTGCCTTTTTCGCGGTTTTCTTTTGTCAATACCAACACTTTATTTGTATAACTGTCGTCCAAACTGCGGCTGTACGGGATTACGTGATCCACTTCTACATAACCCGGTTCAAGCAGCCGCTCGATTTCGATCGGTTGAAGCGAGTAGGCGCATCTCCCGTTTTGTTCGCTCCACAGTTTGAATTTGACAATGTCAAGACCGGTTGGATTTAGCGTCAGCCCGTATTCCATGAGCTGGCGGATGGCGGTTTCGTTTCTCTTCCGGTTTTCATCTTGTTCTCTTTTTGTTTTGCGCCGTTCGTCAAACGTTTGTGATAAATCGCGAGCTAGCTCGATATGAATGGATACCGGCGAACCATACTTTTTGATAATGGCATTCACCACTTTTCGCGCCTGTGTCAATGCGCGCATGACAACCGGATTGACGATCGGCGGAATAGTCGGAAGCAGCACCGTTTTTTGTTTTTTCTTTGGCCCTGTAAATGTATATCCAGCCTTCTCGCAAGCAGAAGAGTAGACCTCACCTTGTTCCATATACGGGAGAATGTTGCGGAGCGCCTTTAGCGACAAATGGCCGAATTTTGTAAATGACAAGTTCAACAGTTCTTCAATCAGTTCGTTGTCATATACCTTGTTCGCCAAATTTGCTATCCGTTTCCCGTTTTGTTCATATTTGTTTCGCAAGTAGCTGCGAATATCGGCATCATCTTTAAACAACGTCAAGGCATAACCGAATGTATCGAAATCGATGGGAAGAAACGAACTTGATTTTCCTTTTCCATACACTTTATCGATGGCTTTCCGAATTTGATGATAGGCGTCGAGTTCGAGGAATCGGATGTTTTCGTTTTGCTTTAGCGATTCGCCCCAATCGTACACAATGCCTTTAAAGTAGGTATCATCAGGCAAATGGAGCAATGTCCGTATATCATGATAGGTAATTTTGTTTTTTTGGAACGCCTGTTCATACAAAAGGCGGCGCTCCTTATCAGTGAGCCCCCGTGTGCCTGATGGGGAGACGAGCCGCAATTTATTGATGTGCTCCCAAGCGATGAATGACTGGAATGTGTATGTTGCTTTTGGCGCCCGTTTTTCTTTTGGTTCAAATGTACAAAAGCCCACCTTTTTCTCGATATCATCTTTGGAAGCGACAGGACGTTGCGAAGCCCAAATGGCGATATATTCATTTTCAAACTCTTCTGTACAACTCATGTTTCCAAACTCACGCTGTTTGGAGAAAATGAGTCGGATCTCATGTTCTAAGTCATCGCGGGCGATCGTGTTTGTGTAATTTTCGCCTTTATTGCGTTTATGGAGCGTAAACTTTGGATCTTTCACAATCATTTCGCCGACGGTCCGATAGCCTGAGAGAATGGCCCGGTTTTCTTCGATATGTTTGAGCATCGTGCTGTTTTCTTTGTTGCTGCGCTCGCTTTGGCGGTTGGATTTGAAGCCGCGCCGCTTGGCTAGATGAAGGAGGACACGGACTAATTCATCGTTATTTAGTTTTCGATCCAATGCTTCAACGCGCAGTTGCCAGACGTCGATTTCGTGTTTCTCCTCGAATAGCTTGTCCAGTTCTTCTTTCGTTAAGACTCCTTCACGGATGAGCAGACGGCGAATGCGTTCAAGCCGATGCTTGCGGCGGCGCAGCCGACGCCGGGCCGAGCGGGCGAGGCGTCGAGGGAGAGCTAGTGATTCTCCCGTTTGCGGGTTTTCCGCTCTGTCAAAGATGCGGACGCCTAAATCTTCGATGCGAGGAATATCCAGATTAATGACTGCCCAACCCACAGAGGTAATGCCGATATCAAGGCCAATTTTGTATCTCATGTCAATCCCCTCCCGATAGCTATGTAGTAAAAAAGACCTTAGCGTTTTCCGCCAAGGTCTGAGTTTGCGCAAGGATGGGGAATGCCCGCTAAAAGCGGGCGACAGGCGATCCCCAACGCCGCGGGTCAGTCTGCCTTAGGCAGAAAGCCCTTATCATAGTAACCCTGAGATCATTGCTGTGGTATGATCCTATTACTATAATAATGGGGAATTTTAGAAAACGCAAGCATTTTTTCAAAAGTTAGATCATTTTGAGTGGAGGGAAACCCACTCGTATGGGTCTGCCCTAGCGCTGCATCCACCAAATAATTCGGTTGCCACCGTCTTGCTAAGCAAAATGGGGTATACTGAAAGTGAGAAAGTCGAGTTGAAAAAAGAGTTTTTGCGCATGTTGGTGCGATTGGAGCTGGATGAAGCGAGGCAGCGGCTGCTCTTGGGTTTTTTTGAAACGTATGTGAAGTTGTCGGAGGAGGAAGAGCAACAACTCCAAAGAGAGGTGAGGGCGATGGAAACGAAAGAAAAAGAGAACGTGTTGGAGCTGATCATTTCCTATGAGCAAAAGGGAAGGAAACAAGGGTTGGAAGAAGGCATCAAACAAGGAATGAAACAGGGAATGAAACAAGGAATGAAACAGCTGATTCGTAACATGGCACGCAAAGGAATGACGGTGGAAGACATTGCTCGGTTGGTGGATCTTTCAGAGGAAGATGTTCGGGGATTGCTTAGAGAGTAGGGAAATCAAACACAAGAGGTGGCCATCTAACGAGGGTATTTCGATGTGATGATTGTGGAATTGAACTTGACAGAGATCGAAACGACAGTATCAATCTTTCGAGATATCCTGCATAGCGACTGGTACCGTGAGTTGCACGGGAAGTGAAGCCTTCGGAGCGTCAATCAAACGAGAGCAGTTTCGGCGAAATCGGACAAGGATCAAGCAGGGAATGAAGCATGGGATTGAACAAGGACGCCAAAAAGGATCGAGGAAGGGAAACCCGACATCGCGAAGGAAATGTTGATGAAAGGGTAGGATATCGACACGATCCACGAACTGACCGGGCTGCCGGCGGAAAAGATCGAACAGCCGAAGAAGTCAACCCGCCTTTGCATTGTCGTCGACCTCCAATCATGCAAAAAACCCGGGGGATCGACGACAATGGTTTTTGACGCTCCAAGCCTACAGCCATCACGATTGAAAGTCATTGACAGAATTTTTGAAACGTGCTATGCTGAAAATAACTCCAAATCGAAAAGCTTGATGGAACAAGCCTTTTTGGGGTTTTTATCGTACCTATGAGGGATTGAAACAGAACACGTCGCAGTCGGCAAGCTCCGCGCAAAGCGCGTTTTTATCGTACCTATGAGGGATTGAAACTTGCGCCGGAGGGGAAAATCTACGAACAAGCATACGTTTTTATCGTACCTATGAGGGATTGAAACAACTAACATCACTAAAATATTTTTTTGCCGTTCCCGTTTTTATCGTACCTATGAGGGATTGAAACCGCGATGTACGCGGAGCGAAAGCCGATGCCACGATCCGGTTTTTATCGTACCTATGAGGGATTGAAACCGGAGTCGGCCGCTTTCTCCATGCGTTTCCGCCCAGTTTTTGTCGCGCCTATAAGAGGCGAAACCCTCTTCAATGTCACGCCATCGTATGAACGTCTTCCGTTTGAAGAAACCGGATGGCTGCACTTCCCCGATCGACCGCTTCGTTTTGCTTCGGCTGCTCATTCTTGCGCCGCTTGCTTTGCAGGAAGCCGCTTTTTTGTTTCGCACATGGAGAACGTTTTGGCATCTGCTTTTTTTGTATGGCCCCATTGATCCACCAGGCATGGTTGTTCACCGCCTTTCTTTGCCGCTGCTGCATTTCCTCAGTCCGATGCGATATACTTGACATGGGAACAATCACGCTTCTTTCTCGTTCACCGTCGTGTCGGCGGACATGCTGCGTTGGCGTTGGACGGTTTGAAAGAAGGCGGAGAAAAGCGACGGGGGTGGGATGGATGCGCCGCAAACTTCGCGATCTTGGTTTTTCCATCGGCACGCTTCCGACAGGGGAGCGCAATCAAGTCACCGATGTGCCTGGGGTGCGGGTCGGTCATGTGACGATTCGGGAAGATATGAATGAGCGGACAGTGATCCGCACTGGGGTGACGGCGGTGTTGCCGCATGGGGGCAACTGGTTTTTGGAGAAGGTGCCCGCGGCTTGTTTTGTTTTGAACGGTTTTGGGAAAACGGTCGGGTTGGTGCAGGTCGAGGAACTTGGGTTGATCGAGTCGCCGATTATGCTGACCAATACGTTCAGTGTCGGCGCTGTCTGGCAAGGGACGCTTGAGTATATGCTTGCGATGACGCCGGAGATCGGAGATACGACCGGGTCGGCCAACATTGTCGTCGGGGAATGCAATGACAGCTATTTGAATACGGCGCGGGCGCTTTCGGTGACGAAGGAGCATGCGAAACAGGCGATTGCCGAGGCGCGCGTCGATATGGAAGAAGGGGCGATCGGCGCGGGGACGGGTATGATGTGCTTCGGCTGGAAAGGGGGCATTGGCAGCTCGTCGCGGATCGCGGGCGGGATGTATACGGTCGGAGCGCTTGTCGTGAGCAATTTCGGGCGGCGTGAAGAGCTGCGGTTTGTGCCGTATGTGCCGCCGTCGTTTGATGAACGGGATGTGCCGGCTGGTTCGATTATGATGATCGTCGCGACCGATGCGCCGCTTGATGCGCGGCAGTTGAAGCGGCTGGCGAAGCGGGCGGCGGTGGGGCTGGCGCGGACGGGAAGCCACGTTCATCATGGCAGCGGCGACATCGTCATCGCCTTTTCGACGGCATACACGGTTCCGCATTTTGTGGATTCAGCGCATCAGGCGCTGCCGCCGCTTGTCCGCGATGATGCGCCGCTCATGAACGAGTTGTTTCAGGCGGCTGTTGAGGCGACAGAGGAAGCGATTTGGAATTCATTGACGATGGCGGAGACGACGACCGGGCGAAATGGACGCGTCGGGGAAGCGATTCCGTATTCGTTGCTTCGATGGATCAAATGGACGGAGAAATGAAACGATGAGAGGAAACGGCCCGAAAGGAATGGTTCTTCGGGCCGTTTCGTTTTTTCTGCCGCGCCTCTTGCCGCTGTGGTTGTCAGTACCGACTATGGAGACGATGTGTCCAAGCGGCGATCTTCTCTTTCATTTCCTCGCGCCATGCACGGTCATGCGTCGCATACCCGACCAATGCGCCGGTGGCGATCAACAAGAGACCAGATAAGACGAAAATGGAGGAAATGGAAAAGAACCCTGCGATCGCGCCTGCGGCGGTCGGGCCAGTCAAGTTGCCGAGGAAGCGGCTGCTTGCCGTGACGCCGAACACCCGCCCTTGAATGCGGCGCGGGCTTTGCGCGTTGATGAGCGCTTGAATAGACGGCCATACGCCGCCAACAACAAGCCCTTGCAAGAAGCGCCACACGTACAGCTCATAAATGTTGTCCGTCCATACTTGCGGCAAGGCGAACAAGCCGGACAGCACAAGCAGTATCGGTAATGTTTTCTCCTGCCCGATCCGGTCGCCGAGTTTCCCTAAGTACGGTGCGCCGATGATCGTCGCGATGCCGGTGATCGACGAGGCGAGGCCGGATAGAAAGGCGAGATTGCTAGAATGGCCGATGAGCGATTGGACAAAAATCGTCATCATCGAGTTGACGCCAAGAACCGCGATTTGCACGAGAAACGTGGCGATAAATAAGACGATGAGCGGCCGGTGTCTGAATACTTCTTTGAAGCTGGCCTTGTTTTCTTTTGTCTGCGGCACGACGGGATCTTTTTCGAGCCAAAAAATGACCGGCAAGAGCGTCAGTAAAATGCAAAGCCCGGTCACGAGAAACACCGGGCGGAAGCCGAACAGGTCGGATAAGGCGCCGCCGATGAGCGGCCCGATGATGTTGCCGGCGATGCTTCCCGTCTGCAGCGTCCCGAGCGCCTCGCCGCTATGGTCTCTCGGCACAACGCGGGCCAAGTATGAAAACGAGACAGTGATAAATCCAGAGAAAAAGCCGACAAGAAATCGGAGAGCAAGCAGCGTCATCGGTGAGGCGGCGAACGCCATGCATCCGGTGATCAAGCCCATGCCGATCCCCGCGCGGATGAGGTTGGCGCGCTGGCCGTACTTATCGGCGAATACCCCCCAAATCGGCGCCATGACAGCGGCTGATAGGAACGTGACGGAAAACACAAGTCCTGTCCAGATGCTCAAGGCGTGGTGCTCAGTGACGCCCATTTGCCATAAAAAGAGCGACAAAAAGGGAATGACCATCGTCATCCCGGCAGAAACCATGAAATTGCACAGCCAAAGAACGCGGACGCTTCGCTTCCAGTTCATAGGAGGTCATCTCCTGTATTATTTCGTTTCTCTAATGATTTTACCACGATGGAAAAACAAAGGAAACGATTTTGCTTCCGAACGGGGGAAAGCGAGAGTCAGGCCGTGCGACGGTGGGGAGCGGTGCCATTTCCCTGAACAAACACCATCCCCCTTGCCTGCCCGGCAAGGGGGTCATCTATGTCAAAGGGGGAGGGGATTAGGCGTTATTGGCTTGGGCTTCCTTCCATTTCGCTAATTCACGTTCCACTTCTTCCTCAAACGGCACGGGGGACAACGCAGCATTCGTCCCGAACCGGGCGGCGGCCGCTTCGGCTTCTAAGGCGATGACGCGCTCTTCCATGCGGGCGAAGCCGCGCAGCGCCTCATCGGCAGAAAACGAAGCGAGCGCCGTGTCGATTTGTTTCAACGCTTGAGCGGCGTTCACCCGCGCCGCGAGCTCGAGCTGCTTGGCGGCGAGTTCGTCGTACCGTTCGCGTAGTTGGTTCAAGCGATTGGCGACCTCAACTGTTTTCGCTTTGATGGCTTCGTATTGTTGTTTGTACGCCTCCAGCTTTTTCTCGTACAACAGTTTATCACGCAGCGCCAGTTTGGCGACCGATTCTTCGTTGCGCTCGAGCGCCAGTTTCGCTTGGCGGCTTCGTTTCTCAATGGTCGCTTCGGCTTGGGCGATGAGCGTCTCATAGCGCCGCTCGGCGACCCATTGTTGGGTGAGCGCTTGGCGGCCTTGTTCGAGTTGTTGCTCAAGCTGGCGCAAATATTGTTTCGTCATGGCAACGGGGTCTTCCCAGCGGTCAATTTGTTCATTCGCCTCAGCGAGAATAATCGTTTTGATCCGGCGAAAAATGCCCATGTTGTTTGGCCTCCTTTTGTATTGTTTTTTCCCATTCATCCAACCAATCGACGGGAACGGACGGCAGTGCTGGCGCCCATACTTCGGCAATTGCCGTTTTTCGCGCTTGACGGCGCCCTAAGGTGTACACGGCGGCCAGCGCCAGCAAGATCAGCACCCATTTCGGCAAGATCGCAGCAACGCCTAAAGCGACAAGCGCCCAACCGATCCAGCGCTTCGACCGCGCCGCGGCGAGCCATATCGCCCCCGCGCCCACGAGCAAAAACGGAATGAGCCACCACATGAACAAACCTGCCATCATCCAGCCTTCGCGCGATCCCATGCCGAACTCTCGATGGTGATGTCCGAATCCATCGTGCACGCCGGCAAATGGAACGCCCGGACGGCCGTGCGCCATCACTTCATGCGGCGTCAGAACATGAAACGCGCTCCATCCAACGAGAGCAGCGAGCGCGATGAATAGGAACGTTTTTGCCTTTTTCACATCGTCACCTCCTTTTTTCGGCAGTGGACTGGCTTACGGTTTGTATTGTAGAGGGGGAAGGAGAAAATTAGGTGAAAAGCGAACATTTTTTTGAAGGATTTTTGAGTATATCATGAATAGGGGATCCGCCGCGAGATGGACGATGATTTTGACGGGCATCTGTTTTTTCTGACATTGTGGGGACGAAGGAGGGGAAGACGTGGTTCGGTCGTATGGGCTTGATGTTGGCGGCGCTTTGTTTGTGTTCTTGTTTTCCTTTTTGTTTCCGACGTTTGATGTCGGATATTATGCGTACGGCTCGTTTCTCGGATTCGCCATCGGCTCGTTGATCGTCGGCTTGGCGAGAATTCGATGGAATCCGCATGCGCGGTTGGGTGGCGCTCTAATCGGTTTGTTCCTCATCATCGCGATCTCTGTCATCATCATCCGCCTGTTTCCCATCGAAATCCGAGATGTCGGAGACTTGGTCATGCCCTATGTCAATGCCATCGTGAATGCGTGTTTTTGTTGCAACTTGTTCTAGGGGCTGTATAATTTCACCGTATGTTTCTAAAATCTTTCCCGATTTTTTATCGACTAGGCTAAAGGATTTTTTATCTCGCTTTTCAGAATAACGTTTTGGCCAACACGACTAGCGATGGCAATCTTTTTTGACCATCGTTAGTCGTTCCGTATCATGTTAGACGTGGATGCGCTCATCCATGTCCATATCCGTCAAGTTCAGCGTTAAAAATCGCTCTATCCATACATAGTGTTTGTGCCATGGGATGAAGAAAAGAATATTTCTCATTTTAGGCATGGGACTGACTCAAAAGGAAATTCATTTGATATCAGAACGAAAAAATCCTCCCGATTTTCGTCGGGAGGGTGCGAAATGTGAGGTGAAAAATAAAGCTTCTGAAGCATATTATGCCTCAGAAGCTTGTTCGACGGCTGTTGCAAATCGCCGGCGATGTTGCATCGTAAAATACGCCATCGTTCCAACCATCATGGCGACGATAAACAGCAGCAACTTACCGATGTTTTCCCACATAAATGAGAAATCGCCGCTTGAGATGACCGCTTTGAATCCGAAAACAGAATAGGTCATTGGGAGCCATGCGTTAAAATGCTGCAACGAACGCGGAATGAGCTCGAGCGGGAACGTTCCGGCGCTTGTTGTTAATTGCAAAATTAATACGACAATCCCAATAAACCGTCCCGGATCCCCGAAGGTTGTGACGAGAAATTGAATGACAGATAAAAAGGCAATGCTTGTGACGACGCTAAACAAGATAAAGAACGGAACGCTTTTCACTTGTAAGTCAAGTCCGTAAAGCAATACGCTATCGGCCAGAAGCGCTTGAAAAATCCCAACCCCAATGAGCACACCAAATTTTGCAAAAAACCAATGAAATGGCGAACGTGGAACCGCTGCTGGTTCGCGAAGCGGGAAGACAATCGAGAGTAAAAGCGCCCCAACAAACAAGCCTAACGACAAGAAATATGGTGTAAATCCTGTTCCGTAGTTTGGCACTTCATTCACTTTTTCATTTTTTACTTTCACCGGTTCTGCAAACATGTCGTATACGTCTTTATTTGCTTTTACGTCGCTTGCTTTTTTGGCCCCTTCTTTTAACTGATCCGCTAGTTCTTCTGAGCCGTCTGTCAGTCGATTCATCCCATTTTGCAAATGCCTTGTCCCACTCGTTAATTCATTCATTCCGCTTGCTAGTTGCTGCGAACCATCCGCCAATTGATGGGCGCCGTCTTGCAGCCGATCAGCTCCTTGAGCAAGCACTTGCAGACCAGAGGTCAGTGTTTGGCCGCCATTCGCGAGTTTGTCAGCTCCTTGTTCCGCTTCTTTCATTTTTTCGTGCAACGTGTTCATGCCTGCGACAAGCTTTTCTTGGCCGTTCAAGAGTGCATTGGCGCCATTGACAAGCTGCTGTTGTCCAGAAAGCAGTTCGTCGACCCCGCGGTCGAGAGCAATATGCCCTTCATGCAGCTGTTTCGCCCCGCTGTTTAACGACGCTGCTCCTGATTGTAATGCTTTGGCTCCATCGTTTAACTGCGCAATGCCGTTTTCGACTTGTTTGCTTCCGAATGATAATTTCTCAACATTTTCCTTTAGCCGCTCATACACCGCCTTTTGTGTCGGATCGGGGGTTTGAGCAATGAGTGCATCAAGCTGCGCCGCTAACTGTTCAAGCCCGCCTGTTACTTGGGTCGCCCCTGTTTGAACCCGAGCCGCCCCTTGTTGCCATTGCGCAAGCGATGATGCTAGCTTTTCGGCTCCCCCGCTTAATTGTTCCGAACCTTGCAAAAGCTGCGGCATGCGGGCATCGAGTGTTTGCATTCCTTCATATACGCGTTTTGCACCGGAAGCAAGATTTGCGGTTCCCTCTTGCGCCTGTTTTGCTCCGTCAAGCAGCTGCCCTTGCCCGTCGACCATGTGTTTCATCCCGTTGTCAAGCATTTGAACCCCTGCTTGAACTTGCGTGGAACCATTGACTGCTTGATTCAATCCGTCAGTAAAGGCCATGGATTTTTCGGCAAGTGTCGCTAAATGATGATGCAAATCTTTGGATCCATCCTCCGCTTTTTTCATTCCATCATACAGTTTGTTTGTTCCATTTTTTGCCTCGCCGAGACCATCATGTAATTGTTTGGCTCCATCGCTCGCTTTTGTTAACCCGTCTGCTAATGTTTGAATGTTTTCAAACATATTTTCTGCGTACGTTTCCGTTAACGTTTTGGCTACTTCTGTTTTGATTTTTTCAACCGCTGTTCCGCCAATTTGGGCTGATAAAAAGTTAAATCCTTCATTGGGCTTGTAAATAAGTTGAAGTTTTTTCGGGTGATCGTCTTGCAACGTCGTCGCATTTTGTGAAAAATCTTCAGGGATTTGAATGAGCATATAGTACTTTTGTTCTTTTAATCCTTTTTCCCCTTCATGTTCGTTTACAAAATGCCAGTTAAACTGTTTTTTTTCTTTTAACTTTTCAACAAGATCATCGCCGAGATGAAACGCTTTCCCCTCAAACGTTGTCCCCTTGTCTTTGTTTACCACGGCGACAGGAAGTTCGTCCAAATGATCGTATGGATCCCAAAACGCCCATAAAAACATGCCGCTGTATAGAAGCGGAATAAATAAGACAGCTATAATCGGAATCAGTGTTTTCCGATTGGATGCAACTGCTTTCCATTCCTGCATCCATAATTGAAATGCACGCACATGCGGAACCTCCTTTTTAATAATATTGACCGATTTGTCCATTTAGTCATTTTTTTGTAAAAAAGAGAAGGATGGTCATGGAGACAATCCTTTTTACCGATATCAGCCGAACCGTTGGGCAATCTTTTGTTGAAACAATGGTTCGCGTTCCTTCCCCCAATCAACGTTTAAAGTCATGTGCCATTTACTCTGATGAGTTGTTGCATCAATCATTTGTTTCTTTTTATCTAACAGGGGCGTTCATCTTTTTGACCAAATGGACGTTTCGGTCATTTCGTTTTATATCTTATCATAAACAATACCTGCATGCAATAAGCAGAAATGATTCATTCATGTTTGAAGTGCGATAAAATATAAAGCCCATCGTTCATCTATAAAATTTCCGATTTTCCGTTTTCATCTTCCATACAAGCTGAGTGTGAAACGTGGCGAGTAACCAGCTGAATGCAAAATCAATTTCATCATGTTCAAAAAGAAGGCGCGCCTTGCCGCCTATCAATGACAGCGCGCCGCAAGATCTAAAAGGCTGGTGATTTAGTACAAAATGCTGCTAGTTCCATCTATTTCCCAATTAGAAAAACCTTGCGAAATCATCCTTCTTTTTTGGCGAAATGCCGCTGATTTGCTCGTGACAGCCGTTTTTCACCGGCCTTCTAAGCAGGCAGACGGACAAGAAACTCCGACCCTTGCCCGAGTTGGCTTTGGACGTGGATCGTGCCGCCGTGAGCCTCGACGATCCACTTAGCAATCGACAGCCCAAGGCCGTGGCCGCCTTGTTGGCGCGAGCGCGTTTTGTCGACGCGGTAAAAGCGGTCGAAAATGCGGCCGATGTCTTCAGGCGGGATGCCGATGCCGGTGTCTTTGACAGAAAGGATGAACTGCTTCGGCTCGGTGCGGATCGATAGCGTCACGTCTCCGCCTTCCGGGGTGTATTTGATCGCGTTGTCAAGCAAAATGTACAGCAGCTGCGTCAATTTGTCCGGGTCGGCGGTGACAATCGCCTGTTCTGGGGCGTGAAAATGCATCGTGATCTGCTTTTTCGCCGCGAGTTCCGACACGAGCTGAAACGTGCGCTCGGCGTGCGGGCGAAAATCAAACGTCTGTTTCGAAAGCTCCAACGCGGCGTTCTTCGCATCGGCACGGGCGAGCGTCAACAAATCGTTCATCAGTTTCGTGATCCGCTTCAACTCTTCGCGCAGGCGGTCGAGCAGGCGGTGGGCGAAGTCGTTTTTCATCACATCCTCTTCCAACGCGAGCGCCTCCACGGACGAGAAGACGACGCTCAGCGGCGTCCGCAGTTCGTGCGAGGCGTCAGCGACGAACTGGCGCTGCCGCTCGTATGCTTCTTCAATCGGGATGAGCGCTCGCTTGGACATAAAGTAGCTGAGCGCCACCCCGACGGCGAGAAACAGAACGGCCAGGCCGATGAGCACAACGAGCAGCCAATGGAACACCCCGAAAAACGACGTGACGTCCATCCCGATATAAAGCATGCCGGCAAAATCCCCATGAATGATAAGCGGATAGGCAACAGCGAGCACCCGCCAGTCGCGGGCGGCGGCGCGGGCGAGGCCGGGCATATGCTCGGGCAGCGACACGGTCACATATACAGGGGTGCGCTCGCCTGTGTCCATGCGGGACAAGACGTTCAAAAAATACGGGCGCAGGCGCGGATGAATTTCATCCCCAGCAAGCAGATCGCCGTTTGGGCCGATCACGTAAAAGAAAAGTTGATCTTCACTAAGCAGGACGACGCTTTCGTCATGAAACAAGTCAAAATCGCTCTGCTTCAGTAAAAACTGCTCGATCGTATTCGCCTCTTGCTCGGCGAGGCGGGTGATGCGCCGCTCTTGATCGGACGTGGTGATCCAGTAAAACAGTGCAGCGGCGATTAGGATAAACAAGGCGAGAAACAAGGTGAAAATGCCGCTATAGAGCGCTGTCAGCCGCCAATGGGCGCGGCGGAATAAGTCGGCGCTTTCTAAGCGGCGCAGCCAGTCGCGCCATTCATTCCATCGATTTATCAATTTTATATCCCACCCCGCGCACCGTTTGAATGACATCGTCTTTCAACTTTTTGCGCAATAGTTTGATCGTTGCATCGATCGTTTTCATCGACACATCCGCATCCCACCCCCAGACGCGGTCCAAAATCGTCTCCCGCGGAACGACTTGGCCTTGGTTTTGCACGAGCAGGTCAAGGAGCTGAAATTCGCGCGGGGTGAGGAAAATTTCCTCATCGCCGCGGTGCAGCGTATGGCTTGTCCGGTTCAATGTGAAGCCGTGAAACGTCACTTTTTCCTCTTGGAGCGGGACGAACGTGCGCCGGGCGAGCGCTTTTAAGCGCGCGACGAGCTCATCGATTTCAAACGGCTTGACCAAATAGTCATCCGCCCCGGCTTCAAGCCCGGTGACGCGGTCTTGCACCGCGTCTTTCGCCGTCAGCATCAAAATCGCACCCGTATAGCCGTTTTGCCGCAGGCGGCTGCAAATGTCCACCCCATCGCCGTTTGGAAGCATCCAATCGAGCACGACGACGTCGTAAAACTCCGCCATCGCGTAATCGTATGCGTCTTCGCCCTCTTGAACCCAATCGATATGGTCGATTCCTTTCTTTTTTAATAAGTGCACAATCAACTCCCCTAAATGGAGATCATCTTCCGCAAGCAAAATTTTCATCGTCTTTCCTCCCGTTCCAGCTTCCTTATTTTTATCATACCAAACATCCGTGAAAAAACGGTGAAAAAGCTGTGCGCTTGGCTTCGCTCGCTAATGGAAGGGAAGGAATTTCACCATTTTTTCACTTTCCATGGTTATGATGATAGGCGAAGAGGAAAAGGAGGAGATGACAAATGGACATGATGCCATTTGAACCAACACCCACTCCGCAGCCGAAACGCCGCGGCCGCTTCGTATCGTGGCTTGCCGCTTCTGTCGCTGGAGCGGTGATCGGCAGCGCGGCGACATGGTATGTAGCGCCGAAATGGATTTACGGGGAAACCCATTCCCAAACGGAAGCGGCGGAAACGACCGCAAAAAGCGAGGCGCTGCCATTGCAGCCGACGGCGAACGTCAAAACGAATATGATTGACGCCATTAACAAAGTGGCCGATGCGGTCGTCGGGGTCGTCAACATTCAGAAGCAAGTGGACTTTTTCTCTGATCAAGCACAAGATACCGAAGCGGGAACGGGTTCGGGCGTCATCTTTAAAAAAGAAGGCAATGTGGCCTACATTGTGACGAACAACCATGTCATTGAAGGAGCGAACAAAGTGGAGGTGGCGCTCCCGAACGGCAAAAAAGTGAAAGCCGACATCGTCGGCGCGGATGCACTCACTGACCTCGCCGTCTTGAAAATCCCAGCCAATGGCGTAACGAAAGTGGCGAGCTTCGGCGACTCGTCGAAGGTAAAAATCGGCGAACCCGTGGCGGCCATCGGCAACCCGCTTGGTCTTGATTTGTCGCGGACGGTGACGGAAGGCATCGTCAGCGGCAAACGGACGATGCCGGTGTCCACCTCAGCGGGCGACTGGGAGATTGACGTCATCCAGACGGATGCGGCAATCAACCCGGGCAACAGCGGTGGGGCGCTCATTAACAGCGCGGGTCAAGTGATCGGCATCAACAGCATGAAAATCGCGGAAACGGGCGTCGAAGGGCTCGGCTTTGCCATCCCGAGCGAAAACGTCAAGCCGATCATCGAACAGCTCATGAAAGACGGCAAAATCAAACGCCCGTACCTTGGCGTCCAGCTCGTCGATGTGGCCGATTTGTCCGATGAAGTCCGCGCTGATGAACTGAAATTGCCGTCCAACGTGACATATGGTGCGGCCATCACGTCGGTCGAACCGTTCTCGCCGGCGGCCGATGCCGGGTTGAAGTCAAAAGACGTCATCGTCGCCATCAACGGCGACAAAATCGACAGCGTCAGCGCCTTGCGCAAATATTTGTATACGAAAACATCGGTGGGCAATCGCATCAAACTGACGATCTATCGCGATGGGTTTGAGACGACCGTATCGGTCACCTTAAAAGCGAGAGACAGCAGCCAATCGTAAGAAACAGCGCCTCTTTTCAGCCGAAGCGGCTGGAAAGAGGCGATTTTCATTTTCGTGTGGAGCGCTTGCTCATGATGCTGGAGTATAAAGCGAAAGGAGACGGCTGTACGTTGATCCGTGTCGTCAGCACTTTGTATCGAGTCTGCTCATATTGCGAGAGCTGGCATGACGACGCGCAGCCGCTGCATGTCCGAGAGTGGGTGCGCCCGCAATGCAGGGCGCACCATGACCCGGATCATAACGCCGCTCGGAATGATGTTGAAGGAAGGGCTTCGTTTGCTGTCGTCACAAGGCAGCCGAACCGTGGGACGCACGGGGGCGGCTTGGCTGGCAGCCTGCCGTGGGGCGGGTATTTCCAAGAATTCCCCAACTCTAAGCGTGAGCGCAGATGGGAGAGTGTTCGTCCCCTCTAATTTTTGTGAATATATGACTATTTTTCCATTAGTAGTGAACTACCCCCCACTTAATTTTCTAGCGAAAATTTGAAGTGGGGGCTTCCAAAGAAGTTTGACTGCTTCAAGCAATCCTTATTCTTTGAGGCGTGTCCACTTCGCCGCTAGAGCATAAGACACTCAGGTCTACAGCTTTACTTTTCTTTAAGATGTTTAATGCGCCATTGACATCAGCATTAATTAGTTTGCCAGACTTTGTTCGATACAAGCCGCGCTTAATACGTTTGCCGCTGAACTTATATTCTTTTGGATTGTCGGCATTATATTCAGGAATCTCATCGCCGTCAAAAAAGCTGGCTTGAGACGTATATGATTCTTCCTGTTTCAAGAATTCAATGCCGTAAAATTCACAAAGATATTCTAGTTTTTCTTTTATGTTACCGAGAGGAATATTGACAAAGTTTTGATTTGTCTTTTTTCCTAGATTAATATTGCGTTGCCATGTTTCCGCATAGCCAATGACAAGTTTGCCAATTTGATTTTCAATACAGTAGTTAATGACGTAACGGCAAGTCTTGTTGATATAATCATTCACTTTATTATTGCGATTCATAGCAAGCAAAGCCTGTTTACGAGTGGTGCCTTTGATTTTTTGCTTATCTTTCATGCTTTGAAGTCTGGCATTTTCTTTGTTAAACCATTGATTTATACTTTTTAATCTCCGCCCATCAATGATGAATGATCTGCCGTCTGATGTGACACAAGTGGCAAAATTGTTTAATCCTAAATCAATTGCCAGTGCTTTTTGGTCATTTAATTCTCTTTGATCTTCAGGCATTTCATATTTGTACTGAATCTCAAAGAACCTGGCATGATGCTTAGGAATGATTTCAATCTGCTTAATCTTTTTGTCCAGTAACACAGGCGGAATCGTTATCGTGATAGGCTTGCGAGTCTTTTTAAATAGGCGAGAATACGGTATCGTGAATTTGTTGCCGTCTATACGAATCTGGCCAATGATCAGTGAATGAAAGCCATTTTTTTTAAGATATTTTGGAATACTGATAGCCTTGTGGTCATATTTTCCTTGTTTGGCAAGACTGATCAAACCAAAGAAAGATTTAAAGGCTTCATTGACCTTTTTTAAAATTTGCTGTGCCATGTTGCTGTTTAACAGCTTATAGTTTTCGTTAGTTTTTGCAAGATGATAGTTTTTCTCATAATTAAGAAATTCCTTGTGTTCAAAATAGTATTGTCTGACATTGTACAATCCGACGTTGTACATGTTCTTGGCAATATGGCACAGTTCTCGAAGAGTCAAGTATTCTTCTTTGGTCAAACCATTTAGCTGTTGTTTGATACAAAAATACATTTTTTCACCTCCCATCTAACTATATTATACTATATTTTACTGAATCTATCCTATTTTCAGCAAAATATAGTTAAGGCGATTCATCTCCCACTTACTCCGCTTCGCTTCGTTGAAGTGGGAGTCTTCTCGCCTAATTAAGATAAATACTCTTTTTTTTGCATTTCCAATAGAATTTTAATTGTAAATATATTGATTTAACGTAGTTATTTGTATTTTATGAAAAAATCTGCCTTGCTCTCTCCACTTGTCGCTTTGAGCCTCATTTACACATCGGGTGTTTCGTTGACGTATGCTGATTCGGGGGAGAAAGCAGATAAGGTAAAACTCCAGATGGAACAAGAAATGGACAAGAAACAGCTAGAAGAGCGTCAGGAAATCAGAAATTTAATCAATGAACCTGTTGATCAGGGGGAAAATCTCTCCATAAAGAAGGAAACGTGCTCCATTTCATAGAACATTACAACCATCAAGGCTGGAAGGGGATTCAATATGGGCCCAAGTGCACCGCTATGGATGTCAATGTTGTACTACCTCATGTGCACCGCGACGTTGCTCGCCGGTGTGGTGATGCTGGTGAAAGGAACGGTTCGCCGCTTGTATTCGCTCGCTGCGGTGCTTGCGGTGCCGCTCTTTTTTCTGAACAATTTTCACACGATCGCCAGGGTCGGTGTCGATCCGTTCGACTATTGGCAGCAATCCCTTATCGAAGGGCAATGGTGGGCGTGGCTGTCGCTTGCGTTGTTCCTTTACATCGTATGGTACTGGGGATTGCTTGTCCAGCGCATAGGAGGTAAAAAGGAAGGGCAGGCTTGGTGGAAGCGGCAGAGATGGATATGGGTTGTGCTGGCGGCAGCCGCGCCTGTCATCGTATATTGGGTGCAGAACATTGACAATTCCGTTGTCTCCTCGGTGCGGACGTACGAACCGTCCAACGCTCATTTGCCGCACGGTCCGTCAGCGCGTATTTTCTTTTTGTATTCTCACCCGTTGGAGCGGGAGTCATATATCGTGGAGGCGGACGAACATCATGTGCGCAAAGTGGTGACGCTGAAAGCAGTTGGAATCTCTCACCTTTCGCCCGCTTCTTCAACAAAGGAACTGTTGTTGTGGTCCGATTATACAGGAAAGTATGTGTATCGACTAAATCCAGACACATGGACGGTTGTCGATCAAAAGCGGTCTCCAGCCCTCTTTCCTTTGCCTCATTGGAGGGAGAGTGGGATATTCGTTCGCTGAACCAAGATGTAAAAACCAATAAACTAGAAGTAAGAAAAGAGGGAAAATTGTTATTTTCTAAACGATTCCCTCCCTACGTTCTTCAAGTTTTGCACGTAGCGCCGTATTTCTATGTGTTCGCCGATGTGATTGAAAAGGAACAAGGCGTATTGTATGTGATCGATCAACGCGGTGAGGTCGTGAAAGAAATTCCGTTGCTCACTTCCTCCGCCCGATCGATGGCGGCTTTCCGCAACTACCTTGTCATCGCCACGAAACCTCGTCTCACAATCATTGATCCGCATTCATGGCGAGTGACATATTGGGACATGGGGCAAGAGGAAACACGATTCGATCAGCTCCAAGTGAAAGGAGACGCGCTGTGGGTGAGCTATGTCCAGAGGGAAAAGTCGGGGTGGATTGCTTTGAACGATCAGTTCAAGCTGATCGAAAAGCATGAACTGCCTTCTGTGTACTGGGAAGCACGGTTTCACGGCGATTATGTGTATATATTGTTCGAGCCGCAGGAGGGGAACAAGGCGGACAATGCAGGAGAAATGAACACCTTCCAGCTGCGTACGGCCCAACTTGCCGCCAAGTTTACTGTGCCGAAACAAAAGCACAACTTGCAGACATTTTACGTGATGGATGAAATACAATGATAGTGCAGGAGATGACGGCAAGGGGGGAGAGGGACATACAATTCCGAGACTATGAAGAATTTTGGCCGTTCTATTTGACCCAGCATCGCAAACGAGCGACGCGGCGCTGGCATTTTGTCGGAACGAGCTTTGTCTTTTTGTTCATCATCATCGCGGCTGTAACGGGAAACGCATGGTGGCTGCTTGGCGCGCCGATTGCCGCCTACACGCTCGCTTGGTTCAGCCACTTTTTCATCGAAGGAAACAAACCCGCCACCTTCGGCCATCCGCTTTGGTCGCTTCGAGCTGATTTTCACATGTACGGGCTGATGCTTGCGGGACGCTTGGGGCGTGAGCTTGAGCGGATTGGGCTTTCAGAGGATCGGGATGTCAGCCAAAATGGATAAGAATCACGTTGAGAGGCCTTTCTCCCGACTGATTTCTTCTATCAGTGATTGTCGTCGATCCTCAAGGCTTTTGAGGGATCGAAGGACGACGACAATCCGGGATGAAATATCAGGGAGAAAGGCCCTTGTCCCCGCATTACTTCTTCATTTGTTCAATCTTTTCAAGCGGCAGCCCGGTCAGTTCATGAATCGTGTCGGCATCATATCCTTTTGCCAACATTCGTTTCGCAACATCCATCTTTGCTTTTTCCATTCCTTTCTCCATGCC
Organism: Geobacillus thermoleovorans; assembly: GCF_001610955.1. Lineage (GTDB taxonomy): Bacteria > Bacillota > Bacilli > Bacillales > Anoxybacillaceae > Geobacillus > Geobacillus thermoleovorans. Next base: position 328,371 of record NZ_CP014335.1, read on the forward strand.
TTTCTCCATGCCTTTCTGCTCGTATGAAACGATGAGTTCCATGACTTTGGCAGCCTCCTTCTCCTCCATTGTATTCACCTCATTTCGCAGTCGGATTTCTTCTTCATCCGATAACCGCAAATATGTTTCGAAAAAGCCGAACAACAGACGCTGTTTCGCCTCATCGAGCTCGAGGCGGGTGAGCATGCGCAAAAATTCCTTTTTCACTTCCACCTTCTCATCTTCATTATACCCCATTTTGCTTAACAGGGCGGCGGCGACCGGGTTGTTATGGCGGATGTACTCGCGCCACGGGAGTTTGCGCAATTCGATGGCCAAAAAACGGAAATCGAGAACAGCCCAAAACGGAAACTCCACAGTGAAAGAGGAAGGTTCATTACGGATGGCGTCATAGCTGAAGATAGCGATCGGAAGAATACGGCGGCGGTGTTTTTGAAATAAACGGCTGAAATAAATGAACATTCGCTCCGAAAAAGCGGGTTGGATGTAGCTTTGGTGTTCGATGTGGACAATGATCAGTCCATCTTCCCCTTTTAGCTTTGTCTCGATCAATAGATCGACTCGATGTTTTTCCCCTGCAGTAACATCAGTCAACACTTCTTCTGATAAAAAGGAAAGATGGTTAAAGTCAACATGCTCGTATACGCGCGGGAAGAAGAGGAGAACGAATTCTTCAAAAAACGTGCTTAACAACTCTTTAAACAGGCGATCATGGTCAATGCGCGTTTCTGACATGGTCTCCCTCCCTATTTATTTTTGAACTCCCATTTGTTTTATTCGATCCATGCAAGGCAAAATCCTGCCTGATCACAGCTTTTTCACAGAAGTTTTTTGTTCGAAGACAGGAAATAAGAGAAATGCTGTCGAATTTTGATGTTGATGGAAAAATGATGAAACCAACTGATGCTTCGGCCGTATGAATCATTGACGGGAAAGGAGGGGAGGGGGGATGTGGTTCGGTCATCCGCCTGAAGTCGTATACGGAGCGGTGTTGGTGGTCAGTGCGCTGCTGACGGTGTTGTATTTTTTCTTCAGCGACGTGCTTGACGGCCTGTTCGATGTAGCCGATCATCCGCTGTTCAGCCCGCAGCTCATTTTATCATTTTTCATCGTCGGCAGCGCGGTCGGGCTGTTGGCGGAAATGTATACGGATTGGGCATCAGGTTCTATCATTTGGCTTAGCATTGGGGTGGCGATTGTTGCCGTGTTGCTTTTGCACTTTTTCGTTTTTTTGCCGCTCCGCTCGGCCGAGGCGTCGCTTGGGTATACGGACGCCGATTTGGAGGGGGCGCTTGCTAAAGTGATCGTCTCGGTGCCGCCTGACGGGTTGGGCGAAATTCTCATCTCCCGTAAAAGCGGCGCGGTGGCCAAAGCGGCGAAAAGCGCAAATAATGAGGCCATTCCGTCAGGGGAAGAGGTCATCATCGTACAAATGGAAAACGGCGTCGCTGTGGTGGCGAGGCACGATCCGTATCACCTTTCCATCTAAAACAAAGAAAGGGGACCTGTCAATGGTTGCGCCATGGTTGATTGTCATTGGTGTCGTCGTCCTGCTTCTTGTCGGACTCATTGCCATTTTCATCGCCCGCTACCGCACGGTCGGGCCGGATGAGGCGCTTATTGTCACTGGCAGCTATTTAGGAAGCAAAAACGTCCACGTGGACGAATCGGGAAACAAAATTAAAATTGTCCGCGGCGGCGGCACGTTCGTCGTGCCGATTTTCCAGCAGGCCGAGCCGCTTAGTTTATTGTCGATCAAATTGGATGTACAAACGCCGGAAGTGTATACGGAACAAGGCGTGCCCGTGATGGCGGACGGGGTGGCGATCATCAAAGTCGGCAGCTCGATTGGCGAAATCGCGACCGCGGCCGAGCAGTTTTTAGGCAAAACGCGTCAAGACATGGAAAACGAAGCGCGTGAAGTGCTTGAAGGCCATCTTCGCTCCATTCTCGGGTCGATGACGGTTGAAGAAATTTATAAAAACCGCGACAAGTTTTCGCAAGAAGTGCAGCGTGTCGCCTCGCAAGATTTGGCAAAAATGGGGCTTGTCATCGTCTCGTTCACGATCAAAGACGTGCGCGACAAAAACGGTTACCTCGATGCGCTCGGGAAGCCGCGCATCGCCCAAGTGAAGCGCGATGCTGACATCGCCACGGCCGAGGCGGAAAAAGAGACGCGCATCAAGCGGGCTGAAGCAGACAAGGAAGCGCGCAAGGCGGAGCTCGAGCGGCTGACGGAAATCGCGGAGGCGGAGAAAATCAACCAGTTGAAGCTCGCTGAGTTCCGCCGCGAGCAAGACATCGCCAAAGCGCGCGCCGATCAGGCGTACCACCTCGAAGAAGCGAAGGCGAAGCAGGAAGTCATGGCGCAACAAATGCAAATTAAAATCATCGAGCGGCAAAAACAAATCGAGCTGGAAGAAAAAGAAATTTTGCGCCGCGAGCGCCAGTACGATTCGGAAGTGAAGAAAAAAGCCGACGCTGAACGCTATGCGATTGAACAAAAAGCGGCGGCGGAAAAGGCGAAGCAAATCGCCGAAGCCGATGCGCAAAAATACCGCGTCGAAACGCTGGCGAAAGCGGAAGCGGAGCGCATCCGTCTCGACGGGCTGGCGAAAGCCGAGGCCGAGAAAGCAAAAGGGGAGGCAGAAGCGGAAATTATCCGCCTGAAAGGTCTCGCCGAAGCGGAAGCGAAACAAAAAATCGCCGAAGCGTTTGAGCGCTACGGCCAAGCAGCTGTGCTCGACATGATCATCAAGATGCTTCCGGAATATGCAAAACAAGTGGCGAGCCCGCTTGCGAACATCGAGAAGCTGACGATCGTCGACACTGGCTCAGGGGCAGGAGGCGGCGCCAACCGTGTCACAGGCTATGCGACGAACTTAATGGCGAGCTTGCAGGAGACGTTAAAAGCTTCGACGGGCATCGATGTGAAGCAGCTGCTTGAGAATCTCACGACAAGCGGTGCATCATCGGCCGTCACGGCCAAGCCAACCGTTGCCGAAGAGGCGAATGCGAGCCAGTCATGAACATGGTGTGCGGCGCCCTTGATCGAACGAAGGGCGCTTTTTTCGTGGTCATACTTGCGACATTCTTCGGAGTTGCGTATTAAGCATTGTTTCGCTATGATGGGAACGAGTGGAATGGAAAAAAGGAAGTAGGTTGAGGATGATGAAACGAGCTCGAATCATTTATAACCCGACATCAGGGCGCGAGCTGTTTAGGCGCCATTTGCCCGATGTGCTCGTTCGGTTGGAAAAAGCGGGCTATGAAACGTCGTGCCACGCCACCGAGGGTCCGGGAGATGCGACGAAAGCGGCGCGTCAGGCCGTCGAGCGGGAATTTGATCTCGTTGTCGCCGCGGGCGGCGATGGAACGATCAATGAAGTTGTCAACGGCATCGCCGATCAGCCGTATCGGCCGAAACTGGGCGTCATTCCTGTCGGGACGACGAACGATTTCGCCCGCGCCATCGGCGTGCCGCGCTCGATCGAAGGGGCGTGCGAGGTGATCGCCACGGGCGAGCCCGTACCCATTGACATCGGCTGTGTGACGAACGAAGACAAAACACGCTATTTCATCAACATCGCCGGCGGCGGCCGCCTGACGGAGCTCACCTACGAAGTGCCAAGCAAGCTGAAAACGATGCTCGGCCAGCTGGCCTATTACTTAAAAGGGATCGAGATGCTTCCGTCCATCAAGGCGACCGAAGCGCAAATCGAGTACGACGGCAAACTGTTTGAAGGCGAGATTATGATGTTTTTGGTTTCGCTCACGAACTCGGTCGGCGGTTTTGAAAAACTGGCGCCCGATTCGTCGCTCAATGACGGTCTGTTCGATTTCATCATCGTCAAAAAAACGAACTTGGCCGAATTCATTCGCCTTGTCACGCTCGCCGCGCGCGGCGAGCATATCAACGACCCGCATATCATTTACACGAAAGCGAACCGGGTGAAGGTGCGGTCGCCGATGCAGCTAAACTTAGACGGCGAATTCGGGGGCATGCTTCCAGGGGAATTTGTCAATTTGTACCGCCATTTGGAAGTCATCATGCCGAAAGACAAGGCGGAACAAGTGAGAACAGGAAGATGAGCCTGTTCTTTTCTTATGCCTCTAAGCCAATAAGGGAACGCTAACGGTATAAACCGATCGACAGAAAGGAGACGGACATGACCAAGCAGCAAGCACCAGTCGCCAAAAATGAATATTATGACGTCGTATTCACGGATTTGACCCACGACGGTCTCGGAGTGGCGAAAGTCGACGGCTTTCCCTTGTTCGTGAAAAACGCGCTTCCCGGGGAGCGGGCGAACGTAAAAGTCGTCAAAGTGAAAAAAGGCTACGGGTACGGCCGGCTTATCGAGCTGTACGAACCGAGCCCCGACCGCATCGAGCCCCCGTGCCCTGTCTATCGTCAATGCGGCGGCTGCCAGCTGCAGCACCTGAGCTACGAAGGGCAGCTGAAGGCGAAAGAGAAGCAAGTGAAAGAAGTGCTCGCCCGCATCGGCAAGCTTGACGGCGTCACCGTCCATCCCGTCATCGGGATGAAGAACCCATGGCGCTACCGCAACAAGGCGCAAGTGCCGGTCGGCGAGCGCGAAGGGGGCTTGGTCGCGGGCTTTTACAAAGAACGGAGCCATGAGATTATCGATATGGATGCCTGTCTCATTCAACAAGAGAAAAACGATGACGTCGTCCAAGCGGTGAAACGGATCGTCGAGCGCTACGGCATCCCGTCATACGATGAACTCGCCCATCGCGGCGTGCTCCGCCATATTGTCGCCCGCTACGGCGCGGCAACAGGCGAGGTGATGGTCGTGCTTGTCACTCGCACGAACCATTTGCCGCATGAACAAGAGATCGTTCGCTCCATCGTCCGTGAAATCCCGGACGTGACATCGATCGTGCAAAACATCAACCCCGAGCGGACGAACGTCATTTTTGGCGCCAAAACGCGGGTGTTATGGGGGAGCGAATACATCACCGATCGCATCGGCGACATCCAATTCGCCATCTCGGCCCGCTCGTTTTATCAAGTTAACCCGGAACAGACGAAAGTGCTGTACGACAAAGCGCTCGAGTACGCTGAGTTGACCGGATCGGAGACGGTCATGGACGCCTACTGCGGCATCGGCACGATCTCGCTCTTTTTAGCGAGAAAAGCGAAGCATGTCTACGGCGTCGAAATCGTTCCCGAAGCGATCGAAGACGCCAAGCGCAACGCCGAGCTGAACGGCATCACAAATGTCACCTTCGAAGTCGGCGCCGCCGAAGACGTCATCCCGCGTTGGTATCAAGAAGGCATCCGCGCTGACTGCTTGGTCGTCGACCCGCCGCGCAAAGGCTGCGACGCCTCGCTGCTTGAGACGATCATCGCCATGAAGCCGCCGCGCGTCGTTTACGTCTCGTGCAATCCGGCGACACTCGCCCGCGACTTGCGCATTCTAGAAGACGGCGGTTACGAAACGATCGAAGTCCAGCCGGTCGATATGTTTCCGCATACGGCGCATGTGGAGTGTGTGGCGAAGATTCAGTTGAGATAAGGCAACGGGCCGGTTGATCCGGCCCTGTTGTTTGTAATTTACGATCCAATTTCCGTTCTTTACTGTTCTTGACTTCCGCTTTCTAACGGTGGAATTGCGCAAACTGCCGTGGCAGGAGTACATCCGCCATGACAATCCGGTTGCCGCCTTAGTAAGTAAAGTCCTATAAGACGAGTTATGTTAACTTAAAAATCAAAAGGTTCATATCCCATGTGTCAGCGCCTATCCCTTATATTCATTGATGTGTTTTTGAATGTGAAAAGACACGATGTCAATCATTGAGTCTTTCGATCAAAAAAGAGGTAAATAGGCTATGATGATATTGTGAATATTGAAATGATATGTATTGCGATCATGATAAGACGTGATTCCTCTTCATTGATTTATTCTCTTCTTTGCGTCATTGAGATATATGTTTGTTTACTGTCTTCCCTTTTCCAGATATAATAATGATAAGAACTTGTAGAGTTTGTCCAAAATCCATCATTCTAAATTGTTTTCCCTATGGATATACTGGTACCACCTACATTCTTGATTAGGTGGTGGGAAAATGAAGAAAAAGGAGCGTGAAGACATGACTCCAGCAACAGAAATCAAAAAACCAAGTCTTCAATCATTGATTGAAAGCGGCAAAGTAAAAGTATTTAAAACAGATGATGAAGGCCGGGTTCTTTTGAATCCTGATGATCCAGATGATTTGGAATGGTTTGAAGATTGATGAGGGATCATAATGAACGTCAAGCCTGGAGATATTTATGATGTTTATTTCGGCTTCGAAGATCAACCGGGCGGAAAATTTCGCCCGGTTCTTATTGTGGAGATAGAACATAATATTGCTGCTGCCGTTGCAATCAAAATAACATCAAAAGGACCTAAAGCTCCTCCCACCATACATGATCAATATCGAATTGAGATTCAGTATTATTAGGAAGCGGGATTAACGAAAAAATCATGGGCAAGATGCGAAAAATTCAGGATATTTCCATTATCTGTATTTAATGAGACTAATAAATGTGGCACATTGCACCCTGATGACTTTGAAAGAGTTTACAGTGAATATTGTAAATTACGATTTTTTGAGTGATAGTATAAGTTGAAATCAGGCGTGTTGATTATCCAATAAAATCCAAAGGGTATAGAAAAAAGAGCACCTTTCCTGTAGAATGTGAGTAACGACACAAACAAACCCAGGGGGTGCTCTCTATGAACAAGCATACCACACTCCCGAATTTGATGCAAAAACTTGTTTCGGATGAAGAGATTCAACTGATTGTCGAAGCGGTTGGGGATCGTGATTCGTCTCGAACCTTTCCGTTGCGCGAGTGGATTCACTTCTTCCTGCTGGCCGCCATGCATCAATGGAAAAGCTTTCGCCATGGAGCTGACGTGGGGCTTCTGTATGGATTGCCGCGATTCCATTATTCCACAGTATCCAAGAAAGCGAAAGACGTTCCCTATGTCATCATGAAACGCTTGTTGGCGTTGATCATTTCCAAGTGCAGCCGCCAAACCCGCCGCTCGCTTCGGTTTCCCAAACCGCTTCGGGTGGTGGATTCGACGACCGTCACGGTCGGGAAAAACCGCCTCCCATGGGCTCCGTGTCACGGCGAACGCGCCGGAGTGAAGCTGCACGCCGCGTATTCGCCGGAATCCTCGCTGCCGGCAGACGTGGTGGAAACGACCGGACTGCGTCATGATGGCCCGGTGGGAGAACAGTTGACGAACCCTCAACAAGTGCTCGTGGAAGACCGGGCGTATGTCAAAATCGAACGCCTCGATCGATTTGTGGAGCAGCATCAGCTCTTTGTCATTCGGATGAAGGACAACATCGAACTTCATCAGAAAAAAAGCTTGAAACGCCTTTCCAGCACATCCTCATCGGTTCAAGCCGACTTCACGTGCCAGTTGGGGACGAAACAATGCCGCTCCACCAAGCGTCACCGGGTGGTGATCTTTCGAGATGCAAATGGCCGCGACATTCGGGTCGTGACGAACCTCTTCCATGCGTCTGCGGAAACCATTGCCGACATGCACCAACAACGTTGGACCGTTGAAGTCTTTTTCCGCTGGGTGAAGCAATATCTGAATGTCCCGACCTTGTTTGGCACGACGGAAAATGCGGTATACAACCAACTGTTTGCGGCGTTCATCGCGTATGTGTTGCTGCGATGGCTGTATGATCAAACCAAAAAACAGACGAACGTCTCTCTTTCCTTCATTTCGTTTGTTCGCCGTTTTTTCTCTGGGCAGCTTCCTCTCGATTGGAAATCCGGGATGGCCGCTGCTTTGTTTGAGTATGCCCAAATTTATGGAAGACGTATGTCTAATTTTGGATAATCAACACTCGTGTTGGAGCATATTCTTTGGAATGAGCTTGGCACACAGGAAGATTATCAAAGAGAATTCGGAGACACACCGATTACAAAGCTCGTCCGCCAAATCGTCGGCCTTGACCCGCAGGCCGCCAACGAAGCGTTTTCCGAATTTTTATCAAGCGAACGGTTGAACATCCAACAAAGCCGTTTTGTCAAATTGATCGTCGATTACTTTGTGAAAAATGGAGTCATGGACAAGCGGGTGCTGCAGGAAGAACCGTTTAAAACTGTCGGCAGCATTGTTGAACTCTTTCAAGACAACATGGATGACGCGCGGAAGATTATTAGCATTATCGATGAGATTAACCGAAATTCGGAAGAAATTGCGGGGGCGTGAGCGATGGGCGGCATCAACCGGGAAGAGGTTCTCGCGGGAATGGATCAATCGCTGGTTGTGATGGCACGGATGGAGATGCGCTGTCTTTCCTAGGGGCAGTGCACGATAAGGAGCGCTGAACGTGAGCATTTCGTCTCTCATTTTGCTTTTGTTGGTCATGTCGATCGTGTTGTTCGTGTATGGTGTTGTCCAAAAGAGCAAAGCCGCGAAACGGATCGCCTTTGGCCTCTTCGTCGCATCGGTCGGATTGGCGGGTTTTGTCGTGTTTCTCATCGGTTATATGTAACGGAAAGCCAAAGCCGAACACGCTGTTCTGTGTGTTCGGCTTTGCGTTTGCGGCGCTTCGGGAGGGAATCATTCGGAGAAGATGGGGCTCGTGCTTAAAGGCCTCAAGGACTGGGACCCTGCTGCAAGGGGAGGCGGCCGTTCAGGGCGGGTTCACCCGCCTTGCTTCATCTACCATTTTTTGGTTTGGTAGTTATTTTAAAAAAACAACGAAGAAAGTGATTCATTTTTTTGCACAAGGAAAAGTGTAGGGGATATAAAGAAAATGCAGAAAAGAATGATATATAAAAAAATTATTGAAGCAGAAGTGTGTAGTATTTATAATATTATTTGGTTATGTGTTATACAACAAAAGTAATCAGCTGGCATAGGAGGGATTGGATTGATTGAAAAGCTCGTGGAAACGGTGAACGGGTGGCTGTGGAGCCCTTTCTTAATTGCTTTTATTGTCTGTTGTGGTTTGTATTTTAGCATTCGCACCCGCTTCCTGCAAATCCGCCACGTGAAAGAGATGATCCGGCTTGTGACGACGGGGAAAAGCTCTGAGGCCGGGGTGTCTTCTTTCCAGGCGTTGACGATGTCGTTGTCCGGCCGCATCGGCGTCGGGAACGTGGCCGGGACGGCGACGGGGATTGCGTACGGGGGGCCGGGAGCGGTCTTTTGGATGTGGGTGATCACCTTTATCGGAGCGGCGACCGCGTATGTCGAGTCGACGCTGGCGCAAATTTATAAAGAGGAACAAGACGGACAATACCGCGGCGGTCCGGCGTTCTACATTGAAAAAGGCCTTGGCTGGAAATGGTTTGCGGTGGTGATCGCCGCGGCGATCATTCTCTCGATGGCGGTGCTGATGCCGGGAATTCAAGCAAACTCGATTGCCGACAGCTTTTCGAATGCGTTTGGCATTCCGAAATTGGTGACGGGAATTTTCGTGATCGCTGTTCTTGGCTTTACGATTTTTGGAGGAGTGAAGCGGATCGCCAAAACGGCGGAAATTGTCGTTCCGTTTATGGCGGTTGGCTATTTGTTGGTCGCGATTGCGATTATTGCGGTGAATATTGAGAAAGTCCCGGATGTGTTTGGCCTGATTTTCAAAAGCGCGTTTGGCGCTGATCAAGTGTTTGGTGGAATTCTTGGGTCGGCCGTGATGTGGGGGGTCAAACGCGGCCTTTATGCGAATGAAGCGGGGCAAGGGACGGGCGCCCACCCGGCAGCGGCGGCGGAAGTGTCCCACCCGGCCAAGCAGGGGCTTGTGCAGGCGTTTTCGATTTATTTGGACGTGTTCTTGGTCGTGACGGCGACGGCACTGATGATTTTGTTTACGGGTCAATACAATGTGATCAATGAAAAAACAGGCGAGCCGATTGTGGTTCATTTGAAAGGAGTGGAGCCGGGCGCAGGGTATACGCAAGCGGCGGTGGACACCCTCTTCCCGGGGTTTGGCTCGGCCTTTATCGCGATCGCTCTGTTCTTCTTCGCCTTTACCACGATGTACGCCTATTACTATATTGCTGAGACGAACCTCGCCTATCTTGTGCGCGGTGAAAAGAGGGGAACGGCCTTCTTTGCCTTGAAGCTCGTCTTTTTGGCGGCCACGTTCTATGGAACGGTCAAAACGGCGACGACGGCGTGGGCGATGGGCGATATCGGGCTTGGAATCATGGTTTGGCTCAACTTGATTGCGATCCTGTTGTTGTTTAAACCAGCCTATATGGCCTTGAAAGATTACGAAGAACAGCTGAAGCAAGGCAAAGATCCAGAGTTCAATGCGTCAAAATACGGAATCAAAAACGCGGCGTTCTGGGAAAATGGGTATAAGAAAGCCGGAGAAAAGAAAAAGGAAGCTTTATGATGATCGCCTTGTTGCAGCCATCCATGTCTAAGGTTCACCGTACGTTGGTGAGGTTGGTGGTGTTGAGAGCATACGGCGCGAAACCGATCGTTCCTGAAGCGGAGGAGTCTTGCCTCGTTTGATTTTGCTTTCCTAAAAAAACGTTTTGCTGTGAAGGTGAGGTGATTGTTCACCGGTCTTCTAGCAGTCAAGGGTGTCCCGTTGCTTTTGGGACACCCTTTTTCTATTACCATCGATTCACTAGGAGAGCGGTGATTTGCTAGTGCAACCGTTTCCTAGAATCGTTTCTTAAGTAGAGAAACCTGTCGCGTCGGTTTTGCTTTTCGCACGTTTCCCCATCAATCAAGGGAAACAACTGTTTTTCCATCAGCCTTCTAGAGACCCTTTTTCTATGAATTCCTTTTTCGGCGGTCATTCTTTTTTCTTCACCTGAAAGCGTCCCTTTTTACACAGAATGATGGCGTTTGCCCGCTCATACATCCAATAAATGGGATAGAGTGTGACGAGAAACACGATGATTGTTGGCACGTGTTCGACCACGGGCCAATAAGCTGCTGCAAACGCCTTGATTTGGACTGTCAGGAAAAGAAACAACGGGACGATGCCGGCTGCGGCCAGCAGCAAAAACGGCGTGATTCTCGTTTCTTTCAGCTTCACATCGCAATACGGGCATTTCATGGTCCAAGGCGAAGAAAAATGCATGACATCTTTAACAGTAATGGGATTCGTGCACTGCGGGCAAGAGATGAAAGGATCCATCTTCCCGTTCTCCTTCCTCTATAAGATGCAGCTGTTCGTCGTCATTGAAACCGCCTTTGCGCCCCCGTGAATCCATGCGATTTTTGTCATCATGATGACTCCTCATCCGCTTCCACCAAATGCTTGAGAGCCGCAAGCCGTTCATCCCAATACTGTTCAAAGAAGGAAAGCCATGTTTTCAATTCGGCGAAGGGTTCGGGATTGAATCTGTACCTCGTTTCGCGCCCGGCTTTTCGACGGCTCACTAAACCTGCTTCCGCTAGGATATGAAGGTGCTTGTTGACGGCTGTACGGCTGATCGGAAACGATTTGGCAATCGCGGCGATCGACAGCTCGTTGTCGGCCAGCAGCTGCAACATCTGGCGGCGAGTCGGATCGGCGATGGCGTGAAACACATCGTGTTTTGGCACGGAAACGGTCCGTTTATCCTTTGAGATATGCAGGAAGTTTTTGGTTGACAATGTTCTCCCACCCGTCATCCATAATCTTGCGAACGACTGTGTGAGGCTGCCCAAATTCGGTTGTTTTGTCCGCATCCCATCCGGAATGGATCAGGGTGAATTCTGTTTTTCCGTCTTCTAATGCTTTTAATTCAAACGTAAGGTGCCAATCCTTTCCCCAGTCAAACCCCAAGCGGTTAGGTGGATCGAGCTCTGTCACTTTGCATGGCGAATCGCCGAATGGCCCTGCGTGCAAAACAAACTGGTGACCTAAAATCGGCTCAAACGTATTGGGCATCCACCACGCCGCAATACCTTCGGAGGTCGCCACCGCTTTCCATACTTTTTCAATGGGGGCATTCAGCACAATCGTTTTGCGGATTTCCGGCAATGTTTGCTTGGTTTCCACAAGAACTCCTCCATTCACTGGATATGACACCAATAGGTTTCAAAATAAATATATCACCTTTTAGTGTTAAAAGCAAATGAAAACGAATGCAGCTCCCATCGATCGGGAATGATGTTCTGCCGTTTTCAATGAAAGTCGTTCCTTGTTATAATGAAAAACGTATGTTTCCGCCAAGCATAAGTCCGTTGCGACAAAGTGCACAATACACTCAAGAATGAAATAAGGCCGATTCATTTCGAAAAGGAGGGAAACCATTGGGCGGTGTGACGAAACATTCGTTTGTGGCAGAAGTTCATCAGTTGGATAAAAAAGGAATTGGACAAGCCGTCGTTTGGCGTGAAGAGGACGGAAAGAGAAAGAAGCTCAAACTCGCCATTCCGTCTACACTTCCCGGTGAGAAGGTGCGAGTCGTTGTCGATGAGCCAAAACGGCGCAGAGTTCAGGCGCGGTTGGAAGAAGTGATTGAGCCGCATCCGGAACGGCTTGCGCCTTCGTGTCCGCACTTTGACCGCTGTGGCGGCTGTGTCTGGCAGCACTGGCGCTATGAAGGGCAGCTGCGCCATAAAACGGAGCATGTCAAGACGCTCTTGAAAGAGCACGGATTTGACCCTGGCGTTGTCCGCGATACGATTGGCATGGAACATCCGTGGCATTACCGCAATAAAATGGAGTTTACGTTTTCTCCGGAAGGGTTGCTTGGACTGCACGAGCGAGGGAACTTCCGGCAAGTCATTTCGTTGGAGACATGCCTCATTGCCGGCGAGAAGATCGTCAAAGCGGCCATGGAGGTGGCGCGTTGGGCGCGCGATCATCAGCTGCCTGGTTATCACAAAGATACCCACGAAGGGCTGCTTCGCCACGTCATGGTGCGCGAGTCGTTTGCGACAGGAGAGGTGATGGTGGCGCTCTTTGCGACCGAGGCGCCGGAAGGGGATCTGAAAGAAGCGGCGGCCGATTTGACGGAGCGGATCACCAAAATGCTCCCGCAAGTGAAAAGTTTGCTTTGGCTCGAGAATCGGGCGTGGGCGGACCGCACCCAAGCGGAACAAACCCATGTGTTGGCCGGACGTGATTTCATTTACGATGAATTGTGCGGCTTCCGCTACCGCCTTTGGTTTGATACGTTTTTTCAAACAAACCCAGTGCAGGCGGCCAAATTGGTTGAACTGGCGTTGGAGATGGGCAAACCGCAGCCTCATGAAAACATGATCGACCTCTTTTGCGGAGTCGGGACGTTTTCCCTGCCATTTGCGAAACGGGTCAAAGCGTTAGCTGGCATTGAAATTGTTGAAACGTCGATTGAGTCGGCGAAGCGAAATGCGAAGGACAACGGCATTGATAATACGTACTTTTTGGCTCGGGATGCAAGACGCGGGATTGATGAAGTGTTGGAACAGTTCGGGCGGCCGGAGCTGCTGCTTTTGGATCCTCCACGTTCGGGGGCGGGCGGGAAGGTGATGCGCAAAATCGGCCGGGCGCGGCCGGAGCGGGTTGTGTATGTCTCGTGCAATCCGGAGACGTTTGCGTCAGACATTACGGAGCTAGTCTCGTTCGGCTATACATTGAAAACCGTCCAGCCGGTGGACATGTTTCCGCATACGGCCCATGTCGAGTGCTGTGCGTTGCTTGTTCGGGGATCATGATGGAAGGAATCCCGTTTCTCGGATAGGGAGAAACGGGATTTATTGCTTTTGCCATCCTTTTTTGAAACAAATAGAAATCATTTACAGGGATAGATGTGCAACCTATGCCCCACCTACAAACTTCAGAAGCGGAAGGAAAAAGATGGCGGACGGCCCTTTTCGTTTTTTCCGTCTAACTGTACTTCTGGATCGCATCTGCCAGTAATTGCGGCAATGCCGGGATGTCGCCTGTGCCGTATGTGAACCGGACAAACGTCTCGTCCATATCGAGCGCCTCTGCGAACAACCCAGAAAGTCCACGTGCCTTGCGGTCGATTTCCAGCAAGACTTCTACGCTGTTTTCAGACAAAAAGAAGATCGCTTCCAATTCATCAAGACAGCCTTTGAACGGTCCACTTGCCGGCTTGAATTCAAACTCTTGGACAAACGGCAACCGCCGTTGCCAATAGCGCGGCGATTGTTCGCACTGCACATGGTGGAGGCGGAATCCTAATTGGCGGGCTGCCTCGAGAAACGCGGCGACGAGCGGGTGCGGTTCGATGGCGAGATGGTCGCGGTCTTGCGGGTCGAGCGCCATTTTAATGTCAAGGCCGGTTTGCAGCCATACCCGCGAAGAGCCGAGCGTGACGGGCACGTCGTACGGCAAGGCGAATTGAAACGGGATCGTTTTCGTTTCGTTCGGCCCAATCGTCAGCGAGCCGCTTACTTTGTACCTTGCCAGCACCGCTTTTTCCTCGTGTTTCTTATCATCGATTTCTCGAAGGTAGGTCGTCACTAACGCTAAGTAAATTTCGTCGATATGCTGCTCGATGCTGCCGCCGCGAATGTCGACAACCCCTTCGACTGTTTCGCCTTGGACATATTGCGCTTTCGCTAATTTCGTATCAACAGTGGCTGCTCCGATGCCGATAGAACTTAACAGTTTTTTGAACAACAAGTTCTCCTCCTTGTCATCGATTTCAGTTGAGAATACGGAGCGCCTGGTGAAAAGGTTCCGTCCTTCTTAATTAAAAAGGCGGGAACGATACCGTCCCGCCAAGAGTCTGACGCCAAAGGGCGATGTTCAAGAAGCGAAACGCAATATATTGCTTTTTAACAATTATATACGGCAATCAAAAAAGGTGCCCCGATCTTTTTGGGACACCTTTCCTTTTTGTTTCGTTGTGTTAACGGATGCCGAGCGGATCGGTTTCTTCATCTGCAACGGTGCACGCTTCCGCCAAAGCGAGGTCGGCGGCGGCGTCTTCGGCAGTGACGAGGACGCGCCAGCTCGGGTTCTCGATCAAACGGCAAAAATCAAGAAAGCGCGTTTGGGCAATCGCTTCGTACCACCCGTGGCGGTCCGAGAGCACCACGGTGCGCTCGTACGGGATGCGCGGGGCGTCTGACCGTGGAACCGACGGCAACAGGCGGTTGGCCGCTTGCCTGACTTGTTCGATGGCGCGGGAGGACGGTTGTTTCGGAATGGCATCAAGCAAAGCGTCCATATGCGCTGCCTCATCGGTTGAGACGAGGCCGGAGACGGATAGCTGCGTCGGAATCCAGCCTTCAAGCACGATGCGCCCGCGTGCCGTATGAATGTCCCAGTGCGTCGATTCCGAAGCGGCGGGGTCCATCGTAAAGCCGTGGTAATAATGGACGGGGATGCGCCAGCCGTTGCTTTCATGAATCACCGTAGCGCCGACGCGCGGCCGTGTGCCGTCTGGTTCTCGCAACGCGAATCCGCGTGCGGAAGCCGCTTCGCCAAACCAGTCGCGTCCGACTTCAAAAAAGTGGACGCCGTGCTCGATCAGGATGCCGCCGCTTCGCCGCTCGTCCCAAAACCAATGGCCTTCCGCGACACGGTGAGCCGCGTTGTGAAGGCTTGCGTAGTCCACTGGGCCAAGAAACGCGCGGTGGATGAGTTGCTTGACGGCTTCTGCGAGCGGGTGGTAGCGAAGGACGAGATTGACCGCCAACGCCCGGTTTTGGCGGGCGGCGAGCTGGATGTTCGCCCGCAGCGCCTCGGCGGTGAGGCCGCCTGGCTTTTCAAGCAACACATGTTTGCCTTCCTCAAGCGCCCGCTTGGCAAGCGGGGCGTGCAAATGCGGCGGGGTGGTGAGAATGACGATGTCAACATGCGGGTCAACGATCAATTCTTCAGCTTCGCGGTATTCGCGCACGTCGCCCGCCTGTGCCTGACGGCGGCGATAGGCGTCGATGACGCGCTGGCGTTTTTCGTCCGTCCGCCCGGCGACAGCGGCGAGATGGAAGGAAGGAAGCGGGGCGAGCGCGCCGGCGAGAAATTCAGCGAATGCGCCGGCACCGGCAATGCCAACATGGTAACGGAAAGATGATGAAGAAATCATGGCGTATTCTCCTCCTCCCTCACATATATATAGCATTAACGATACTCATTATACCGCAAAGAAAAAGAAGAACGAGAAAATGAAAGTTTTGAAATTTGCAAGCATCAATCATTCCTCATCGACACCATCCGACAATTATTTCGCTTGCATAGAAGGAGGAATATTATGTATATTATTATTAGCAACCATCGCAGCCGAGTGCTAGCAATCTATGAACTACTTTCATTTTCTCGTTCATCCGTCAAAAAAGGTGTCTATTTTTGTGAAAAAAAGATATGGAGGGATGACGAAATGAAAGCATTGTTGCTGGCAGGAGGATTAGGTACGCGTCTTCGTCCATTGACCGAAAACATCCCCAAACCGATGGCCCCGATTGCGAACCGGCCATGGCTTGAACACCTCATCGTTCATCTTCGCGACCAAGGAGTCAACGAATTTGTCATCGCCGCACATCATTGTTCAGAAGTGATCCGTCGCTATTTCGAAGATGGGAAGCGCTGGAACGTCAAGATTACATACGCGCTCGAACCGTTCCCGCTCGGAACGGCTGGGGCGATCAAAAACGCCGAGCGCTGGCTGAAGGAACGGTTTCTCGTGTTTAACGCCGACATTGTGCATTTGCCGCAATTGATCCCGCTGCTTGATTTCCATCGTCAACATGGCGGTTTGGCGACGATTGTCTTAACGGAAGTAGACGATCCTTCTTCCTATGGGGTGGTCGAACAAGACGATCGTGGGCAAATTTTACGCTTTGTCGAAAAGCCGCGCCGCGAAGAAGCGCCATCGAACCGCATCAATGCCGGCATGTATATTTTCGAGCCGGACGTGATGCGTTATATTCCGGCTGAGCGGGAAGTGTCGATCGAGCGTGAAACATTCCCGCTGCTGATCGAGAAGAATGTCGGTGTATATGGCATCGTCAGCACCGGATACTGGCGTGATATGGGGACGCCGGCCCGCTACCGCCAAGTGCATTGGGATGCGTTGAGCCGGGAGTTTCCGATTCCGCTCAAAGGACGTGAAATTCAACCGGGCGTGTTTGTTGGTGAAAACGTGGAGATTGGGTCTGGCGTCTTGTTTGTGCCGCCTGTGCTCATCGGCGACCACGTGAAAATCGGTCCGCAGGCTGTCATTGGCCCAAATGCGGTCATCGGCGACCGCTGCCAAATTGGCGCCCGCGTCCATTGCGCGCAGACAATCGTTTGGGACCGCTCTGTCATTCGTGACCGCAGCCGTTTGCAAAACAGCATTTTCGGCTATCGGACGGTGACGCCGGCGGGAGAAGTGTTCGAAGATTCGATTATTAATCAGTTCAAGGAGGCGGTGCAAGCATGATTCGAATTGCCTACGTCAGCACGTACCCGCCGCGGCGGTGCGGGCTGGCGACGTTTACGGAACATTTGCGACAAAGCATTGACGGCGTCCGGGGCCCGTCCGACGGCGACCGCGTCATCGTGTTGTACAACGAAAGCGACGGCGATGACGCCTATCGCCACAACCCGGCGTATTGGCCGCTTCCGGCGCAAAACCGCGCGGCGTATGCCGAGATGGCCAAAAGGGTGAATGAAAGCGACATCGACGTCGTTTTATTGCAGCATGAGTTCGGCATTTTCGGCGGCGAGGCGGGCGAATACATTCTTGATTTCATCGCCGCGCTCAACAAGCCGCTCGTAACGACGTTCCATACGGTGTTTGCCGACCCGCCGTTGCCGTATCGCCCGATTCAAGAGAAAATCGCGGCGGCAAGCGATGCGATCATCGTCATGAACCGGCAGGCGATTCCGTATTTGGTCAAAGCGTTTGGCCTGCCGGAAGAAAAAATTGTCTACATTCCGCACGGTGCTCCAGGCCCAAGCAGCGAAAATCGCGATTCGCTTCGCCGACGCCTCGGATTCAGCGGCCGCAAAGTGATGTTGACGTTTGGGCTGCTCAGCCGCGGCAAAGGGATTGAATCGGTCTTGGCCGCATTGCCGGGCGTTGTGCGCAAGGTGCCGGAAGCGCTGTATGTCATTGCCGGACAGACGCACCCAGAAGTGAAAAAGAGGGAAGGAGAAGCATATCGCGAGGAGTTGAAATCGCTCATTCACCGTTTAGGGCTTGAGCTCCATGTCTACATGGAAGATCGGTATTTCAGCGAAGAGGAATTGATCGATTATTTGACGGCGTGCGATCTATACGTCACCCCGTACCCGGGCATGCAGCAAATCACAAGCGGCACGCTTGCCTATGCGGTCGGCGTCGGCCGTCCGGTCGTTTCGACGCCGTATGAGCATGCGCGCGATTTGTTGCAAGGTTGTGAAGAGCTGTTGTTGCCGTATGGCGATACGACCGCCTGGGAAGAGCGGCTCGGGCAGCTGTTGGCCGACGAGGCGGCGCTGAAGCGATGGGAGGAAAAGGTGCGCCAAATCGGGGCAAACACGCATTGGCCGCGCGTCGGCGAACAGCATGTCGCCTTGTTTGCGCGCATGTGCGACGCGAAACGTGGGGAGGTGAAGACCATTGGCACCGTCAGTCATTAAGTTCGACCATCTCGAGCGCATGACTGACGACACCGGATTGCTTGAGCATAGCCTTGGCCGCATCCCGCGCCGTCGCGAGGGTTATTCGACCGATGACAACGCCCGCGCCATCTGGGCGTGCCTGGAATGGATGGCGCTATGTGAAGACAAAGGAGAGAAAGAGCGGCTGCACCGTTTGCTTGACCGGTATTTGGCGTTTTTGCTTTGGGCGCAAAACGATGATGGCACGTTCCATAACAACTTTTTCTTCGATCGGACAAAAGAAGAGGAAACGCCGTCAGACGACTGCTTCGGGCGGTCGTTTTGGGCGACGGCGTTGGCTTACGTTCGCCTCAGCGATCCGGCGCGGCGCGAGGCGGCAGCAGATATGTTGCGGCGGGCCATGCCGGCGGCTTGGGAGCTTCGTTCGCTGCGCGGCGTCGCCTGGGGGGTGGCCACTTGCGGCGTCTTATTGACAGAAGGACGCCCGCTTGGCGTCGATCAAGAGGAAGTGGCAGCTTTGGCTGCACGGCTTGAGCAGCGGCTGCTTGCGGCGTATTGGGAGCATGCTGGCGACGATTGGTATTGGTATGAGCCGGAGTTGACGTACGCCAACGGGGTGCTGCCGTGGGCGCTTTGGACGGCATATCGGCGCGCGCCTCGGGATGAGGTGAAGGAAGTGGCGGAAAAAAGCCTTGCTTTCCTTATTGAAAAAATGAGCGGACCGGGAGGTGTCATCCGTCCGGTCGGCAACCGCGGCTGGTGCAGCCGCCGCTACCGCGCCGATTGGGATCAACAGCCGCTTGATGTGATGAAGCTCGCTTTGGCGGCGCGCGAAGCGTATTGGGCAACGGACGACGAGCGTTATCGCGGCGTCGTCCGCCGCTGCCTCGCTTGGTTTTACGGACAAAACGACGGCAACGCGCCGCTTGCCGACCCAAGCGACGGCAGTTGCTGCGACGGGCTTGGCCCGAACGGCCCGAACCCGAATCGGGGGGCGGAGTCAACATTGTCGTACTTGTTAACAGCAGCAATCGCTCAATCGATTTCGGTGGAGGTGGTTGTCGATGAATACGTCAACAACGAAACCGTTCGCATGGCCGGCACACGTGTTTAAAGAATACGACATCCGCGGACGAGCCGGAGAGGAGCTCGATGAGTCGTTCGCGTATTGGCTCGGACGGGCCTTTGCCGACATGATGCAAAAGGAAGGCGAGAAGAGGGCGGTTGTCGGTCATGACAATCGTCTATCATCGCCTGGCTTGCATCGGGCGCTCAAAGATGGGCTGCTCGATGGCGGCTGCGATGTCGTCGATATTGGGCTTTCGACGACGCCGATGTTTTACTACAGCTTATACTACACGAACATTCCATGCGGCATGATCATCACCGCCAGCCATAACCCAGGGGATGAGAACGGATTTAAAATCGCCATGGGAAAAACGACAATTTATGGCGAGCGCATCCAAGCGTTGCGGCGGGCGATGGAGCGGCTCAGCCAGGAACAGCCGCGGCCTGAAACAGCGCGCGGGCGCGAGGAAACGTTGGACCTTGCTCCGGCATATATCAAGATGTTGAAGGAGAAAATCCAACTCGGTCCGCGCAAGCTGAAGGTCGTCGTCGACTGCGGCAACGGCACCCCATCGATCATTGCGCCACAAGTGCTCAAAGAGTGGGGATGCGATGTCGTCCCGCTTTACTGTGAATCCGATCCAACGTTTCCGAACCATCATCCGGACCCGGTCGTGCCGGAGAACTTAACGGCCTTGATTGAGATGGTGCGCAAGGAGCAGGCTGATCTTGGCATCGCGTTTGACGGCGACGGTGATCGGATCGGGGTTGTGGATGAAACGGGTGCGATCCGTTGGGGCGACCAACTGATGGTGCTGTTCTGGCGCGAGATTCTTAAGCGCTATCCGGGAGCCGACGCGCCCGTTGAAGTGAAATGTTCGCAAGCGCTTGTTGAGGAAATTGAGCGGCTCGGCGGGAAACCGTTCTTCCATCGCACCGGCCATTCGCACGTCAAAGCGACGTTGCGCCGTCGTCCGGAGATCCCGTTTGCTGGTGAAATGTCTGGCCATTTGTTCTTCAATGATGAGTTTTACGGCTATGACGATGCACTGTACGCCGCTGGGCGCCTGCTTCGATTACTGTCGCACGATGAGCGCCCGTTGTCCGAGTGGTTTGCCGATGTGCCGCGGTACGCGGCGACGCCGGAGACGCGAGTTGCTTGTCCGGAAGAGAAAAAACCAGCTGCCATTGCTGCGGTGAAAAACCGGTTCGCTGGCCGCTATCCGGTTGTTGACGTCGATGGCGCCCGCATCCAGTTCCCGGAAGGCTGGGGGTTGGTGCGGCCGTCGAACACGCAGCCGATTCTCGTCTTACGCGCAGAAGCGAAGACGGAGGAAGCGCTGGCGGAGATTAAGCGGCAACTGGCTGATTGTCTCCATGCTCTTGAATTGTGCATCGATTGGTGATGTTCATTTCCAAGCTGCCCGAAATGCTTGGGCCTGTTCTTGATGGTGCGCTCTGTTTGGCGCAAAAACTCTTTTCCGGCGCGGCGCCCGCTATCTCGTGCGGACCGCCGGCGCCGGTTTGTTTTTGCTGTCGCAGGGGGTTAAAGCTTGATTTCTTGCCAGTTATTTGTCCATAATAGATAGGGGTAAAAACGAGTTGTAGGAGAGTTGAAGGCGTGGTGATCCGTGAATCGTTGCAATATATTCAAGATGCATACGCGGCATTGACGGAGTTGAGCATGCTTATCGTCGATGATCACGGCGCTCCCGTGACGAAAGTATCGAATATGACCGAGCTGGCGGAGCTCGTTTTGTTTGCAGCTGAAAGGGAAGCGCCATCGTTTTTCTGCCCGCGAGAACTTGTTATTGACGGATGGCAGCGTCCATCGGTCGTACCGGTCGGGCGTTTTGGCATGAAAAGCATCGTCGCTCCCGTGTTTATCGATGAGAAGGCGGAATATTGGATTTGGGCGGGCGTGTTTATCGAGGAAGAGACGAAATGGCTCATTTGCGAACAGCCGCTGGCAGCCGGCGGAAAGTGGGTGTCAGCCATCGAACGATCGGTGGCGCTGCCGGCGCGGGCAGTCGAAGCGAAGTTAAAAGATATAGAAAAGATGGCGGTCATATGCGGGGAATTAATCAGCGGCGAGCGCCGCAAGCAGCAATGCTGTGAATACGGAAAACGGCTCGAAGCAGTGGTCACGGACAGCTCCGCCCTAGCGGACGTGGATAAGCTGCTTTTTGAGTTGCGGGCGTTCGATGAACGCGTCGATATGGCGTTGTATATCGCCAAGTGTCCGCAAGGATGGATGGTGGCGGCGGCAAGCGGGGAAAAGGCCGGAAAGCTGCGCGGCAAGATGATCGATGCGTTGTTTCCGCCGCTTTCGTCTTCGAAGCCGCCGCTTCGTTCGGTTTACGTTCAAGATGCCGCTTTGGATCCACGCTTTTCCTTTTTTGTCCGCCATGGCATCCGCCCGAAAGCGATGATTGCGTATCCGGCGATGTACGGGAAAACAATGGAAGGATGGGTCATGATCGGCAGCGAGGCGGCCTCTTCACTGCCAGCGGCGCTTCGTTCGGTCGGCTCCGCCCTCGTTCAACATTGGCTGCTTCTGGCTAAATGTACAGAGGCCGATATGAAAATGGACCGCCATTTGATGCGCCTTTCGATGTTGATGGAAATTGGACGGGCCATGCGTATGGTGCAGAATGAGGAAGAAATCATCCGGATGATGGCCGAATTCGCCGCGGAGTTTGCTTACGGGGATTTCGTCTGTGTGGTATGGTCTAGCGATGGCCAAACAGCCGTTGTCCACGAAGGAGCGATGGACGTAGAAATGGCCGTTCGTTATCGGGATGATGTCTGCCGTCGCTATGGCTGTCACGGCGAGAAGGCGAAAAGCGAGGTGCCGGCGTTGCTTGATGTCGAGGGCAAATCGGTGATGGAAGTGCCGTTTTTCGTCGGCGATGGCCGCTATGGCGTTCTCGCCGTTCATATAAAGAAAGGAAGGGAAGCGAAAGAGGCGGAAGTGTATATGACGGCGCTGGCCGCGATTGGTGCGATGATGATTAGCGGCAAGGCCCACGGTGGGAATGATGGGACGGTCAATATCGACATGCTGTCCGAGCAGTTGACAGCCCGGGAGATGGATGTATTGGAGCTGCTCATTCAAGGCTGCAGCAACCGCGAAATTTCAGAACGGTTGTTCATTAGCGTCCATACCGTGAAAAATCATATTACGAACATTTTTCAAAAAATTGGCGTCAATGACCGGTCGCAGTTGATCGCCCTTGTGTATCAACTAAACCACCGCCGGCAGCGCTGCTAAGGGGACATCATTGGACGATGGGTGCCATGATGTCTTTTTTTTTTTTGGATGTAGGAAATTGGAATGAACCCCATTTTGTATTATAATGAGTTGTAGTAAATAAGAACTATTTTTCGATAGATGGAACAATAAAGGAGAAAAATAGCATTCGAATCCGTTTTCCCCAGCGCTGGAACGTGGGATAGTGGAAAAGCTGCCATGTTGCTTTGGCCGGCGCATAAGCATAACAAGGATAGGGGAATGCCGATGAAGCCCAAGGCCATGATCCGAACGATGGCGATCGTGAAAACGGCGGACATTTTAAAAGCGATGGACATTACCGAGGAACTGGCGAAGAGAATGGGGTTTTTGCCGCGCGATTGCCTTTTTCTTCGGCTCGCGACAGAGGAAGCGTGCACGAATGCGTATGAATATTGTCAAAAAACGAGAAAACTGCC
Source organism: Geobacillus thermoleovorans (assembly GCF_001610955.1). Classification (GTDB taxonomy): domain Bacteria; phylum Bacillota; class Bacilli; order Bacillales; family Anoxybacillaceae; genus Geobacillus; species Geobacillus thermoleovorans. The sequence continues at coordinate 351,642 of NZ_CP014335.1, forward strand.
ATTTAGGATATTTTGGAAAATTGATGCGAGACAGTTTATGATCATTGTCAAACAGCGAGGAGGATGCTTCTCCGTAGCCCAAACTGATGTCGTCAACACTGGGCCGCGCGGCAGGGGGCTGCAGCTGATCACCCATATCGTCGACGATGTATACGTGAAGCAAGCGGGAAACAACGTCTTGTTTTGCATGTGCAAATGCAAAAAAAAAGAGTGACTATTGGAGGAAACAAGATGGAGACAAAACAAGGGGCAATTTGCACGCTGACATGGGCAGAAGATATTACCTTAAACAATGTCGAATCGTTCCGTCAAGCGCTGGAAAAGTTGCTGGACAAACAGGCGGATCAATTGATCGTCAACATGGAGGGGGTCAAATACATTAACAGCGCCGGACTCGGGGTCATCGCTGACAGCGTCATGGCGGCGAGAGCCCGACAAAAAGAGTTGGTCATTGCCGGAGTGGAAGGGTCGCTTGCAGAAATTTTCCATATCGTCAAATTTTCTTCGTTTATCAAACTATTTGCCACAGAGAAGGAAGCCATGGATTATTTCAGTGGAGAATGACGTTCTATGGTGGATGGGTTTTGGGAACATGTTCAACGTTATGACCACCTCGCGTGGCGAGAGTTGCTTCTCGGCTTGGAAAAAATGAATGTATTCGTTGGGCCGGGCGATTATGTGTATTGGCTCGCAGCGCCGGAACAAAGGCGGCTCTTGTTCATTTCGTCATCATGCGAGCAGCTGTACGGCCTGCCTCCGGACGACTTTTACCGCGATCAAGACATATGGGCAAAAGTGTCCTACCCGGATGACCGCGCCAAGGCGGAAAGAAAATGGTCGCTTCTTTCGGGGGCGGATGCGGGTGCCCAAACGTATCGCATCATCAATCAGCGGGATGGCTCCGTCCGCTGGGTGCTTGAACGGACGTTTCCTGTGCTTGGCCAATTCGGGGAAGTGAGGCTCGTCAGCGGAGTTGTCGCTGATCTGACAGAAGCAAAGCGAAACGAGAATGAACGGCAGCTCGCTGAGCAAGTGTACAAAGCGATGGAACAGGCGATGCTCGTAACCGATGGCCAGTTTGTCGTTCAGTTTGTCAATCCGGCGTTCACAAAAATCACTGGCCATGGTGTAGAGATTGTCGGTCAGCCGCTGCATGCGCTTTACGCGGGTTATTACGAGGCCTGGCTTTATGAGGTGATTCAAGCGGGAACTGGGGAAAGTGGAGAATGGAGGGGGTGGGTGCGCTGGCGGCGGAAAAACGGTTCGGTCTATGTCAGGCAGACGACGGTGCGGGCTGTGCCCGGCCATGATGGAGGAATCGCTTTTTACTTGTTTTTATTTGCCGGTCCAACTTATGAGAACCCATACATCGCAGCGATGAAAGATGACTTGCGGCTGGCCCGCGAGGTGCAAAAGCGCGTGTTGAGCAAGCCGTTGTCGGCCAAAGGAATCCAGATTGCCGGAACGTACATCCCATCGCGGGAGCTGGGGGGCGATATGTACGCCTGGTATCCGATCGACAAACAGCGGTACGGCATTTTTTTAATGGATGTGATGGGTCATGGGGCAGCGGCTTCACTCATTTGCATGTCGGTCCGCTCGCTCTTAAACGGCGTCATCCGCAAAGGGATCGTTCCGCCGGAAGTGTTTCGCGAGTTGAACCGCCATATGCGCCAGTTGTACCATGAAAACGGGCGGATGACGTATTATTTCACCGCCGTGTATGTTCTTGTGGATGTCAAGGAACGGATGATTGAATATGCATCAGCCGGCCATCCGCCGGGGTTTTTGTTCCAACCGGACGGAACGGTGGCGGAGTTGGACCGCGGCTGCGCGCCGATCGGGTTGCTTCCGCGCCTTTTTGTCGACAGCGGCCGGTTGCGCTACGAGCCGGGGGCGACGCTTGTGTTGTATTCCGACGGGGCGATTGAAGGGGGGACGGGATCCGTTCGGCAAAAGATTGAAGCGTTCCGCGATGCGCTAACGCCGCATATTTTATTGGACGAGCAGGTGCTTTTGGACCATCTGCGCCGCCATTTTGCGCAAAAAGGGCCGCTTCCGGACGATTTTTCGGCGGTGGTGGCCAAGCTTGGCTAAACGAGGGGAAAAGCCGCCTATATCGGATGATCGATCCGCTTCACAAGCTGCTTTTTCTTTATGTATGAAACGGCACGGCAGCCAACTGTGTCTCGGTTGCAAAAATGGCCTTTTGGGCTATCTTTTTTACGGATCGTGAAAAGACGCATTCACTCCTGCCGCCCAATAATGGCGGCAAACACCAAACTATAGTATAGATTCCTTTCCACAATTCAGGTTAAAATAAAGACAATTACGCTGTTGATTGCGAATACAATATAGAAAAGGCAACAGGAGGGAAGACATATGGCGGTGACGAATCCGGCTGGATTTTGGAAGCGGCTGTTGGCTAACTTGTTGGATGCGATTGTCGTTGGCATTCCGATTTCGATCATCGGCTATTTCATCACTGGCAGTTGGGAAACGAACTGGTTTACGTCATTAGCGAACATCCTTTACGCGTTAATCGTTCCGGCTGTTTGGTACGGATATACGGTCGGCAAGCGGATGCTTGGCATCCGGATTGCGAAAGTCAACGGCGGAAAAGTTGGGGTCGGCACGATGTTTTTGCGCTCGTTCGTTGGCGGACTCGTATACTTTATCACGTTTGGCATTGGTCTCATTATTAGTGCGATTATGGTAGCTGCAAGAGAAGACAAACGGTCGATTCACGATTTTATCGCTGGGACGTATGTGACAACGGAAAAACCGACGGTGTAAAGCAGAAAACAGCAGGGGGTGTCCCAAGAGGGTCGGGACGCCTTTTCTTATCTTTCGTGACGGATCATCAACGATCAAAAGAATGACGCTTTTGAGTGGGGCCTTGTTGTTTTTTAGAAGGCCGGTGAAAAAAGGCTGTCGCACGCCAATCAGCGGCATTTCTCCAAAAAATGAAAGTTGATTTCTCAATGTTTCTCAAATGAAAAAACGACCGGGATCAGCCGCGTTTTTCACTAAATCATCAGCCCTTTAGAGGGCTGGTGAAAAACGACCGATTTCGCCGAACCCGTTGCTTTCGGCTGAAAGAGAAGCGTTGATTTTACAGGACTTCTCAATTTGAGAAGAGATTCCGTTTTCCGCGGCTTTTCACTAAATCACCAGCCTTTTAGAAGGCTGGCGATTTAAGAGGGAATATTGCTCTTCAACACTGTTGTTCAAATTGAAAAGTCTTGCGGCGCCACAACTTAATTCCTTGCGATTTCTCCCAAACCGAGCGAATCCGTTGTTTTTCACCAGCCTTTTAGACTAGAAAATCTTTGCAAATCCACACATTCATGATTATGGCCAGGAAGGAAAATGAATGATCATTCACGAATCTATTTAAGCGGTGAAGATAAAGAAAAGACGATTGCATAATGGAAAAGGAGGAGAACGACTTTGTCTTTATCCAGTTATATTATCCGCACAATGTTCGTTGTCATTCCTGGCACAGCGGCGATCGGCATGGCCACATGCCTGGTCAACGGCATTCGCGGGGCGGCATTTTGGTGGACGCTTGTTGCTACGGTGCTGTTTGGCGCGATGCTCGGCTTCGTTTCGGCAACGCTCAACTATCGACGGTTTGTTGCCCCGATTGCCGTTATTAACGAACATTTAGGCAAGATGACAGGCGGAGATTTGACGGTGCGCATACCGCTTGATCGCGTGCAGCAGCTGCGGCCGATTGCGGCGTCGTTAAACGATATGGCAGACGCTTGGCAAAGTGTGATGGGGCAAGTCCAACATCATGCCGAAGAAGTAGCGCAATATTCTCAGCAGCTTGCCGCCGTCGCCGAACAGACGACGAAAGCGACAGAGCAAATTGCGACAACGATGGAAACGCTTGCGGCAAGTGCGGAGGAGCAGGCCGATGCTGTCCGCACCACCGCCGCGTCCGTGCATGATATTTCCCAAACATTGAGCGACGTCGCTTTCCATACGAAAGAAGTGGCGCACCGCGCCGAGAAAACGTCGGCGAAAGCAGAGGACGGCAAGCAGTCAATCGGACAAATGTCCGAGCAAATGCAGTTCATTTACGATCATGTGCAAACGCTCGGCCAGGTGGTGAAAGGGCTTGGGGAGCGCTCCAACGAGATTGGACAGATTACGGAAGCGATCACCGGCATTGCGTCGCAGACGAATTTGTTGGCGCTCAATGCGGCGATCGAAGCGGCGCGCGCCGGCGAGCAAGGGAAAGGGTTTGCGGTTGTCGCGGACGAAGTGAGGAAGCTCGCAGAACAATCAGCGCGCTCAGCGCAACAAATTTCCGAGCTGATCGGTTACATTCAAGAAGAAACGAAGCGGGCAGTTGCGTCTGCCGAACAGGTGATCGCCGAAGTGGCGAAAGGATTGAACGTTGCGGCGGCATGCGGCCAATCATTTGCCCATATCCGCGAGGAGGTCGGCCAAGTGAGCAAACAAATTGGACAAGTATCGTCCGCCATCGAGCAAATGACGGAGCATGCTCGTCAAGTGAACGACGCACTCCAACAGATGACCAATATTGTCGAACAGTCAGCGTCTGGTGCGGCCAACGTATCGGCAGCGACCCAGGAACAAATGGCTTCCGTCGAGGAAATCGCCTCTTCGTCGACATCGCTCGGTCAGATGGCGGACGAGATGCGGGCAATGCTGAAGAAATTTTCTGTGTGAGTGAGGAAAAGGACGCTTTCTTCGAGAAAGAGGGGCTTTCAAACGACGTGTGGGAGTCAACGTTTGGAATAAAATGGTTTGCATCTTTGCCAATTGCCTGATAAAATAAAAAAAGTCAGTCATCATTGTGATACGCTTATCTGCTAGGGGAGTCCGAGAGCCGGGCTGAGAAAAGAACGCGATGAAGTTCTTTGACCCTTTGAACCTGATCTGGGTCATGCCAGCGTAGGGAAGCAGGCAGCGGGAACAGATGGACGTGTCTTGTTCATTTGGCCTTTTGCCTTCGATCAGGTTCCGGTGTCGGAACCTGTTTTTATTTTGAATCGGCCGCCATCGCCTATTCTCGTGTTTGCCCCGCTTCAGACGGTGTGGCTTCAGATCTGATCTTTCATCATTTTATGTTGAAAGGGGAAGCCACGCATGGAAAACATCCGCTCGTTTATGTCGTTTCCGGAAAGCCGCAAAGTGTACATCGAAGGGTCGCGCCCGGATGTGCGCGTGCCGATGAGAGAAATTGCTTTGTCGCCAACGAAAACGCCGCAAGGAATGGTGGAAAACAAACCGGTGCGTGTCTACGATACGACGGGCCCGTATACGGATCCTGATTTTGAACCGGACGTGGAGAAAGGCTTGCCGCCTCTTCGCCGCCGCTGGATTGTCGAGCGCGGCGATGTGGAGGAAATGGAGCGGTCTTCTGTTGCGATCCAACGTTCGCTTCCGTTTGTGCGCCGTCCATTGAGGGCAAAGCCCGGAAAAACAGTGACACAAATGCATTACGCCAAACGGGGGATCATTACGCCAGAAATGGAGTTTGTCGCGATTCGTGAACAAATCGATCCAGAAATTGTCCGCCAAGAAGTCGCCGCTGGTCGGGCCATTATTCCGGCCAATATTAACCATCCAGAGAGCGAACCGATGATCATCGGACGTCGTTTCCATGTGAAAATTAATGCCAATATCGGCAACTCGGCTGTTTCTTCATCGATTGAAGACGAAGTGGAAAAATTGCTTTGGGCAGTGCGTTGGGGCGCCGATACGGTCATGGATTTATCGACCGGCAAACACATTCATGAAACGCGCGAGTACATCATCCGCAATTCGCCGGTCCCCGTGGGAACGGTGCCGATTTATCAGGCGCTCGAAAAGGTAGGAGGGGTGCCGGAGAAGCTGACATGGGACGTGTACCGCGAGACGCTCATCGAGCAGGCTGAACAAGGAGTCGACTACATGACGATCCACGCCGGTGTGCGGCTTCATTACATTCCGCTCACCGCCAACCGGACGACCGGAATTGTCTCGCGCGGCGGCTCGATCATCGCCCAATGGTGTTTGGCCCACCATGAAGAAAACTTTTTGTATACGCATTTTGAAGAAATCTGCGAGATTTTGAAACAATACGATGTCGCGATCTCCCTTGGCGACGGCTTGCGCCCCGGCTCCATCGCCGATGCGAACGATGAGGCGCAGTTTGCGGAACTCAAGACGCTCGGCGAGCTGACGAAAATCGCCTGGAAGCATGATGTGCAGGTGATGATCGAAGGGCCGGGGCACATTCCGATGCATAAAATTCGCGAAAATGTCGAGCGGGAACAGGAAATTTGTCATGGAGCGCCGTTTTATACGTTAGGGCCGCTTGTCACCGACATCGCGCCCGGGTATGACCATATTACGTCAGCGATTGGCGCCGCCATCATTGGCGCTTATGGAACGGCGATGCTTTGTTACGTAACGCCCAAAGAACATTTAGGGTTGCCGAATAAAGAGGACGTACGCGCCGGGGTCGTGGCCTATAAAATCGCCGCCCATGCGGCTGATCTGGCAAAAGGGCATCCAGCCGCTCAGCAGCGTGACGACGCGCTCTCGAAAGCGCGCTTTGAATTTCGTTGGAACGATCAGTTCAATTTATCCCTCGATCCGGAACGGGCCCGCGAGTATCATGATGAAACATTGCCGGCTGAGGCGGCGAAAACGGCCCATTTTTGTTCGATGTGCGGGCCGAAATTTTGTTCCATGAACATTTCACATGAACTGCAACGGAAAATCAAAGAGGAGGGGATGAAAGAAAAAGCGCAACAATTTATTCGGCAAGGGTCGTCGCTGTATCAATGACAAGAAGCGGGCTGCGATGCTCGGCATGGTGGAGAGGATATGGAAGTTCGATCAACGGAAAAAGCATGAGCTGGAAAACGCTCGGTGCTGATCGAAGCAGCGGAGGGGGGCGAACGTTCATCGTCTTTGGCGAGGAGACCCCCACTTCAACGACCAAAGGGAGTAAGTGGGGGAGGAATCGCTTTTTTTGTGTTTTTGTATCACTTTTAGTGAAAGAGAGGTGAGACAAATGGACATGACGTTAACAGCCAAAATAAAAATTTACCCAACAGCGGAACAAGCAGAAGTATTGAAAGCCACCCTTTCCGCTTATCGACAAGCGTGCAACGCTGTGTCTGTTGTGATTTTTGACACAAAAGTGCTTGCACAAGCCAAGTTACACGACATGACCTATCGTCTACTTCGATCAAACTACGCTTTGCGTTCGCAAATGGCGCAATCTGTGATTAAAACGGTGATCGCTAGATACCGCTCCCTAAAAAGCAATGGTCACGAATGGACATTGGTTCGCTTTAAAAAGCCTGAATATGATCTCGTTTGGAATCGAGATTACTCCATTGTTCAAGGGTTATTTTCTGTCAATACGCTAGAAGGACGAATCAAAGTGTCATTCGAACCAAAAGGCATGGAACCATATTTTGATGGCTCATGGACGTTTGGCACAGCCAAACTCGTCTACAAGCATAACAAATTCTTTTTGCACATCCCCATGACCAAAACAATTCCAACCGTAGATGAACACAACATTCGCCAAGTGGTCGGTGTCGATGTAGGGGTTAACTTTCTTGCAGTAGCTTATGATTCGCAAGGGAAAACTATCTTTTTTAACGGACGAAAAATCAAGCATATGCGTGCCAAGTACAAACGAATGCGAAAAACCCTCCAGCAAAAAGGGACGGCTTCTGCGCGTCGGAAGTTGAAAACAATCGGACAACGAGAAAACCGTTGGATGACGGATGTGAACCATGCTGTCACGAAGGCACTCGTTCGTCAATATGGAGAACGTACCCTTTTTGTATTAGAAGATTTAACAGGCATTCGTGAAAAAACAGAACGTGTACGTATCCATGACCGATATGAAACCGTATCGTGGGCTTTCTATCAGTTCCGTCAAATGTTAGAGTATAAGGCACGTTTGCATGGGTCAAAAGTGATTGTGGTTGCTCCGCATTACACCTCTTTGACATGTCCAAAGTGTGGTCATACGGAAAAAGCCAATCGAAAGAAACGTACACACACCTTTTGTTGTCGAACATGCGGATATACCTCAAACGATGACCGCATTGGTGCTATGAACCTTCAACGAAAAGGAATAGAGTACATCGTTGAAGGAACGACACAGGCATGACCTGCGTCGTTGGGTAGTTGTCAACCTGCCCCCTGATGCAACCCCAAGTCAAGGAAGGAGGACGAAGTCCGCTCGCACTTCTGGGGAGTTGCAAGCCCCCACTTCAAGCGTTAGCTAAGTGGGGGTAGTTGACCGCCCCTCTTGTTTGTTGTGCAAATTGGTCCGGTTCCTTATTATTTTAAAAATATATAATTTTTAAAAAATATATTTACAAATCGTTTCGGATTGATTATGATAATGGCATAAGGTGCAAATTTCTAGTCATAGAATGATCATGCGGGGAAAACTGCGCAGTCTATCGCGGCGCCTTCGCCGGCGCTTCGCTTCCATAGACAGCGGCCAGTTGCGTCATCGAACCGTGGATGATGCCGGCCGCTTCTTTTTATGGCGAAAGGGCCGGGTTTCAGAAGGTTGATCGCGTTTTTCTAGCAGCTTAGTGAAAAAATAACCACTTCTCCTGCATCGACCGCTTTTCGAGAAAAAAGATTTTGATGATGTCTTGATGTGAGAAAGCCATTGGTATGATAGGCTGCTTCTTGAACGTGAGACGGGCATGAGGGTGATGGGCGTGCGCATAAACTGAAACGAAGGGCTATGAGGAGGGATGGGATTGAACACATTTTCCGATATTGTGCAGACGATGCCGCCATATTTGTTCTCCCGATTTCAGAAGAAAAAAGAAGAATTGCTAAAGCTCGGGGTCGATGTCATTGATTTAGGGATCGGCGCCCCCGATTTGCCGCCCCCTTCCTTTGTCATCGAAGCGTTGAAAGAAGCGCTCGATGCGCCAGAACACTATACGTATTCGCCGTATGGCGGCTGCAGGGAGTATCGGGAAGCGGTCGCGCGTTTTTATGAACGGGAATATGGCGTCAAGCTCGATCCGGAGACCGAGGTGTTGGCGTTAATCGGCTCGAAAGAAGGAATCGTCCATTTGCTGCAAGCCGTTCTCAATCCCGGCGAGCTCGCCTTAGTGCCTGATCCGGGCTATCCCGTCTATCGGACGGCCGTCCATTTTGCCCGCGGCCAGAGCCTATCGCTGCCGCTCGATGCGCAACATGGTTATATTCCTCGGTTTGATGCGCTTCCCTCGTCCGTTTATGACCAAGCGAAAATCATGTTTCTCAATTATCCGAGCAATCCGACGGCCGCCGCTGTCGATTTGGATGTATTTGCCGAAGCCGTTTCACTTGCCCGTCAGCACCAGATGTTCATTGCTCATGATGCGGCCTACTCGTTCGTGACGTTTGCCGGTTTTCAAGCGCCGAGCATTTTGCAGGTGGACGGGGCAAAGGAAGTGGCGGTGGAATTTGGATCGTTGTCCAAAAGCTATAACATGGCCGGCTGCCGCATCGGATACGTAGTCGGAAACCGGGACATGATTCGAGCGCTTTCGGTGATCAAGAGCAACACGGATACGTGCCAGTTTATTCCGATCCAGAAGGCGGCGGTGGCCGCTTTGACGAACGGACGGACGTTTATTCGAGAAAATAGCCGCATTTATGAACAACGCATGAATATGATGGTCGAGAGACTTCGAGAACTGGGCATCGACGTGCAGCGGCCGAAAGCGACCTTTTTCTTGTGGATCCCGGTCTATGACGGATACTCGTCCGAACGATTTGCCGCCAAATTGCTGGAAGAAGCGGGAGTCATCGTAACACCGGGAACAGCGTTTGGATCCGCAGGGGAAGGATATGTCCGCGTATCGCTGTCAGCGCCGATGGAGCGTCTGCAGCAAGCCGTTGAACGATGGAAGCAAGTGGATTGGGAGGAATCGGCGCGATGAAGAGAACGATGCGTCACATCACGGTGGCTCAAGCCATCGTCGAATGTTTCAAACAGGAACAAATCCGTTATGTGTTTGGTGTGCCGGGGGAAAGTTATTTGCCCCTGCTTGATGCCATCTATGATGAGCCATCCATCGAGTTCATCTCCGCCCGCCATGAAGGGGGTGCTTCCTTTATGGCGGAAGGGTATGCGAAAGCGTCGCGGAAGTGCGGCGTCGTGCTGGCTACAAGGGCGGTTGGCGGGGCGAACTTAACGATCGGCGTCCATACCGCCAGGCAAGATTCCACTCCGATGGTCGTGTTTTTGGGGCAAGTGAACAGCCGCTTCCTAGGACGTGAAGGATTTCAGGAAGTCGATATGGAAGCGTTTTTTCGTCCGATCGCAAAATGGGTGGTCGAAATTCGCGAAGCCGAGCGGGTGCCAGAGCTGGTGCAACGGGCGTTTCGCACCGCGAAAACAGGGCGGCCCGGCCCCGTCGTCGTTTCACTGCCAGAAGATGTATTTTCCAAAACGATAACGGAAGCAGTGATGGCCGAGACCTATGTGCCGAAGCCGGCCCCAAGGCAAGAGGATATATGGAATATAAAGGAGCGGCTCGAGCGCGCCAAAAGGCCGCTCGTGATTGCCGGCGGCGGCGTCAAATGGTCGGGAGCCGAGCAGCTGCTGCGCTTATGGGCGGAAAAGTATGCACTTCCAGTCATGGCGGCGTTCCGGAGGCATGATGTGTTTCCCCACAACCATCCGTGCTATGTCGGCCACCTAGGCCTAGGGACGCCGAAAGAGGTCATGGAAACGGCTGAGCAGGCCGATGTGGTGATTGCGTTGGGGACGCGGCTGTCGGAAGTGACGACGCAAGATTACCGTTTGCTATCTCCAACGCAGACGCTGATTCATATCGATATTGACAGCGATGGGCTCGGAAAAGTGTATGCACCGGATATCGCGGTTTGGGCTGACTGTCGGGAAGCGCTGTCCCGTTTGCTCGATATCGCGGTGCAGCCGTCTTGGCAGGAATGGGCGGCTGAACGGAGGGAACGGTACGAACAAACGGCCGCGCTGCCGCTTGAAAAACGAACTCTCCATGAAGCGGTCATGGCGAGTTTAGGTCACCATTTGCCGAAAAATGCGGTCATTACGAACGATGCTGGGAATTTCGCCGGTTGGCTTCACGCCTTTTTCCCGTTTGGGGATGGGCACACGTACATCGGCCCGACGTCAGGAGCGATGGGATATGGCATGCCGGCTGCCATTGGCGCGAAACTGGCCTTTCCCGACCGGACCGTCGTTTCTTTATCCGGGGATGGCGGCTTTATGATGACGGTGCAGGAGTTGGAAACGGCCGCTCGATACGATATTCCGATCATTAGCATTGTGTTTAACAATCATATGTACGGCACCATCCGCATGCATCAAGAATTGCAGTTTCCGGGGCGGGTCATCGGCACCGATTTAGGCCGCGTGTCGTTTGCCCGGTTGGCAGAATGCTTGAACAGCTGCGGATTCCAAGTGCAGACGGAACAACAGTTCACGGAAGCGCTTCTGTTGGCGCTTGAAGCCAAGAAGCCGACGGTGATTGAAGTGTTGACCGATCCGAACCACATTTCGGTGGCGGCAACGATCCAAGACTTGCGGGCCAAGAGGAAGTCCTGACGATCATCGCTCGGCGTTCAATGTATAAATTATCTCAATAAATCATCTAGAAAAATGGGGGGAGTATACAGTGAAAATCCAAAACTATATCAATGGAGAATGGAAGGAGCCAAGCACCGGGCAATTTGCGCCGGTGATCAATCCGGCGACGGGGGAAACGATTGCCGAGGTGGCGATGTCCGGGCCAAACGATATCGATGAAGCGGTTCAGGCAGCCAAAGAAGCGCAAAAACAGTGGGCCCTCGTGCCGGCGCCGAAACGCGCGGAAATCTTGTATAAAGTTGGGATGCTGCTAAAGGAGCGGAAAGAACAGTTGGCCCGGCTGTTGACGATGGAAATGGGCAAAGTGATTGAGGAAGCGCGCGGCGAAGTGCAGGAAGGCATTGATATGGCGTTTTACATGGCGGGAGAAGGACGGCGGTTGTTCGGCGATACGACGCCGTCTGAACTGAAAGACAAATTCGCCATGAGCGTCCGCACGCCGGTTGGAGTGGTCGGCATCATCACTCCATGGAATTTTCCCATTGCCATCGCCACTTGGAAGTCGTTTCCGGCCATTGTTGCCGGCAATGCGGTCGTATGGAAGCCAGCGCCCGAGACACCGATCATGGCGCAGGAATTAGCTCGCATTTTTGAAGAAGCGGGCTTGCCGCCGGGAGTGTTTCATGTGGTCCACGGTGACGGGCCGACAGTCGGCAATGCGCTCGTCGAGCATCTGGATGTCAAGGTCATCTCATTTACCGGATCGAATGAAGTCGGGCGGATGATTGCGGAAAAATGCGGACGACTGTTGAAAAAAGTGTCGCTCGAAATGGGTGGGAAAAACGCGGTGATCGTCATGGATGATGCCGATTTGACATTGGCGGTTGACGGCATCATCTGGAGTGCGTTCGGCACATCAGGCCAGCGGTGCACGGCGTGCAGCCGGGTCATCGTCCATGAGCGGGTGAAACAGGAGCTTGAGCGGCGTCTGCTGGAAGCCGTGAAAACATTGAAAATCGGCAACGGGTTGGATGAAACGGTCAAAGTCGGACCCGTCATCCATGAAGAGGCGCTGCAAAAGATCGACCGCTACGTGCGCATTGGTGTAGAAGAAGGGGCGAAATTGCTGATTGGCGGTCATCGACTGCGCGAGGGCGACTATGCGCGCGGCTTTTATTACGCGCCGACGATTTTCACCGATGTCACGCCGAATATGCGCATCGCCCGCGAAGAAATTTTCGGCCCGGTTGTGTCGATCATTTCCGTCCGCAGTTTGGACGAAGCGATCGCCGTCAACAACAGCGTCGATTATGGGCTGTCAAGCGCCATTTTCACACGCGATGTCAACAATGTATTCCGAGCGATGCGTGATTTGGACACCGGCATCGTGTATGTCAACGCCGGCACAACGGGAGCGGAAATTCATTTGCCGTTTGGCGGCACGAAAGGGACGGGCAACGGCCACCGCGACTCCGGCGTCGCTGCGCTTGACGTATTCACCGAATGGCGGAGCATTTATGTCGATTTCAGCGGCAAGCTGCAGCGGGCGCAAATCGATACCGATGATTGAACCGGGCTGTCGCTTGCAACATGGCCGGCAAAAGAGAAGCGAAGATCAACGTGGAACATATATCGTGAATCGAAGCAGCGGCCGCGGCAAAGATGTGAAAAAAGCGGCTGTCATGTGAGCGTATGGCAAAGAATCGGTGACAGAGGGGGAAAGAACGATGAAAGTGCTCGTGCTTGGAGCGGGGCTGATGGGCAAAGAAGCAGCACGCGATTTAGTGCAAAGCCAAGATGTTGAGGCGGTGACGTTGGCGGATGTCGATTTGGCCAAGGCGGAGCAGACGGTGCGGCAGCTTCATTCCAAAAAGCTTGCCGCTGTGCGGGTGGATGCCAGCGACAAGCGGCAGCTGTCGGCTTTCATGAAAGGGCACGATGTGGTTGTCAACGCCTTGTTTTACCAGTTTAACGAAACGGTGGCGAAAACAGCTATTGCAGCTGGCGTCCATTCTGTCGATTTAGGCGGCCATATCGGCCATATCACCGACCGGGTGCTTGAGCTGCATGAACAAGCCCAAGCCGCTGGGGTGACCATCATCCCCGACCTTGGCGTCGCACCCGGAATGATCAACATTTTATCCGGCTATGGGGCAAGCCAGCTTGATGAAGTCGAATCGATCCAACTGTATGTCGGCGGCATCCCCGTCCGCCCTGAGCCGCCGCTCGAGTACAACCATGTGTTTTCCTTGGAAGGGCTGCTTGACCATTACACCGATCCGTCTCTCATTATCCGCGACGGCCAAAAGCAGGAAGTGCCGTCGCTTTCCGAAGTGGAACCGATTTATTTCGACCGGTTTGGGCCGCTTGAAGCGTTTCATACCTCAGGAGGGACGTCGACGCTCTCGCGCTCGTTTCCGAACTTGAAGCGGCTCGAGTACAAAACGATCCGCTACCGCGGCCATGCGGAAAAATGCAAGCTGCTTGTCGATTTGAATTTGACGCGCAACGATGTGGAAGTTGAGATCAATGGATGCAGAGTCAAGCCGCGCGATGTGCTGCTTTCCGTCCTGAAGCCGCTGCTCGATTTGAAAGGAAAAGATGATGTGGTGTTGCTTCGGGTCATCGTCGGCGGTAGAAAAGATGGAAAAGAAACGGTGCTGGAATACGAAACCGTCACGTTCAATGACCGCGAAAATAAGGTGACGGCGATGGCGCGTACGACGGCCTACACCATTTCCGCTGTCGCCCAGCTCATCGGCCGTGGGGTGATCACAAAGCGCGGCGTCTATCCGCCGGAGCAAATCGTTCCGGGGGATGTATATATGGACGAGATGAAAAAACGAGGAGTGGTGATTAACGAGAAGAAAACGGTTCGCTTATGAAAAAAGCATCATAGAGTGATGATAAGAGATGATGACAATGATCCGAATAAAAAACACGCCTGTTTCTCACCGAGAAACGGGCGTGTTTTCGTTTTGTCCGCAACGGTTGCTTTTATACAGTTTTCGTTGCCGATGGCTCCCGTTTGCGCCAGGCAAGGAAAAGGAATGCAACAAGCGACAGCGCCATGGCGATCATAAACGGCGCCTTTGCGGAAACGGCATGACCGATGACGCCAGATAGCACTGGAGCGATGGCCGACCCCATCCAGCGAACGAAGTTGTACATGCCGGAAGTGACGCCGCGTTCATACGGCGATGTTTCCATCACATAGCCTGTAAACAAGGCGTTGTTTAAGCCGGATACAAGGCCCGACAAAATGATAAGGACGATCATGAACCATGTTTGTTCAGCGACCGCTAAAAGCAGCAATAAAACGGCAAACAGCAATAAGCTGTAAGGCAATATTTGTTTCGATTCGTATTTTGCTTCAAGCCGGTGGGCCAACGCTGCCGATCCGTAGGCGAGGCAAAGCCCCCAGCCGAAAAAGACAAGACCGATTTGAATCGCCGATAACTTCATGACCAGAGGCGAATAGGCCAAAACAACGAAAAAGCCGTAATAATAAAGCATCCCGCCGATCGCCCCTTTTAAAAACGGCGGAAAGGCGAGCAGATGCCGCATTTCCTGCCATCCGACTGCTTTTTTCGGTTTTCCTTTGTTTGGATCATACACAAAAAATGCGACAAGCAAAAAGGCGATAAAAATGAGTACGCTTGTGCCGATAAACGGGTAGCGCCATGAATGTTGGCCCAGCAGTCCACCGATGAGCGGACCGCCGGCCATGCCGAGGCCGATCGCCGCCTCATACAAGCCGACAGCGGTGCTTGCCTGCAGTGTCAAAGCGATTAACAGTGTCATAGCCGTTGCAAAAAAGGTGGCATTGCCAAGCCCCCAACCGGCGCGGAAGATCGACAGTTGTGGAATGTCGGCGGCGAAACCGCACAATAATGAGAAAATCGTGACAAGGCCAAGTCCGATCACCATCATTTGTTTATCACCAACGCGGCTGACGACAAGGCCAACGGGAATCATCATGACCGCCATCGTAAAAATATAGGCGGTAAACAACATTTCCACTTGCCAGTGGGTCGCGCCGATGCTTTCGGCGATGACCGGCAAAATCGGATCGACGACGAAAAAACGTCGCACAAAACAAAAAAAGATATCCCCGCTAGACTCGGGATATCCGGTTATGTGAAGGCTATATGTCCGCTTTTTTTGCTTCAAGCGCTTCTTTTACCGCTGCCTCGATCTCCTGATAGCTCGTGCAGCGGCAAATATTGGACTCCAGCCATTCTTGAATCGTCGCTTGATCCGCGCCCGGATGCCGCTCGATGAGTGCGTGGGCGTTCATAATGAATCCAGGAGTGCAATAGCCGCACTGAAAGGCGAAGTGGCGGACGAAGGCGTGCTGAATGGGGGCATCATCAAGCCCTTCGATCGTGGTGATTTCTTTGCCGACTGTCTCAATCGCGAGCATCATGCACGATTTGATTGGCGTGCCGTCGACTAAGACGGTGCAGGCGCCGCAGTCGCCGTTCAAACAGCCTGGCTTGGCCCCGGTCAGCCCCAGCCCATCGCGCAAAACAAACAGCAGCGTTTCGGCTTGGCGAGTGACGATCGATCTTCGTTCTCCATTAACGTGCAGCACAAGCTCCCGCTTTGTCGTTTCCTCCATGTCCGCATGCTCACCTCCTGTTTAGACGGTTTCTCCGTCTCCGAGCTCACGAAGCATATCTTCAAGCAGCTGGGCGGCCACGAACAGCCGGTAGTCTGCTGAGCCTTCAATATCGTGCAAAATCGGGCGCGGGAAGGCGTCAACCGCTGCTTGGATTCGTTCACCAACTGGGCGGTTCCGGTCGTTGAGGTGCGCCTCAACGTCAGCCGAGCGAAACGGAAACGGGCAGATGCCGCTTAGGGCAACGCGAACCGTCCCGTCTTTTTTCAGCGCTGCAATCGTCACAAGCGGGTAGCCGACTTCCCCTTGCTTGCGGCGCTTGCGGTGGAAATGGGGCAGGGTGGCGGTGGCACGGTCAACCTTGAACTGGACGACAAATTCACCGCGGCCAAGCTGCAGCTGTTGATGAAACAAGTCAAGGAAGCGGCATTGCCTGATGCCGTATGGTCCGGCGATGATGACATCCGCCTCGGCGACGAATAGCGGCAGTGCGGTCTCACGGTAAAAAATTTGTCCGCAGATGTTGCCGCCGAGCGTAATTTGGTTGCGCGCTGTCCGGTCGGCGACTTCTCGCGCCGCTTTTGTCAATAACGGGAACGGATTTGCTTCTTCGAGCTCGCCGAGGGAGAGCGCCGCTCCGAGCACGAGAGAACCATTGTCGACATCAAGCGACCGACATTCAGGGATCGATTTTATGTCAATGACGGCCGCGGTGCGGACAAGGTTCAACCGAGACAACGTGATGATTTCCGTGCCGCCGCCGTAGTAGAGCGGTCGTTTTCCATCCCGCTCGAGCGCCGCAAACAGCGCTGTCGCTTCGGCGATCGACTGCGGCCGGTAGTAGGCAAAGTCAAACGGAACCATAGGAGTCCCCTTTCTGTGTCCGCCAAATGAGTTCAGGCACAAGCGGCAGTTCATTGAGCGACACGCCGGCAGCGAGAGACAAGGCGTTTGCCAAGGCGGCGGGCATGCCGATCAAGCCATGTTCGCCGATGCCGCGAGCGCCGTATGGGGCATCGATTTGCGGCGTTTCGACAAACTCAACGATGTACTCTGGATGTTCGCCGAAGCGAATCGGCCGGTATGTGCGCAACTGTGGGTTTAACACGCGCTGTTCGTTGTCAAAAAGAAACCCTTCGCGGCTGGCAAAGCTTAGCCCCATGCTCATCGCCCCCATCGCTTGGCCAAGCGCTGCCTTTGGGTTGAGCACTTTGCCGGCATCAATGACCGCATACGCTTTGACAATGCGATACGTGTAGTCGCGGCGGTTGAACTCAATTTCCACTCCCTCGGCGCATACGCCCCATTCCGGTCCCGGTTTGCCGGCGCCGGTCTCCGGATCAAGCGGGGTCAAGTGGCGCAAAATGTAGTGGCCGCGCCCGATCACTTGCCCGCCGATGGCGTTGCCGTTCGGAAACTTGTAGCCATAGGCGATGTCTTTGATCAGAAGAAAGATGGCCGGGTCATCGCGCAAAAAGACGCGCCCGAATCCGACTTCCAAATCGTCCGGCGAGGCCCGCAAGACGCAGGCGGCGATGTCTTTTAACTGACGGATGGCGTCGTCGGCAGCGGCAAGCGCCGCACGTCCGGCCATAAACGTCCCGCGGCTGGCGACTGTTTTCCAATGTTCCGGCGTCGTTTGCGTATCAATATCCATTTTGACATGGACACAATCGACGTCCATCTTCAGCCGTTCAGCAACGATTTGCGCGAGCACCGTTTTCGTTCCGGTTCCGATTTCGACGACGCCGGAGATGACGTTGACACTGCCGTCGGAGTTGAACGTTAAGATGACGCCCGAGCTAGCATCTGTGTCGATCGTCGATGTTTTCCAGCCGCTGCTGATTCCCTTTGCTCTTACCGTATAAGCGTCCACTTCGACGCGCTGCCACTCGTCCCAGCGCATCAGCTCGCGCAACCGGTCGAGGCAGGCTGATATGTTGCCGACGTTGCTTTTTGTGAGCCGCACTTGCGTCGGGGTCGTATGCCCCGGGCGGATGGCATTTTTGCGCCGCACGTCCCATGGGTCAAGTTGAAGCGTTCGTGCCAATTCATCGATGGCCCGCTCGACGGCAAATGCCTGTTCGCAATGGCCAAAACTGCGAAACGGCGTCGCGTACGGGCGATTCGTATAGACGCACAATGAATCACAAAAGACGTTTTCGACATGGTACGGGCCGGTGCAATCGACGGCTGCGGCGCGGCTGACATCGATCGCCTTGTCGGAATAAGCCCCGCCGTCAAATAGAAATAAGATTTCCATGGCCTTGAGCAAGCCCTCTTTTGTCGCGCCGATTTTGACGGTTGCCTCCAAACCGATATGGACGGGCGAAGTGACCATGTCATGCTCGCGGCTGTTCCAGACGCTCACTTTTCGGCCGCCGACCGCTTTGGAGGCAAGGTAGGCAAGCAACTCAAGCTGGACGGGCGCTTTTCCTCCGTAGGCGCCGCCGACAAGCGGCGTATGGACGATGACTTTGCCGGTTTCTTCGCCAAAATACGTATGAAGCAACTTCTTGATCATAAACGGTGACTGTGAGGAGGCGGAAATATGGATCGTGCCGTCCGGCCAAATTTCTGCCGTGGCGCAGCGTGTTTCCATCGCGATATGATCGGAAGGGGCGAACGATACGCTTGTTTCGACGATGACGTCGCTTTCAGCAAACCCTTGTTCAATGTTGCCTTTTCTGATTTTCGTCCGGTGGGCGACGTTTGTCCCTGGCTCAGGATGAGTCGTTTTGTTTTTTTCATAGCGGTCGAGATGTTCATGCAATAATGGAGCGCCTTCTTTCAACGCCTCGCGCGGCGAGCCGACGGCTGGAAGCGGTTCGTAAACGACGCGGACGAGGCGGGCCGCTTGTTCGGCTTGCGCGAGCGTATCGGCTACGACGACGGCGACGACTTCGCCATAGTAGCGCACTTTGTCGACGGCGATCGGCGGACGATCGCGCATGTCTTCACCGGTGAGCGGAAGCCCTTCGCCGGTCACAACAGCATGGACGCCGTGGACGGCGAGCGCGCGGCGTGCATCCAGCGAGAGGATGCGCGCATGGGCGTATGGGCTTGTTACTAGAGCGGCATGAAGCATCCCCTGTTCTTTGAAATCGTTCGTATATTTCGCCCGGCCGGTCACTTTATCCCACGCTTCTTTGCGGATGATGCTTTTACCGATGGCCACGGTGGCGTCCCTCCTTTTCTTCTCGATCCATGACGGCACGCTTATAATCGTCTATCGTGTCAATGTCGATGCCGATCGTCTCATCGCCTTCATACAAGAGACCGCGCCAACGCGGATGGTGAAACAGTGTGCGCCCCCCGGCATCGCCCCTTAGAGCAAGCAAGGCAGGGAACGTTTGTTTCCCAAAAATGACTGGGGGCATCGGCGTGCCGAAGCGGGTGAAGGCGACGTAATCAGGACGGTGGCGGCGGTAAAGGTCGGTAAGCGCATTGATTACGTCCGCAGTGACAAATGGTTGGTCCGCCAACAATACGACAGCGGCGTCCGCCCCGCTAGCGAGCGATTCCCGCAAGCCGCAGGCAAGCGAATGCGCCTGCCCACGGCAATGGTCAGCGCAACGGGTGAAGCGGCAGTTTTCATGATTCCGAAGCTCGTCTGGAAGCCACGCGAGCGCATCGTCCGGAGGAACGACGACGATGACGGGCGAAAGGCGGGAACGAAGCGCCGCTTTAAGGCTGGCGGCCCCCAGCGTGCTTTCTCCCCAAGGCAAAGCGCGTTTATCCGTTCCCATCCGCCGGCTTTCTCCAGCCGCCAAATAAATGACAGCGATGGTTGGGCCATTCATGATACTCTCTCCGTTGATCGCCCGCGAAGGACGCTGATCAATTCGGCGGTGATGCTAACGGCGATCTCATACGGACCGCGTGCGCCGATGGAAAGCCCTGCCGGCGAACGGACAAATGGAGGCGTCGAGCCGGAAGGAAAGAGGCGGTCCGTGCGCCGCCGCGGACCGAGCACGCCCAGATAAGCGAGCGGCATGTCGGCTAACAAGGAAACGAGTTCGCGGTCGCGTTCAAACTGATGGGTCGTGATGACGACAAAGTCGCGCTCGTTTAGGCGAAGCCGCGGAACAGTTTCATGCGGAAAGCCCATGACGAAGGCGTCGGCGTCCGGAACATGGGATGGGTGGCAAAACGCTGGGCGCCAATCACTCACGGTAACGGAAAATCCCGCCGCTTTGGCCGCCGAGACGAGCGGCGGGGCGTCTGGGCCGGCGCCGAAAATGACGAGGCGCGGTTTCGGCCAAAAATGTTGGATGTAAAACGCGCCGTCATCTGTTTCCTGCACCCCGTTCCGGCCGCGGAAAAACGGGGTGCCATGCAGCGCGTTGAGCCATTCCGGCCTCGGCGGTGAAACATAGCCGCCGAAGCGTTCCCCTGTTTCGCTTTGGAAAAACGGCGGTTCCTTAGGATGAGCGATGCTTCGCGCCATCAGCACATGTTCGCCGCGGTCAAGGCGCTGTTTCAACGTAAGCCAATCCGGTTTCGTCTCGTTTGTGACCGGCTCAAGCCAAACATGGATGACGCCGTCGCATCCGCTTCCTTGCCCCCACCCTCCGTCATCTTCTGTGCGCAAGTCAAACGATAGGGCCGCCGCCTGCCGGCTTGACAGCACTTCGATCGCATACGCAGCCACCGCTTCTTCGAGGCATCCGCCGCTTAATAAGCCGGTTGTCTTTCCGTCTGCTCCGATCCACATCCATGTTCCTTCCTTTTGGTAGGCCGAGCCTTCCACGTCAATCGTGATGGCGAATACACCATCGTTCGGCGCGGCGGCCATGGCATTGAGCGCGGCATAGTAGCTTTCCATGCTTATCCTCCTTCCGCATGGCGCCAAAGGCGGCTAAGCTGTTGAAAACGCGGCGTGACGATCAATAAACTTTCATAATGGCCGTAAGCGGCAGCCACCGTCGGCACGAGCCGCATCAGCGCGTACGTGAGCGCTTGAAGCGGCACGCTCGGGTGGAACCGACCGACCGCTTTGAGCATCTCGTTCGTTTCTGCCATGGCTTCGGCCGTGCGAAACAGCACGCTTAGATGATATTTTGCTTCGTTTCGTTCAAGCGGTCCGCTAAGAAGGGTGGAGACGTGTTCGCTGAGTTCTTCGGCCAATGCGGCGAGCCGTTGAAAAAGCGGATAGGTATACCGATGTTCTTGCACGTATGGGCGCAGCTGTTGCTGGATCGTTTCATTGGCCGCTTGAATGTCGCTGAGCAGACCGCTTATCTCTTTTCGATTGTCCCATTGTTCATTCATCGCGATCCTGTTCTCTCCCTAACCATTTTTCGACTTTGCAAACGCCGTTTTTAAAATGCGGCTGTTTTGACACTTGATCCCACGTATCGAGTGTCAGCTCGTTTGCCGCTTCCTGCTCAAGCAGTGATCCGTAGTGAAACGGAAGAAACACCATGCCCGGCAGCACGGAGTCGGTGAGGCGAGCGCGAACGATCACTTCACCGCGGCGGCTTGAGACGCGCACCCAGTCGCCCATTTGGATCTGCAAGCGGGCGGCGTCGTCCGGATGAATTTCCGCATACCCTTCCGGAGCCGACAGCTGCAAAAGCGGAGCCCGCCCGGTTTTCGTCCGCGTATGCCAATGGAAGACGTTGCGCCCGGTATTCAGCCAAAACGGGTATTCCCGATCCGGCCATTCGAGCGGCGGCGACCAGTCGATCCCGTACAAAATGGCGCGTCCGTTGGCGCCGATGGCGGCGAACTCTTCGCGCGTCCGCGCCCGTCCTGTCCGCATGTCGCGACCGTATGACTCAGCCTCATCGACAGCCGTCGGAAACACGTTGTCGGTGTACAGCCGTTTTTTTCCTTCGGGATATTGTTCGTTGCACGGCCACTGAATGCCCCCAAGCCGTTCGATTTTTTCATAGGTCATGCCCGACATGTCGCACGGACGACCTTTTGAGACGAGGCGCCATTCGTTAAATGCCTCCTCGGGTGTGCGGTAGGTGATGAGAGGACGCCCGCTTCGGTCGCGAAACCCCATGCGCCGGGAAAATTCGATCAGCAGCTCCAAGTCGGACGGCAAGCCGAACGGCGGGTCGACCGCCTTGCGAAGCACGTTGACGCGCCGCTCCAAATTCGTCATCGTGCCTTCCTTTTCTCCCCATAAAGCGACCGGGAGAACGAGGTCGGCGAACTCGGCTGTTTCGTTGAAAAACGGATCTTGGACAACAAGGAACACCTGTTTGAGCAGTTCGATCACCCGCTTGCGGTTCGGCAGCGAAACGGCCGGATTGGTGGCGATCACCCAAAACATGCGGATGTGCCCTTCCTCGATCAGCCGAAGCATCTCCATGACATGCGTTTGCGGGCCGACCGGCAGCGTCTCGACATCGACATTCCATAAATCAGCGATTTCTTGCAAATGTTTCGGGTTTTCATCGTTCCGGTATCCGGGGTAAAAGCCGGCGCCGCCGACTTCGCGGTTGGACATCGAGCTCGGCTGCCCGGCGTGCTGAAACGGCCCCGACCCCGGCTTGCCGATTTTGCCCATGATTAAGTGCATCGAATTGACGAGCGAGGCGGCGGCCGTAGCGTCCATGCTTTGATAGACGCCTTGCAGCAGTACGGTGACGGTTGTTTTTGACGTGCCGATCCATTCGGCGCACGTTCGCAAATCGCGTTCTGGCACACCGGTAATTTGTTCCACCACTTCGGGCGTGTAGCGGGCGGCCGTTCGCTCGAGCTGCTCATACCCAACCGTATAGCGTTCGATGTAGCCGCGGTCGATCCAGCCGTTGGCGATGAGCAAATGAATCAGCCCGTTTAAGACGGCGACGTTCGTGCCGCTTTTCGGCCGGAGCGATAAGTCAGCCATTTTTTGGCTGATGTCAAGGCGCGGGTCGATTTCCACAATTTTGGTGCCGCGCTTCCGCCGGGCATCGAGTACCCGCTCCCAGAGGACGGTATTCGTCTCGTTTGAGTTCCGGCCGATAAATACGATGACTTCCGCAACATCCAAATCGTCAAGGCAGGCCGGAGGACCGTCGGCGCCGAAGCTTTGGATAAGCGACCATTCGGCTGTCGCCGTGCATAGCCTTGTATTGGCGTCAACGTGGTGGGTGCGCAAACCGGCGCGGGTGATTTTCGCGATCGTATAATATTCCTCTAAATAC